>NZ_CP115670.1:2130116-2434419 GCF_027886475.1 Corynebacterium sp. SCR221107
TTCTTGAATACGTGGTGAGCACGCACAATCGCCTGCTGTAACCGCGTCAGGCTCGAAGCCTTCTTTACTAGCGGCAAGGGCGGTAGCCATCATGTGCGGCAGTCAAGGAATGAAAAAGACTGCCTGGTCTTCACCGACGAATCCCACGTGTTAAGAGGAGATGGCCGATTCCGCGGTGTTCGTTTCGCCCAGCGTCGGCTCGGCGGCGGTGGAGGAACCGGCAATCGTTATTTCCACGGAGCCGAGGACATCTTCGCTGAGGTCGTCGGCGGAGCCTAGCGTGTAGGCCACGATGACGTAGCCGTTGGCAAAGCTTGCCGAAGAGTGAGCAGCGAGGTCATCGGACCAGCCGAATTTGGTGCCGACCACGCCGGGCAGCAAGGCAGTGCCATAGCTTTGGCGGTAGCCGTCGGCCGCGATCGGTGCCACGTTGGCCATGGCGTACATGAGTGGCTTGCTTGCCTCGTCATCGCGGATGAGGTGCAAGAACTTAGCGAGGTCGTTGGTGGTGGTGGTCACCTCACCCCAGTAACCGGAGTAGGCGGTCTCATCGAGGCCGAAGGCTTCGATGACGTCATCGATGGCAGTGGGGTATTCGGCATCGAGTTGATCGGCGATGGAGTCGTCGGAGTTTTCGATCATATCGACTACCAGGTCGGTGTCGTCCGGCTCATGGTGCAAGACCCAATAGGCCAGAAACAGCTTGGCCTGCGACAAGGCGGCGATGGGTTCATCGCTGCCCTCGGTGGTGGCGGTGCCGCCGTCGTCTTCGACAATGGTGATGATGGTGCGGGGGTCGGGTTCAGCCACGATGCGGGCGAGGTCGACCGGCTCAGGTTGGCTAAAAAGGCTCGGCGCGACCTCGCCGAAGGAGGAAGTGCTAACTGCGGCGGGAGTGCTTTCACGCTGCGCGGAGTTATCGGTGGTGGCAGCACAGCCTGTCAGCGCGATGGCTGCGGCAACGGCGAGCCCAACGAGCCGTGGACGTCGGAAAGCAAAGGCGCCGGTGGGGTGGTCGGTCATTCGTTCAAGCTTAGAGCGCAACCTTGCGTTTGAGGAAAAGAAAGCATGGGAAACCCTACTGGTTTGCTGGGACAACGGAATGAACCCGCCCTTCCGGCACGTTGCGGGAATTATCGTTGTCTGGCAGGTGCTGCGGCCGGTGGTCATCTACAGTGTTCGTATGACTGACACCAGTGCCACTGCCCTGCCAGCCTGCCCCGAGTGCGGCAGCGAGTTCACCTATGAAATGCCGCCACTTTTCGCGTGCCCGGAGTGCGGCCACGAATGGCCTCAGGAGGCGGCACCTGAGGAGGAATTCCTCATTACGGATGCGGTGGGCAATATCCTCAGTGAGGGCGACTCGGTCACTATCACTACCACCGTCAAGGTCAAGGGCGCCTCCCAGCCGCTCAAGGCAGGCACAAAGGTCCGCGGAATTCGACTCAATCCCGACAAGGGCACAGGTCCACACGATCACTGCATTGACTGTAAAATCGACGGCTTCGGGGCGATGAGCCTCAAGCCCGCGGTGGTCAAAAAGGCGTAGTCACCCCGGGGAGCATCTTTGCTCGCGATAGATCAATCTTGTGCAGCTGGCGGTGGTTTTCCGCCTCCGAGATCCATGAGTCCGCAGGTTGTGGCCGATTTCTCGATCGCCGAGGTTTTCGTGTCGCGTGGACTTATTAAGGTAAAGGCATGAGCGGATTACTCTCCCAAGAGGTCTACGACCGCGCCCTCGGCGCCTGGTACGGCCAGATTATCGGCGACAATCAGGGCGCCCATTTTGAATTCAAGGAACCGTCCCAAATTGACGTCAGCACGCTGCATACTATGCACGATGGTGGCTATTGGAAGCTGATCGCAGGCCAAGGCACAGATGACACCGAGATGGCCCTCGCCTTGGCTCGCAGCCTGCTGCGCCGCGGCGGCTTTGACAAGGACGATGTCCTCGCTTCTTACAAAAGGTGGGCACGAGATGCCTTCGACATCGGCGCGACGTGCAGTGCCGCTTTGCTTTCCGACGTCTACAGTCCCGAAAGCCAGGCCAACGGCGCGCTCATGCGGTCAAGCCCCATCGGCATTGCCTTTGAACCACAGGAGGCGGCCCGCATTGCCGCCCTCGATTGTGTGCTCACCCACATCCACCCCCACTGCGTGGAGCTCAATTCCCGCTATGCCCGCGCGCTGTCCACGCAGATCCGCCAGGGCATCGGTCGAATGGCGCTGGTCCAGTTGCTCGGCGGTGAGCGGGAGCTGCCCGAGGACTTTGTCACGCACATGGGCTTTGTGGACCTTGCCTTTGGTGTCACTGTCTTCGAGGTCGCCCACGCGCGAAGCTTCGAGCAGGGACTTTTAGACGTTATCGCCCGTGGCGGGGACACCGATACCAATGCCGCGATCGCGGGGGCGATGCTCGGTGCCCTCTTCGGAGCGGAGGCCATCCCGCTTGCCTGGCGTGAGGCGGTGGATCACGCTCGCCCGGGGCCTGCAACCTCGCACCCGCGCCCGGAGGAATATTGGACCTGTGACGCGCGCGAGCTTGCGTATGCGCTCGTGGAGCTTGAAACCGTGGCGTCGTAAAGCAAAAAAATGCACGCGGAGGGGACAACTATAGCGCCAAAGGCCGCGCCACAAAAGTGGGATATCTCACAGACCACCCCGTGAGTACCAAATTTTAGGCTGCCCTAACTTTACATATGAATAATAAACCTGTTGATTAATAGATAGATTCTAAGCACATCTGAAAGCGTGAGGGGATTTATGAAAAGACAGGGATTGTATAACCCGGGCTTCGAGCACGATGCCTGTGGTGTCGCTTTCGTCGCTGACATGTATGGTCGCGCCACGCGCGCAATGGTAGATAAGGCCCTCCAGGCTCTGGTCAACCTCGATCACCGCGGCGCCGCCGGTGCCGAAAAGAACACCGGTGACGGTGCGGGCATCTTGATTCAGATCCCAGACAAGTTCTACCGCGAGGTCGTCGACTTCGAGCTGCCCAAGGCCGGCTCCTACGCCACCGGCATCGCCTTCCTGCCACGCGCGCGCATGTCCATGCTCGACGCCAAGCGCGAGATCGAAGCCATCGCCGTCGAAGAGGGCGCAACCGTTTTGGGCTGGCGCAAGGTGCCCTGTCACTCCTCCATGCTGGGCGAGATGGCCAAGGAAGCCATGCCGCACTTCGAGCAGATCTTCCTCTCCGTCGAAGACGACAACGGACTAAAAAAGGACATCGACCTCGACCGGGTGATGTTCTTTATCCGCAAGCGCTGCGAGCGCGAGCTGGGAACCAAAAACGGCGAGGACACAGTGTACTTCCCATCGTTGTCCGCGCGCACCATCGTCTACAAGGGCATGCTGACCACCCCGCAGCTGTCCGAGTTCTATGAGGATCTTACCGACCCGCGCATGGAGACCGCCATCGCGCTGGTTCACTCTCGTTTCTCCACCAACACCTTCCCATCGTGGCCGCTGGCACACCCTTACCGCCTCGTGGCTCACAACGGAGAAATCAACACCGTCCTCGGCAACGAGAACTGGATGCACGCCCGCGAGGCACTCATCCAGTCCGAGAAGCTCGGCCCGCTCGACCGTGTGCTGCCGATCTGTACCCCATCCGGCTCCGACACCGCCCGCTTCGACGAAGCCTTGGAACTGTTGCACCTCGGTGGGCGATCCCTGCCGCATGCGGTCATGATGATGATCCCACAGGCCTGGGAGCACGCCGATAACATCGACCCGCAGCTGCGCGACTTCTATGAGTACCACTCCTGCCTCATGGAACCGTGGGACGGCCCGGCGGCCGTAGCCTTTACCGACGGCACCCTGGTCGGCGCCACCCTCGACCGCAACGGCCTGCGCCCGGGACGCATCTGGATCACCGACGACGGACTGGTCGTCATGGCCTCCGAGGCTGGCGTGCTCGACATCGACCCCGCGCACGTGGTCAAGCGCACCCGCGTGCAGCCGGGACGGATGTTCCTGGTGGACACCAAGGCCGGCCGCATCATCGAGGATGAGGAAATCAAGGCCGAGCTGGCAACCGCCCAGCCCTATGGTGAGTGGATCAAGGCCAACTTCGTCCACCTCGAGGACCTGCCGCAGACCAAGTACAACTACATGCCACACAATCGCGCCGTGCTGCGCCAGCGCGTCTTCGGCATCACCGAGGAAGACGTCGACCTCATCATCCAGCCGATGGCGCTCAACGCCGCCGAGGCCATCGGATCCATGGGCTCCGACACCCCGATCGCGGCGCTGTCCTCGCGCCCGCGCATGCTGTTCGACTTCTTCGCGCAGCGCTTCGCCCAGGTGACCAACCCACCGCTGGACTCCATCCGCGAGAAGCCGGTGACCTCCATGTTCACCCTGCTCGGCGCGCAGTCCGACGTGCTCAACCCCGATGCTGAGGCCGCACGCCGCATCCACCTGGATCGCCCGATCATCGACAACCACGAGCTGGCCACCCTCATCCACGCCAACGACGGCAACGATTGGGAAGCCTTCGGGGCCACCGTCATCTACGGCCTGTACCCCGTCGCCCACCACGGCAAGGGCATGCGCGAGGCCATCGCCCGCGTGCGCCGCGAGGTCTCCGAGGCCATCCGGGCGGGCAAGACGCTCATCGTCATCTCCGACCGCGAGTCCGACGAGCGCTACGCGCCGATCCCGTCGCTGCTGTTGACCTCCGCCATCCACCAACACCTGGTGGAGGAGCGCACCCGCACCCGCGCCTCGCTGGTCATCGAGTCCGGCGACGCCCGCGAGGTCCACCACCTGGCCATGCTGATTGCCTTCGGCGCCGATGCCATCAACCCCTACATGGCCTTCGAAACCATCGACGAGCTGCGCATGAAGGGCCAGCTCGGCGACCTGACGCTCGATGCCGCCTGCCGCAACTACATCAAGGCGGCCACCTCGGGCATCTTGAAGGTCATGGCCAAGATGGGTATCGCCACCGTCGCTTCCTACCGTGGCGCCCAGCTTGCCGACGTCACCGGCCTGCACCAGGACCTGCTCGACGAGTACTTCGGCTCCATCGTGTCCCCGATCTCCGGCATGGGCTTGGAAGACATCGCAGCCGATGTGGAGGCGCGCCACCGCCAGGCATTCTTGCCACGCCCGGAGGAATACGCCCACCGCGAGCTGGATCTTGGCGGCGAGTACAAGTGGCGCCGCGAGGGCGAGTACCACCTGTTTAACCCGGAGACCATCTTTAAGCTGCAGCACGCCACCCGCACGGGCCAGTACGCGATCTTCAAGGACTACACCCGCAAGGTCGACGATCAGTCCAAGCGCCTGGCCACCATCCGCGGCCTGTTTGAGTTCGCGCCGGATCGCCCGTCGATCTCCATCGACGAGGTCGAGTCGGTGGCCGACATCGTGCAGCGCTTCTCCACCGGCGCCATGTCCTACGGCTCCATCTCCGCCGAGGCCCACGAGACCCTGGCTATCGCGATGAACCGACTGAAGGGCATGTCCAACTCCGGTGAGGGTGGCGAGGACGCCCGCCGCTTCGACGTTGACCCCAACGGCGACTGGCGTCGCTCGGCCATCAAGCAGGTGGCCTCCGGCCGCTTCGGCGTGACCAGCAACTACCTCACCAACTGCACGGACATCCAGATCAAGATGGCCCAGGGTGCTAAGCCGGGTGAAGGTGGCCAGCTGCCGCCGAACAAGGTCTACCCGTGGATCGCCGAGGTGCGCATCACCACCCCGGGCGTGGGTCTCATCTCCCCGCCTCCGCACCACGACATCTACTCGATCGAGGACCTGGCACAGCTCATTCACGATCTGAAGAATGCCAACCCGGATGCCCGCATTCACGTCAAGCTCGTCGCCGAGCAGGGCGTGGGCACCGTCGCCGCCGGTGTCTCCAAGGCACACGCGGACGTCGTACTCATCTCCGGCCACGACGGCGGCACCGGTGCTTCGCCTTTGACCTCGCTCAAGCACGCCGGCGGCCCGTGGGAGCTGGGACTGGCCGAAACCCAGCAGACCCTGCTGCTCAACGGCCTGCGTGACCGCATCCGCGTCCAGTGCGACGGCCAGCTCAAGACCGGCCGGGACGTGGTTATCGCCGCCCTTTTGGGTGCCGAGGAGTTCGGCTTCGCCACCGCCCCGCTGGTGGTCGAGGGCTGCATCATGATGCGCGTGTGCCACCTGGACACCTGCCCGGTGGGCGTGGCAACCCAGAACCCGGAACTGCGCAAGAAGTTCACCGGCCGCGCCGAGCACGTGGTCAACTTCTTCACCTTCATCGCCCAGGAGGTCCGCGAATACCTGGCGGAGTTGGGCTTCCGCTCCATCGACGAGGCCGTCGGCCAGTCCCAGGTCCTGAAGATGACCGAGGCTGCCGCCACCGAGCGCGCCGGAAAGCTGGACCTGTCCCCGATCTTCGAACGCGTGGAGTCGAAGTTCTTCCGCAACCAGAACCTGCGCTGCACCAAGAAGCAGGAGCACGGCCTGGAAAACGCACTCGACAACCAGATCATCCGCGACACCCAGCTCACGATCGATGCCGCGGCGGCCAAGAACTCCGCCAACGCCCCGAGCTGGATGGCCGCAGGCGAGGACCCGCAGGTCAAGCTCTCCTACCCGATCACCAACGTCAACCGCTCGGTGGGTACCATGACCGGCTCGCGCGTCACCCGCGCTGCCGGCGGCAAGGGCCTTCCCAGCGACACCCTGCACCTGACGTTTACCGGCTCCGCGGGTAACTCCTTCGGTGCCTTCGTCCCCGCGGGCATGACCCTGGACCTGGTCGGCGACGCCAACGACTTCGTGGGCAAGGGCCTATCCGGCGGCCGCATCGTGGTGCGCCCGGATACCAATACCCCGGCTCAGCTCAAGGCGAACCCGGACATCATCGCCGGAAACGTGGTGGCCTTCGGCGCCACCAGCGGCGAGATGTACATCGCGGGTTCGGTCGGCGAGCGCTTCTGCGTTCGTAACTCCGGCGCCACGGTGGTCGTCGAGGGCATCGGCAACCACGGCTGCGAGTACATGACCGGCGGCACCGTCGCCATCCTCGGCGAGGTCGGCGACAACTTCGGCGCCGGCATGTCCGGCGGCGTGGCCTACATCGCCCCGCAGGACGGCCTGGAAAACAAGCTCAACCCGGACGTGGCAAACGGCATCGAGCCGTTGCTGCCGGAGGACGTCGATAAGCTCAAGGCGCTTTTTGCCGCTTTTGAACAACGCACCGGCAAGCCAGTCACCATCGACCCGACCCAGATGGTCAAGATCCTTCCTGCGCCTTATCGCAAGGTGCTCGACGTCATCGAGGTCGCAACCCGCGAGGGCCGCGACGTCAACGAAGCAATCATGGAGGCAGTGAACTAATGGCTGATCCACACGGTTTTCAGAAGTTTGACCGCGCAGAGCCCGCACACCGCCCGGTTCCGCTGCGCCTCATGGACTGGCGCGAGGTCTACGAAAAGGCCCCCGAGGGCCAGATCCAACAGCAGGCCACCCGCTGCATGGACTGCGGCGTGCCGTTTTGCCACGAGGGCTGCCCGCTGGGCAACATCATCCCCGAGTGGAACGACCTGGTGCGCCAGGACCGCTGGCGCGAGGCCTTCGACCGCCTGCACGCCACGAACAACTTCCCCGAGTTCACCGGCCGCCTGTGCCCCGCTCCCTGTGAGGGCGCCTGCGTGCTCGGCATTGCCGACGACGCGGTGACCATCAAGAATATCGAGCTGGCCATCGCCGAGCGCGGCTTCGAAGAGGGCTGGGTCGTACCCATCAAGCCGTCCCTGGACACCGGCATGCGCGTGGCCGTGGTCGGCTCCGGCCCAGCGGGTCTGGCCGCCGCCCAGCAGCTGACCCGCGCCGGCCACAACGTCACCGTCTTCGAGCGCGACGACCGCCTCGGCGGCCTCATGCGCTACGGCGTGCCCGAGTACAAGATGGAAAACAAGTGGATCGACCGTCGCCTGGAGCAGATGCGCGCCGAGGGCACGGAGTTCCGCGTGGGCGTTTCCCCCACCGCGGCCGATCTGAACAACTACGACGCCGTGGTGCTGGCCACCGGCACCCCGGTGCCGCGCGAGCTGCCCGTCGAGGGCCGTGAGCTCGAGGGCATCTACCCGGCGATGGACTACCTCAACCTGCAAAACCGCGTGTGCGAGGGCGACATGGAGGCCCCAGCGATCACCGCGCACGGCAAGAAGGTGGTCATCATCGGCGGCGGCGACACCGGCATCGACTGCTTCGGTACCGCGCTGCGCCAGGGCGCTACTTCGGTCACCCAGTTCGACATTCACGCCCGCGCCCCGCACTCGCGCGCCGCGTCGACCCCGTGGCCGATGTACCCTAAGATCTACCGCACCGCCACCGCCCACGAGGAGGGCGAGTACGTGGTCACCGGCAACGAGTCCGCCGCGGAGATCGAGGCGCTCGGCCTAGCCAAGCGCGCACCGGGTGACACTCTGGGCGAGCGCACCTACTCGGTCAACACCGTCTCCTTCCACGGCGAGAACGGCCACGTGACCAGCCTGCGCGGCAACGAGGTCAAGGTCGTTGACGGGCGCCGCGTGGCCATCGAGGACACCGACTTCGAGTTGGACGCCGACTTGGTGCTCTTGGCCCTTGGCTTCGCCGGTGCTGAGCGCGGTGGCGTGGTCCACGAGCTGGGAGTCGCCTTCGACGAGCGTGGCCGCATGGTCCGCGACGAGGCCTATCGAGCTCAGATCAAGCCGCTGTTCCCGAACTTCAAGCCGCGCGTCTACGTCGCCGGCGACAACGGCCGCGGCCAGTCGCTCATCGTCTGGGCCATCGCCGAGGGTCGCGCCTGCGCCGCCGCCGTCGACGCCGACCTCATGGGTGAGACCTCCCTTCCGGTCGCAGTCACCCCTGCGACCACGCCGCTTGGCATTTAGCTTGCCGACGCCCACGGTGTAGCACCCACCGGTACTAGGTGGCGATCGCGAAAGGCCCGGCTTCTGGCGACAACCTTCTTTGCGAGGAGGTCAACCGCTAGAAGCCGGGCCTTCTGTTGTGTCTTACTGAACTTTGGATCCTCCACGACGCTTGGCTTCACTTTTGTGGTCGAAAGGAGTCGGTCGAAAGGAACCAGTTTTCGGGCGGCGGCGAAAGGGGGCTCCTTTCGACCGACTCCTTTCGACCTTCAGATTCGAAGCACAACTAGGCAGCGTGATGGGACACCCGCTGTCACACTCACTTGGTCGCTAAAACTCACAAAGCCCGCAACCTTCACACGAAGGCGGCGGGCCACAATCTTTTGTGTTTGCTTGTTAGAGGACCATCGCTGCAACCCAGCCGGAGACGAGCAGCGGCAGGTTGTAGTGCAAGAAAGTGGGGATCACGGAGTCACGGATGTGATCGTGCTGACCGTCGGCGTTGAGACCTGCGGTGGGCCCGAGGGTGGAGTCCGAGGCGGGCGAGCCCGCGTCGCCAAGGGCGCCGGCCGCGCCGATAATGGCCACGGTGGCGGCTGGGCTAAAGCCCATCGCCATACACAGCGGCACGTAGATGGTGGTGATGATGGGCAAGGTGGAGAAACTGGAGCCGATGCCCATCGTAACCACGAGGCCGACGACGAGCATCACGGCGGCACCCGCGGCATGATTATCGCCGAACAGGTTGGCCGACGAATCCACCAGGGTTTCCACCTCACCGGTTGCGCTCATCACGGCGGCGAAGCCCTGCGCGGTGATCATGATGAAGCCGATGAGCGCCATCATCTTCATGCCGGCGCTAAAGACGTCGTCGGCCTCGCGCCAATTGACCGCACCGGTGAGCAAGAAGATGCCAAGTCCCACGAGGGCACCGATGAGCAGAGAGTCTGCTTCCGTTTCCTTGGCCTGCATGACAACCTGGACGACGAATGTCGCGATGATGGCCACCACTGCTACCCAGATCTTGTAGGCGGAGATCTCTGGCTCCTTGCCCGCGGTGATGGTGTAATTCTCATAGTCGCGTGGCTTGCGGTAGGAGAAGAACACGGCGATGAGGAGGCCGGCGACCATGCCCAGTGCCGGGATGCCCATCACCGTCATGATGTTGATGCCGGAGGTGTCCATGCCGGCCTTTTCGATGTTGCCGAGCAAGATGTCGTTCAAGAAGATCGAACCGAATCCCAGAGGAACCCACATGTAGGTGGTCACCAGGCCGAAGGTGAGCACACAGGCGACCAAGCGACGGTCGAGGCGCAGCTTGTTCATCACAGTCAACAGCGGCGGGATGATCAACGGAATGAAAGCGATGTGCACGGGGATGAGGTTTTGGCTCATGATGGACATCGCGAGGATACCGGCGATCATCAGCCATTTGGTCACATAGACCGCGCGCTGGTTGGCCACCTCGGATTCGTTGCCGATCTTTTTCATGATGAACTGGGCAAGCAGGGCAGGCAGGCCGGAGCTGGCCACCGCCATGGCGAATGCACCGAGTAGCGCATAGCTCAGCGCGATCTTCGCGCCGCCGGAGAGACCGTCTTGGAAGGCCACCATCGTGGCGTCAAGACCGATTCCGGACAACAGACCGCCCACGAGCGCGCCGATGAACAACGCGAGCACCACGTGGACCCTTAAGACAGACAGCACGAGCATCACGAGCACGGCGACCAAAACAGCATTCATGCTGCATAATTTACGGGACTACTCATGCTTTTAGTTAATGAGGTCGGGCATTTCCGCACTATGTCACACCCCTAGACGGAGCATGCATCCCTAGCGAACACATTTTCCTGCATAAACGCCCATGAAACTCACAGGTAATTGGTGACTTCGCGCCAGCTACGGGGCGTTCGGCGCACCGACACGCTGGTAATTAGCGAAATGCAATCTGATTTGACTCCCTACCTCATGTTTCGTGGTCAGGCCCGCGAGGCCATGGAATTCTACGCCGAGATTTTCGGTGGCGAGCTGAAAGTCATGACCTTCGGCGAGATGCCAAATATGCTGGCCGAGGTGGCAGACCTGGTCATGCACGCTGAGATGCACGTGGACGGAAAGAAGTTCCTCTTCGCCTCCGACGGCGCTGATTCCGAGGAGGCTGCCGCTAACAAGGGCACCCCGTTGTCGCTCACCGGCGGCACGGATACCGAGGTGGAGATCCGCGGCTATTGGCAGGCGCTGTCCGAGGGTGCGACCATCATCCAGCCGCTGGAGCAGTCGCCGTGGGGCGCTGCCTACGGTAGCCTCATCGACCGTTACGGCACCTCCTGGATGTTCAACATCGGCTAATTTTCCCCTCTCCTTTTTTAGGCAGTCTCCCCGTCGGGCGGCTACCTTTTGTTATCTCCACCACAGGGCGGGAATCCATTCCTATCGCTCACAAAAACTTCCCCCAGCCCCAATCTTGGATGCAAGATAGATACATGTTGCATCCAACACCTGCCGCCGAGCGCGCCTACGACCACGTCAAGCAGGCCATCATCACAGGCGACATCCGCGGAGGCGACATGCTATCCGAGGGCGAGGTGGCCACCAGCCTCGAGATGAGTCGCACCCCAGTACGCGAGGCCTTCCTCCGCCTCGAGGTCGAGGGATTCTTGACCCTCTACCCCAAGCGCGGCGCCTTGGTCACCCCGATCAGCGAGGCCGAGATCCGCGATGTCTACGATGCCCGCGCGCTCATCGACGCCCACGCCGCCGCCCACATCTGCGGCCTTAATGCGCCTGCGCGCACCGCGGTGGCTAAGGCGCTGACGGAGCTCGTCGGCAAGCAGAATGCAGCATTAGAGGAAGCCGACCTCGCCGAATACGCGCGGCTGGACGCCGAGTTCCACCAGGCGATCATGGATCACGGCGGCAATGCCATCCTGGCGCAGCTCGGCCGCAGCCTGCGCGAACGCCAGCAACGATTCACCGCCGCCGCCATCGGGCGCAACGTTACGACCGCGCAGGCGTTCGTGGCCTCCCACACCCGCCTCGTCGAGGCCTTGCGAGCAGGCGACCTAGCCGCTTACGACAAAGAAATCACCCAACACCTCAACCTTTCAAGGAATCAGCTATGAGCACGGCTCTAGCCACTCAAACGGAAACTCGCCCCGTCACCCGCACGTCCTGGCTCGCCGTGGCCGCCACGATGGTCGCGGTGGCCTGGGGTGGCAACGAATTTACTCCCCTGCTGGTCATGTACCGGGAGACCAGCCACTTTAGCCAAGTCACCGTCAACGGCCTGCTGGGGGCCTACGTGTTGGGGATTATCCCGGCGCTGTTGATAGGTGGCCCCATGTCGGATCGCATCGGCCGCAAGCCCATGCTGAGCCTGGCCGCGCCCCTGTCGCTGCTCGGCTCCCTCCTGCTCTCGCTGGCGCCGAATGAGCCGTTGGTCATCGCCCTCGGGCGTGTTTTGTGCGGCATGGCACTCGGCCTGGTGATGGCCGTGGGTTCGACCTGGGTGGCAGAGCTGACCGCCGCGGCCGGAGGCGACCCGGCTAAGGGCGCGCGCCGCGCCGCGTTGTGCCTGACCGCGGGCTTCCTCATCGGCGCGGGCCTTGCCAGCGTGCTCGCACAGTGGGGCCCGTGGCCGACCCACACCGCCTACCTCATCCACATGACGCTGACGATCGGCACCGCGATCTGGTTACGGGGTGTGCCGGAGACCCGCCAACCCGCCCGCGGCACGGTCGGGCGCACGATCTCGCTGCTGACCTTGGGCGAGCTCGCCGGGCTACTGAAGGTTCCAACGGCCGCTCACAAGCGCTTCCTGCGCGTGGTCGTTCCGGTTGCCCCGTGGGTTTTCGGCTGCGCGGGTGCTGCCTATGCCCTGCTGCCGCAGCTGTTGTCGGGGTCTGCGGGGGATGCGCCGATCGCCTTTTCGGGCCTGATGACCGTGGTGACCTTGGGCTGCGGCGCGCTCATCCAGATCGTGGGTAAGGCGATTGATACTAATCGCTCGGCGCGCGCGTCGGCGATCGCTATGGCAATCATCGCCGTGGGCGTGGCGCTGGCGTCGGTGGCCAGCCGCACGCTCGAGCTAGGCTTGGGCATCGCCGCGGCCGCCGTCATGGGCGCGGGCTATGGCCTGGCGCTGGTGGCAGGCCTATCGGAGGTCCAGCGCATCGCCGGTAAGGAGGATCTCGCGGGGCTTACGGCCGTGTACTATTCGGTCTCCTACCTGGGCTTTTTCATCCCGATGGCGTTTTCCGCGCTGAGCAAGGTGGTCAACTTCACCCACCTATTTGAGATCGGCACGGTGCTAGCGCTTTTGTGTCTGGCCGGCGTGGTCACGGCGTGGCGCGCTCACCTGCCCGGCGCGCGCCCTGCCTGCTAGTTTCTTGCTTGCCGACGCCTAACGGCGCCGGTCACGCTTCTGATAGCCCATACGCGGGCGGAAGCCCTCGGGGCGGCGCAGCTGGGCGACGCCGTCGCCGACCAGCAGTCTGAAGCGCGGTTTCATCGGCGGCATCTGCATGACCGAGAACCACCGGGCCTCGGTGTTTTCCCCGTCGCCTAACCCTGGGGTGGGATCGCCTATCACCGAGCAGCGGATGGCGGTGTCCATGTAGTTGGACACATCCCCGTTGTCATAGGTGACCGGTCCCACCTGCCCCACTCCCAACAGGGCCTCGACTTCGACGTCGAGGCCCGTCTCCTCTTTGACCTCGCGCACGGCGGCCACATGCGCCTCCTCGCCGGGGTCAATGATGCCGGTCACCGGGGTCCACTCGCCATTGTCGGCGCGGCGCACGAGCAGGACCTTGGGCACCTCGGTGATCGGGGCGCCGGCGGGGACGTCTTCTAAGACGATGGCGGTGACCCCGGGAAGCCACAGCTCGTCGTGGCCGATCTTCTCGCGCAGCTTGAGAATGAACTCTGGGGTGGCCACTACTGCTCGGCTTCCTTTTCTTCCTGTGCTGCGTCGTCTGACTTGGCGGCTGCTGCCTTTTGTTCCAGCAACTGCTTTGCGAAGGCCTCCGGGTCGAAGTCGGTGAAGTACTCCGGGCCTGCGAATTGCTCCTGTGCCATATTTTTGTCTCCCCTTCGGGCTGTTGTGAACCGTCTAGATGTGCTGCGCGATAAACGCCTTGACTACCTCGGCGTCGTTGGGCAGGTCGAAGACCTGGCGTGGGGCGTCCATGATGCCCGCGAAGCGCTCCGGGACTGGTGGCAGGTGCCCGGTGGCTTCCTTGATCGTGTCGGCGAACTTCACCGGCAGTGCGGTCTCGAGCACCACGATCGGGGTGTCCACCTTGTCGGCCCAGTCGCGGGCGACCTTGACGCCGTCGGCGGTGTGCGGGTCGATGAGCACGCCCAGGCGGGAATCGCAGTCGCGGATGGTGGCGATGCGGTCGGCGTGGGTGGACTTGCCCGAGCCGAAGCCGTAGCGGGCGGCTGCCTCGCCGAAGGCCGGGTCGTCGGCAAGCGAGAAGCCGCCCTGCTTGACCTGGGTGCCGAACAGGTCGGCGGTGCGCGCGGCGTCCCGGCCGAGCAGGTCGAAGATGAAGCGCTCAAAGTTGGAGGCGCGCGAGATGTCCATGGACGGCGAGGAGGTCTCGAAGGTGTCCGCGGAGCTGCGCACGCGGTAGTCGCCGGTGCGGAAGAACTCGTCGAGGACGTCGTTTTCGTTGGTGGCGACGATCAGGCGGTCAATGGGCAGGCCCATCTGCTTGGCGATGTGTCCGGCGCAAATGTCGCCGAAGTTGCCCGTGGGCACGCAGAAGCTGACCTTTTGGTCATTGGACTCGGTGACCTTGATCCACGAGGAGATGTAGTAGACCACCTGGGCCATCAGGCGCGCCCAGTTGATCGAGTTGACCGCGCCGATGCGGTTGTTCTTCTTAAACTCCGCGTCGGCGCTGACGGCCTTGACCACGTCCTGGCAGTCGTCGAAGACGCCGTCGAGGGCGATGTTGAAGATGTTGGGGTCGCTCAGGCCGAACATCTGAGCCTGCTGGAAGGGCGTCATGCGCCCTGCCGGGGTGAGCATGAACACGCTAATGCCCTCGCGCCCGCGCATGGCGTACTCGGCCGAGGAGCCGGTATCGCCCGAGGTAGCGCCGAGGATATTGAGCGTTTCGCCGCGGCGGCGCAGCTCGTATTCGAACAACTCGCCAAGCAGCTGCATGGCCATGTCCTTGAAGGCGGCCGTGGGGCCCTCGGACAGGTGCCCTAAGTAGATGCCGTCCTCCAGCTTGGTCACTGGAACGATCTCCTGCGAGGAGAACTTCGGGTAGGTGTAGGCGCGGGCGGTGATCGCCTCGATGTCCTCGGCGGGGATGTCGTCGATAAACAGCTTGAGCACCTCTGCGGCCAGCGCCGGGTAGCCGCCCTTGTCGAGGACGCCGCGCAGGCGGGTCAGGTCAGCGTCACCGAGCTGCGGATAAGACTCCGGCAGGTAGAGGCCGCCGTCTGGGGCGAGGCCGCCGAGCAGGATGTCGGTGAAGCGGGCAGGGGTCTTGTTTACATCGCGAGTTGAAATAAAGTGCACGCCGTCTACCCTAGCGCGAATGACCTCCGCGGCTCGACTTTATCCCCCGGTGACTTTTCGCATCCTTGCCACGACTTCCCCAGGCTTTCGCACCCCTGTACGCCCCTGCCCAGCCGGGCCGGGATGGACCGATCCGTGCCCGATGCCGAGGCCACCTCACGCGCCTGCCCCGGCTACATGCCACATCCACCTTGCGAACCCACCTCTGGCCCCACCTTTGAACACCCTGCAGCCCCCACCGTTAGCTAAGGCCGCAACAGCGCGGGGTCCTATTATTAATCGGGTGAAAAATGAGGCGAAATCATCCCAGGTGCCGTTTGGCAAGGCGGTAGCGCTGTGGGCCACCGCATGCGCTGTCTATATCGTGGCGATCACGGGACGAACCTCTTTCGGCGTGGCCGGGGTGGAGGCCATCGATCGCTTCCACATCGACGCCTCCAGGCTTGCGGTATTTACCTCGGTGCAGGTGGGTGTCTATGCCCTGGCGCAGGTCCCGGTGGGGATGCTCATCGATCGCCTCGGCGCGCGCAGGCTGCTGTTTTATGGCGCGTTGGTGATGGCGGCCGGACAGATGGTGTTGGGGCTGGCGCCTAGCTACGCGGTGGCCATTGCCGCACGCGTGTTGGTCGGGGCCGGCGATGCCACCGCCTTCTTGTCGGTGATGCGGCTGCTTCCGCTGCTGTTTCCCGTTCGGCGCACGCCCTTGTTTTCGCAGCTGACCGGCGGCATGGGCCAGATTGGGCAGTTTTTGTCGGCGGTGCCTCTTTTGCAGGCAGTTCATGCCTTTGGCTGGTCGTGGGCGTTCGTCGGCTTGGGCGCGGTCGGGGTGATCGTGGCCGCGGCGGGCTATGTTTTCCTTTCCGGTACCGACCAGGCGGCGTCGGCAAGCAAGAATGCAGGCGGCCGCGGCATGCTGGGTGCGGTGCGGCAGGTGCTTGCACGCCCGGTGGTGTGGCAGGCGGTGTTTATTCACTGGACGGCGATGATGCCGATTTCGCTGTTTTTGCTCATGTGGGGCGTGCCGATGATGCGCCTGGGCATGGGGCTGTCGACCGCGCAGATCGGCACGGTGCTCACGCTGGTCACGGTGGCCAGCGTTGCCGCAGGTCCCGTGCACGGGGTGATTTCGGCGCGCCTGGGCCTGCGCCGCGACGATGCGGCCGGCTGGTGTGCGCTTGCCATTTGCTTGACGACGCTCGCCTTCTTCGCTCCCCGCACCGCCCCCAGTGCCGCGTCAGGCGCCGGGCTGGGCGCTAGCCCGGCCGTTACGTCCGTGACCGTCATGCTCGTGGTGGTGGCATTTCTGACGCCTGCAGCCAACTATGGTTTCGATACCATCCGCGAGCGGGTGGATCACGCCGTGCTGGCCACGGCCACCGGGGTTGCCAACATGGGTGGTTTTACCGCCATCATGATCGCAGCGCAGCTGCTGGGCATCGGCCTCGATCACCTAGCCCCCGACGGTAACTACACGTGGGCGGATTTTCGCCAGGCCTGGCTTGCGGTGGGCCTGACATGGGGTATCGGCATGATCGGCTACCTTGCCAGCCGCCAAAAGGTGCGCGCCCGACGCCGCGGAAACCACGCCTAGGGCTTCCGGACCGGATGACGGCCGGGCGCAGTTGGTGTGTTAGCGACGCTTGTTGTTGAAGGCGTCGATGAAGGCCCCCATGACGGCATCCCCAAGCTTGGCGGTATCCACGTGGGCAAGGTTGCTTGCCGCGGCGCTTGCAGCGTGGCTCACTGCGGAGCTTACCGCGGATCCCGCGGTGCCAACTCCGGCTGCCCCGCTGCCAGACTGCGCCTCATCGATGCTGAAATGAAGGGTGGATCCTTCCACACGTCCCTGCGTGCTGCGATGGGCGCCGGCGGATTCCACGGCATCGACGAAGGCCAGGAGCTGACCGAAGGTGCAGTTATCCAGGTCGAGCGAGATGTGAACAGCCATGAGTTTTCTCCTTGAAGTATCGAGGGCGGCTTGCAAGCTTCAAGGCTAGGCGCACTGTGGCCCACCCCGCCTCGGGGATCACCCGGATTTTTCCACCCCTAGGGGTTACCTGCCCAACTCCGCGCTGGATTCGCCCCAGAAGACCTCATCGACCACCTTGCGGGCGCGCCTGGTGACCTTCAGGTAGTTGTCCAGGAACTCCTGGTACTCGCTGGGATCCCAGCCCGCGGCGCCGGCGACGGCGGCCAGCTGCTGGGCCTGGTGCGGGATCTGATCCATCCGCTTGCCGCGCACGAGCACGATCGCGTTGCGGGCCCGCGTCGCGGTGTTCCAAGCTTCCTCTAGGATATCGACCTGCTCGGCGGGGATGATCCCCTCCTCGCGGATGACGTGGAGCGTTTCGATCGTGGAGGTGTTGTGCAGGCCCGGGTACTCGTGGGCGTGCATCATGGTCAAAAGCTGCACCGTCCACTCGATGTCCGAGAGGCCACCGCGGCCGAGCTTGGTGTGGGTGTTGCGATCGGCGCCGCGCGGCAGGCGCTCGTTGTCCACGCGCGCCTTCATGCGGCGCACCTCGCGGATGGTCTTGTCGCTGATCCCGCCTGCCGGGTAGCGGTACTTATCAATCATGCGCAAGAAACGCTCGCCGAGATCGGGGTCGCCCGCGATCCAGGTGGCCCGCAGCAGCGCCTGGATTTCCCAGGACTCGCCCCAGCGCTGGTAGTACTGGTCATAGGACTCCAGGGTGCGCACCACCGCGCCCGAACGCCCCTCGGGGCGCAGGCCCAGGTCGACCTCCAGCGGCGGATCCCCGGTGGGCTTGGACAGCCGGGTGCGCATCCGATCGCAGACCTCAATAGCCCAGCGCACGGCGTCGTTTTCGGGCACGCCCTCAGCCGGGTCGCACACAAACATCACGTCCGCATCCGATCCGTAGCCCAGCTCCGCGCCGCCCAGGCGGCCCATGCCGATCACGGTGATCGCGGCGGGCGCGGTCTCCCCCAGCCCCTCGGCTGCGCGATCGCGCAGGGAGGTGGCGATTTCGGCATTGAGTGCCGCCTCGAGCACGGCGTCCCACACCGAGGACAGGCGCTTGCACACGTCGTGCACGCTGAGCATTCCCAATAGGTCCGCCGAGGCAATGCGCGAGAGCTCCGCCCGGCGCATCGAGCGGGCGACGTTGATGGCAAAGTCCGGGTCATCGTGGCGCCCGGCGGCGCGCACCAGCGAGGTGCAGGCCTGATCGAAGGGGGTTTCCAGGAGTTTGGGGCCGTGGGCGCCGTCGCCCAACAGCTTCACCGAGTCCGGCGCGGAGATGATGAGGTCGGCGGTGAAGGGCGAGTTACCCAAGATTCGCATGAGCCTTTTGCCCACGATGCCTTCGTCGCGCAGCATGCGCAGAAACCACGTGCGATCGCGGGCGGCGTCGGAAAGCTTGCGGTAGTTGAGCAGGCCCGCATCCGGGTCGGCGGTGCCCGAGAGCCACTCCATGAGCGTGGGCAGCAGCATTTCCTGGATCTTAGCCTTGCGGGAGGCGCCGGTGGCCAGCGCGGTGAGGTGTTCGACCGCGCGATCCGGGAAGCGGTAGCCGAGCGCCTGCAGCTGCAGCTTGGCGGCCTCCGGGGACAGCTTGAGGGTGTCCACGGACATCGAGACCACGGAGTTGAGCAGCGGCCGGTAGAACAGCTGATTGTGCAGCTGGGAGATCTGGATGCGCACCCGGCGCAGCTTCTCGCCCAGGACTTCGATGGAGCTGTGTCGTCCGTCGCCGCGGAAGCCGGCGGCATGGGCCAGCCAGCGCATGTTCTTCTCGTCCTCCGGCGCCGGCAGGGTGTGGGTGCGCTTGACTTTTTGCAGCTGGAGGCGGTGTTCGAGCATGCGCAGGAAGGCGTAGGCATCGATGAGCGCCTGCCCGTCCTCCCGGCCGACGTAGCCGCCCTCAACCAGGGCCTTCAGCGCGTCCACGGTGGCGAGCGTGCGCAGGGATTCGTCGGAACGCCCGTGGACGAGCTGGAGTAGCTGCACGGCGAACTCCACGTCGCGCAGGCCGCCCACGCCCAGTTTCAGCTCGCGCTCCTTGAGTGCCTTGGGCACGTTTTCCAGCACGCGTCGGCGCATGGCTTGGACGTCATCGACGAAGGACTCGCGCTGGCTGGCGGTCCACACCATGGGCTCGAGTAGGTTGCGGTAGTGCTTGCCCAGCGGGATCGAGCCGGTCATCGGCCGGCCCTTGAGCATGGCCTGGAATTCCCAGGTCTCCGCCCAGCGCTTGTAGTAGGTGATGTGCGATTCCACCGTGCGCACGAGCGCGCCGCGTTTGCCCTCCGGGCGCAGTGCGGCGTCGACCTCGAAGTAGCAGCGGCAGCCGATGCGGATGAATTCGCTGGCGAGGTGGGTGGCAGAAGGGCTGGCCGGTTCGGCGACGAAGATGACGTCCACGTCGGAGATGTAGTTGAGCTCGCGGGCGCCGCACTTGCCCATGGCGATGATGCCAAGCCGCGCGTCGACGGGATCGTCGCCGTAGGTGTTGCGCACCGCCACCGCCAGCGCGGCCGTCAGCGCTGCGTCGGCGAGGTCGGCCAGGGCATGGGTGACGGTGCTAAAGGGCACCTCGGGCTGTCCCTTGCGCCTGTCGTCGGCCGGGTAGGTTCCGGCAAGATCACAGGCGGCGATGCGCATGAGCAGGCTGCGGTAGGTGCGCCGCAAGAGTTGCTCGGCTTCAGCCCCGCCGATGCCGGCCCGGTAGGTTCCCACGCTATCAAGGCCAGGGCTTGCCGTATCCGGTTCGGTTACCGGTCCCGCCGCGTCCGGGGCGATGGCGAAGTCCGCAGGCACCGCCTCGACCACCCCGAGCAGCTCGGCGAGCATCTCCTCCACGGTGGGCAGGGGCAGGGTGAGCAGCTTCCATTGCTGGGGGTTGGCTGCCAGGTGGTCCCCGAGTACCGAGGAGGCTCCGAGCAGCGCGATGAGGCGCACCCTAAAAGCCAGGTCGGAGCGCATGCGGGCATCGATGTCCGCGTGGTTGCCGCCGGCGGCGTCGAGTCCCTGCATGAGCCGGATGAGGTTGTTGAGCGCCAGGTCGGCGTCGGCGGCGCCGGTTAATGCCCACAAAAGATCGATGGAGGATTCGTTCATCCAGCCAAGCCATTCGAGGTCGCTGGCGGCGTTGCGGCCGTGCAGGTTGAGCGCGGCCAACGTCGGCAAGGCGTTGCGGGTGGTGCGGGGATGCGGCATGAAAGCGGTTCCTTTGTGGTTGCTGCTTTGTGCTTAGCGACGGCCACAGGCCGGCCCTGGGTGGGCCACCCATGGCACGTGCCGGTTAGTACTCGAGGTTGTTGGCCAGTTCCCAGGGGGTGATCTGCTGCTGGTAGTCGTGCCACTCGCGCCACTTGTTGCGCAGGAAGAACTCGAAGACGTGCTCGCCGAGGATGTCGGCGACGAACTCGGAGCGTTCCATCTCGCGCAGCGCCTGATCCAAGCTGGAGGGCAGGTCTGCATAACCCATGGCCTTGCGCTCGCGGCGGGTGAGCAAGGCCAGATCCTCCTCGGCCGGATCCGGCAGCTCGTAGCCCTCGCGGATACCCCGCAGGCCTGCGCCGAGCAAGACCGCGATCGCCAGGTACGGGTTGCACGCCGAATCCGGGGAGCGCACCTCCACCCGGCGCGACTCAGCCTTGGCCATGCGGTAGGTGGGCACGCGCACGAGCGCGGAGCGGTTGGACGCGCCCCAGGTGGCGGCGGTGGGGGCCTCGTTGCCGAAGAGGATGCGCTTATAGGAGTTGGTCCACTGGTTGGTGATGGCGGAGAACTCGTTGGCGTGGGTCAAGATGCCGGCGATGAACTGCTTGGCGGTCTTGGACAGGGAATATTCGTCGTCGGGGTCGTGGAAGGCGTTGATATCGCCTTCGAATAGCGACATGTGGGTGTGCATGGCCGAGCCCGCGTGGTCCTTGAAGGGCTTGGGCATGAACGTGGCCCCTACCCCGTTGACCAGTGCCACCTGCTTCATGATGTGGCGGAAGGTCATGATGTTATCGGCCATGGTCAACGCGTCGGCGTGGCGAAGGTCGATCTCTTGCTGCCCGGGGGCTGTTTCGTGGTGGGAGAACTCCACCGGGATGCCCATGTCTTCCAGCGCGAGCATCGCCGAGCGGCGAAACTTCGGGGCGTCATTGTGGCTGGCCTGATCGAAGTAACCGCCGTTGTCGGTGGGGATGGGCGGCTGCCCATCGGTTTTGAGCGACTTGACGAGATAGAACTCGATCTCGGAGGAGACCATGCAGGAAAAGCCCTCGTCGGCGGCCTTTTGCACCTGACGGCGCAGCACCTGGCGCGGGTCGGAATAGAAGGGCTGGCCGTCCGGGTTGGAGATGTCGCAGAACATGCGCGCGGTGCGCAGGCGCGGCTCATCCTGGTCGAAGGGCAAAAGCTGGAACGTGGATGGGTCCGGCAAGGCGATGGTGTCAGACTCGGAGATGCGGGAAAAGCCCTCGATGGCGGATCCGTCGAAGCCGATGCCCTCCTCGAAGGCTGACTCGAGCTCCGCGGGAGCCACCGACACCGACTTGAGATAACCCAGGATGTCTGTAAACCAAAGGCGCACGAAGCGGATGTCTCTTTCTTCCACGGTGCGCAGTACGTAGTCCATCTGTGATTCCATAGCTTTAGATTACGTACCTTTGCCTACCCGGCGCTAACACAAGCAAGGTAAATCCAGCCCGGACTCAGCGTTGGGTTCCCCACGATGCGGAACACCATCCCCTTTAAGCCTTCGGCCACTGCCCCCATGATCGGTCACACCTGATGCCCACGGGCTACGCAAGACATTGTTCGGGGGCTACTGCCGGGGGTGGTAGCGCGCTTTATACCATGCGTTTTCATTACTTCCGACGCAGCTTCCCCGCGGGCGGGATTTAGCTGCTAGAACAAACGTATGGGCATTAATAAGCAACTGGAAGTCGAGTTGAAGTTTGAGGTTTCCCCGGAGGCTTCGGCTCCCCTCCTTGGGGCTGTGGAGCACGTCGTTTCCGTGGAACCGGAGCAGGTGCATCACCTCTCGGCGGTGTACTACGACACAGATGACCTGCGCCTGTCGCGCGCCAAGATTGCGCTTCGTCGTCGCACCGGCGGCAAGGACGAAGGCTGGCATATCAAGATGCCAGGGCAAGGAGGCCGCGTGGAGATTCAGGCCCCGCTCGATGCTTCGAAGTCCCCGGACAACGATCAGGTGCCCGAGGAGTTGATGGGGGCCATCCGCCACCTGGTGCGGGTCAAGCCGCTGCAGCCCATCGCCCGGGTGGACAATGAGCGCCACGAGGTCGTAGGCCTCGGCGTCGACGGTGAGCCGGTGGCCGAGCTGTGCGACGACCACGTCACCTCGTGGTCGTATCTGCCTGGCGGGGTGGAAAATAGTTGGCGCGAGTGGGAGGTGGAGGTCACCTCCCACGCCCAGGAGCTCGGCATCACCGAGGCGGTGCTGCGTTCTGCCCGCGGCATCATCGAAGCCGCCGGTGGGCGCGTATCCGATAGCCCGTCGAAGCTGGTCATGGCCTTGGGCGATTCGGTTGCCAATGTGAAGATCCCGGAGCCGGTTGCCACCTTGGACAAGGACAACCCGGCGGCGGCCGTGCTGGCCGCGCTCAAGCGCAATCGGGACAAGCTGCTCGAATATGATCCGCGGGTGCGCCGCGATGAGTTCGATTCGGTACATCAGATGCGCGTGGCCACCCGCGAGCTGCGCAGCCACATGCAGACCTTTGAGGGCATCCTCACGGGTGAGAAGTACCTTTCCTTGGAGGAGCACCTCAAGCAGCTGGCGGGCATTTTGGGTCAGGCCCGCGATGCGGAGGTGATCGCCGCGCGTTTCAAGGAGCTGTTGACCCTCGACGAGGCCTCCGTGCTCGATGACGCCACCCGCGCCCACCTGGAAGGCGACATGCAGCGCCAGTACGAGCTGGCGCACCGCAGGGTGGTGCGCACGCTGGATGATCCGCGCTACTGGCAGATGCTCGATGATCTCGACGACATCCTGGCCAACCCGCCGCTGGCCGAGCAGTCCGTCGACGACGCCGACACGCACGACACCGGCACTCCCGCGACCGGCGCAGCCGCCGCCGACGCCGCCGACGCCACCGACGCCACAGACGCCGTGCAGCCTGCCAATAAGGCCAAGCCGGCACAGAAGCGCTCCCCCGAGGAGATCCTGCTGGCTCACCTCAAGACTGCTTTCAAAAAGCTGCACGCACGCCACGAGCTGGCCACGGCCGGGCTGGGCGATTCCGAGTTGAGCCTGCATGCCAAGGAGGAGCGGTTCCACGATATCCGCAAGGCAGCCAAGAAGCTGCGCTACTCGGCGGAGGCGGTCGGCGATGCCACGAGCCTAAACACGAAGAAGCTGTACCAGGCCTGCAAGCAGATGCAGGAGGTACTGGGTGATTTCCAGGATGCGGTAACCGCCCGCGATAAGGTCACCCATTTCGCCGAGGCGGCCCGGCGCGCGGGCGAGGACACCTTTGGCTATGGTGTGGTCTACTCCATCGAGCACCACCAGGGTCTAGAAGCGCTGTCTCGCTATGACGACACCTATGAGGCCGTCACCAGTGCCTATAAGGCGCTGATCAAAAAGGCCGGGAAGTAGCCGGCACGAGTAAAGGGCGCCTCCTCCTCGATGACATCGCGAGGAGGAGGTGCCCTTTGGGTTTAACGCCCCGAGTATCGAGCGGTTGTCATTCGAGCCTATTTTTCCCAGTCGTCGCCGTCTTCCCACGTCGAATCGTAGGAGTCGGCGGCGTCGTTGCGGGCCTTGATGGTCTCGAGTGCGTGCTCGGCCTGCTCGCGGGTGGCGTAGGGGCCCATCCGGTTTTCGAAGCTGGAGACCTTTCCTTGCTCGACCTGCCCGGTCTTTTGGTTGTAGAACCAGGCGGTATCGCCCGCGTTGAAAGCGCCGGTGGATCGTGCCATGTTCTCTTCCTTTCCTTGTATCCCGGGGAGGTTTCCGGTTGGTGGTTGTGGCCGTGCGCAGGTGCCCATATGTTGAGCCCGCGCGGTTGCTTTTAAGCTTAGGCCAGTAAAGTAATAAGGCCATAAGCTTTTCCCGGCGTAGGCCGTTCGATGAGCCAATTGTGCCCCTAAAACCACCGAAGGATGATGTCATGCCGACTTGGCCACACCCGGAGTCACCGTGTCTTGCCCGTGCGGTTGCAGCCCACGAGGAGGCTTTCGGGGAGGTTACGGCCACGGCGAGCGCGCCCGCGACGTGGCTGCTGATCGGCGAGCACACCGATCACTTCGGCGGCATCGTGGTCGTCGGCATGCATGCGGCGCAGCTTGCCGTGGCGATCTCCCCTCGGGCGGATGCCACCTTCGTCGTCGATGAGCACACCATCGCCGAGGATTTCGCCGGCTACGATACCTCCCGCAGCACGGCTGAAGGCTTCGATGTTCACGAGCAGGCCCACGGTCCCGCCGAAAACGCGGCCGCGCGCCTTGCCGGGTTGGTGCATACGATGATGCACCGGCAGTTGGTTTCCCGGGAGACGGCCGGCTTTAACGTCACGATCGTCTCCGATATCCCCCGCCGCGCGGGCCTGGGCGAGCAGGTTGCGGCCGACGTGGCCGCCGCGCTCGCCTTCGCCGCGTCAGTCGAGGAGCTGGATTCGCCGCCGGTGCGCACGAAGCTTGCCGACGTGTGCTACCAGTCTTCGCAGGCGTTTTCCCCCACCCCTCAGGTCCGCGCCCGCTATGCCGCCGCGCTGCGCGGCCAGGCGGGCGCCCTGCAGGTGATTGACTATGCCGACGGCTCTATTACCCAGGCCCCGCAGCCGTTCGGCGAGGCAACCGGGCTAAGCGCCTTCGTGATCATCCCGCCGTCTGCCACCGCCTTCACCGGCGAGCTCGTGGCCGCCCGCGCGGCCTTCATTGACAAGGCCGCCGCGGCGTTTGGCGCAGAGTCTTTGCGTTTGCTTCCCGACGCCTCCACGCGCGTCATCGACTGGCTGCGCGCCGTCCACGAGGTGTTAGGCCCCGAGGAGGTCCCCTCGGTCGAGGAGGCCAGCGCGTGGATGCAGTTTATGGATCTCGAGATCGCGGCCGCTGCGAAGGCCACGGTGGCCTTGCGCTCCCGGAAGATCGCCGAGCTGGTGCCGCTGCTGCAGGCATCGAGCATAAACCTCGGGCCCCTCCTGGGCCTGGGACACGACACCGCGGCTGTACAGCAGCTGTGTCAGGTCCGCGGGGCGGTGCTCACCCGCGCCGCCGAGGCCGGCTCCTGCGGCAGCGTGATCGCGGTGGTACCGTCTCATCGCGCGGCCAATTTTGCCGCGGACCTGTCCGCCGACGGGCTCGGCGTGATAGCGCTAAGCGACGACTAAGACCCGCCCAAACCCCCTGGGGCCTAATCGGCGGGCCAGGCGAAAGCCACGTCGCGGCTGGCGACGTCGGCACGCACGAGGGTGACCACTGCCCCAGTGCCAACCGGTGGGGCGCCAACGCAAGTACCGAACACCGGTGGGTGCTCGATGAACACCCGCGCGGTGTTTTTCGCCTGCGCGGATTCCATCACCACCGCCTGGAAATTCTCGCCGCGCCACGGGGCCAGCACAACCGCCTCGGTGAGATCCAGGCAGGCGCGATCCACCAGCGCCGCTACCTGGGAGCTGGAATTCATGGTGGCCAGCACCTGGTCGAGGCCCTCACCAACCCACTCGGGCACCTCTTCCCCACTGCTCAAGGCTAGGCACACCTCTTGGCCGTAGCGGTCGATGAGCCTGCGCAGCGGCGCGGTCACGTGCGCGTAGTAGCCGCCCACGCCGGCATGCACCACGGGTTCTTGCCCCTCCCCGAGCTTTTGGTAGCCCGCCCCGCGCAGCAACTTCTTGGCCTCGCGCATGAGGGCCATCCCCCGCGGGGCGTCCGCATCGATGCTGGCCAGCAGCGCTGCCGCGTCATGCGTGCCGACGTTGTCCGGCACCGCAAACCCCAGCGCCGTGGCCGCCTTGCGAAACTGCACCAGCGCCCCATCATCGGCCGGGGCTAAGGTGCGCAGCACCCCCACGCCTGCCTGGGCCATCAGCTCCCCGGCACACATCCCCGCCAGCAGGGAAATCTCGGAGTTGTAGTCCATCGCCTTGACCCGCGGCTCCAGCTCGAGGCTGACCTGCCCGGACTCATCGCGCACGAGCGTTTGGCTGGGGGCACGCAGGTTGATCGCATTCCGGCGCAGCGCGCTGCGCGCCCGCAGCTGCCCCACCGTGGGTAGTAGGGCAATCGATGGGTGCGCGCGCCCGGAATCGACATCCCTTTGTACCCCCTCGTAGTCGAATCGTGCCCGCGAGCGGATCAGCGCCCGCTCGCAGCGAAAGTCCACGACTTCTGCCTGCTGGCCCAGCTCGATGGTCCACAGCACACACGGCCGATCCACCCCTGGCAACAGGCTTGCTTTGCCTTCGCTGATGTGGGCCGGATGCAGCCTGGCGGGGGTATCGGGCAGGTAGATCGTCTGCCCGCGCTTAAGCGACTCCTTACCCACGCGGCTGTCGGGGCTGACGAATGCCGCCACATCGGCGATCGCGTAGGAGACCCGGTACCCGGTGGGTGTTTTTTCGATGTGCAGCGCCTGGTCGAGGTCCATTGAGCCGGGCGGGTCGATGGTCACAAGTGCTAAGTCCCTGCGGTCGATGCGTGTGTCTGCGAGCCGATCGGCGAGCGCGGCCGCCTCTTGTTCGACCTCTGGGGCAAAGGCTACAGCCACGCCGAATTCTTCGGCGATGGCGTGGAAATCAAGGTCGGCGGCATACAGCTTCATGACCACCCATTGTCCCATGTAATTCCCGCTCGCGCAGCATAGTTCACGTGTGGGCGAATGAGCCACCCGATAAGCCGGATTCTGTACCGCGTCCGCGGCGGCGATCATCCATCTGGGTCAGCCATCGCTGACTGCCTCAAGCAGCTACCCGCGAACTCGGGCGAGCAGCCCTAGAATCGTTCGCGCGCACGCGCGAAATGCGCGTGCTTCTTGCCTTGCTCCCAGTGGGGTTTACCCAGCCACGACGGTCACCCGCCGTGCTGGTGCGCTCTTACCGCACCGTTTCACCCTTACCAGGAAATATCCTGGCGGTCTATTTTCTGTTGCACTTGCCCGCAGGTCACCCTGGGTTGCCGTTAGCAACCACTGCGCTCTGTGGAGTCCGGACTTTCCTCGGCCGAATGCCTGCACGCCAAATACGCCGATGCACGCGGCCGCGATCGCCTGGATGGCTCATTCGCGGGGACTAGCTTACCCCGTCCAATCGCGATATCGAAAAATTCTGCACTGCGCCATTTTCCGTAGACGCTTGTCGCCACGAGACGTGAAGTCCTTGGGTCTACCATCCCCACGTCCGCGACAGTGAAAAGCAGTTACCCTAAATGCGACGTATCATTCATCAATCGCACACACGTTGGCCCGTCCGCATAGAACTCCGCTATGGACAGTGAGGCGAGATCAAGGTGCATGCGATGGAAAACGCCGACGTTGGTGTCGAGTGCCACTCGGAGGATGGCCTTGATGGGGGTTACGTGGCTTACCAAAAGCACGGTCTTGCCTTCATATTGCTCGCGCAGCTCATCGAGGGTGTTCCGGACGCGGCGGAAAACCTGCTGCAAGGATTCCCCACCGGGGGGAGCAATCTTGGTGTCGGCGAGCCATGCTGAATGCAGCTCCGGATCGGCAGCATGAGCCTCGGCGAAAGTCAGGCCATCCCAGTCACCGAAGTTCATCTCGATGAGTCCGCGATTCGTTTCCACTGGCAGGCCGATCGCGTCCGCCACGGCCTGAGCGGTTTGCTGAGTCCGCTTCAAAGGTGATGCGACAATCGCTTCGATACCGCCGCTCGCGGACAGACGCTTCGCCGCAGCTTGTGCCTGCTTCTGCCCGAGATCGCTAAGAGCTGGATTGGAAAGCCCAGAGTACTGGCGTGCCGCCGACATCGGGGTTTGGCCGTGCCGTAGGAGCAGAAAACGAGTCGCTTGAGTCGTTGCGCCATTCCAGCTGGTGGCAGGCTTGTCGGCTGGGGCGGATTGTTTGTCTTCATCCGTGGCCTTCTTGGCAACGGGGAACGGGGAATACTCATCCAGAAACCCCACGGGCGCGCCCTTGGCAAGAGCGTCCATGGCCTTGTTCGCCAATTCGTCGGCGCGCGCGTTGTCGCTGCGGGGAACCCAGTGGTAGCTAATCGAATCAAACGCCTTGGCAACGTCGCGGCATTGCACCGCGAGCTCGCGCATATCGGGGTGCTTGATCTTCCACCGCCCTGACATCTGTTCCACCACGAGCTTGGAGTCCATGTTGACGGTGACCCGGCGCGCTCCTAATTCGCTGGCGCGGCGCAGGCCGTTGAGGAGGGCGTGGTACTCGGCAACGTTGTTAGTGGCTTTGCCCACTACGTAGGCCAGCTTTTCAATGACCATGCCGTCGGAACCGATGAGTACGGTTCCCGAGCCGGCAATGCCGGGATTGCCGCGGGAGCCGCCATCGGCCTCAATGGTGATTTCCTCAACGTTGCTCATAAATCGCTTCCTACCTGCGTTTCCCCACCTGAATTGTTCCTTTTAGCACCCTAGCTGCGGACGAGGAAGGTCCCACACTCCGGGCATTCTGGCATCTCGTCGACGGGCGTCTGGCGAATGATGGAAAGGTCGGCAGGGGGCAGCATGATGAAGCAGCCGCCGCACGAACGTCCATTGAACTTTGCCACGCCCACGCCGTTTTCGAGCCGACGGTCGTCGAAGAGAGCCAGCAGTGGGCTGGAGACCTTGGATCGCAGTTCATCGATGAGTGCCTCGCGGTCGGCCGCACTGGTAGCCGAGGAATCCGCCGCTACTTGAGCGGTGAGCGCCTCGATCTTCTTCTTGTGCTCCGTAACGCGTTGCTTGCTTAAGTCAGCGTTGTTTCGCAGGGCGTGGATCTCATTGTGTGCCTCCTGCAGCTCGCTCATGAGATCGGCGATGCGAGATTTAGCTGCGTACAGGTCATGTTCGAGATCTTTGCGTTGCTCGTTGTCGCTGGCAGCGCCGAGCTGAGCCTTGTCATCGGCGACGCGACGGCGCAACTTTCGCTCGTCTTCTTGAATGCGCAGGATTTCGAGCTCCATGTCATCGACGGCCATTTGGGCCGCGCCTGAGGCGGAGATCAGACGCTCAAGTTCCGCATTCGCGGCATCCAACTCGCGCTTGGCTGGACTGGAAGTAACGGTAGTGGTGGCGTTTTGAGCACGCAGGGTGGTGGCCAGTTCGAGTAGGACCTTTTGCTCTTCGATTGATACCTTCGGCGAGGTCACAGGTGTTTCCTTCCAGAAAATGTTGAGTTTTCGTAGTTGATGGGCGCCATCGATGCTGCGTTTAAAGGTGCCAAAGATGACGAATACGCGAAAATCTACATGCTACACCGCTAGGTGTTAGCTTTCCACGCTCCCTGTCCCAGGATCAGGGTGCGCCGACATGGTCCACGGGTCGGTTCGTGTCGGCAACACGGTAACTTCTACGCCGGCGAGCGCTCCCCGCAGCAATTCCGCAGCCTGCGCTGTCCACGGGTATTCACTAGCCCAGTGCGCCGTGTCCACGATGAACGGACCGCCGGCGCGCAGATGCTCGTCTACTGGATGATGCCGCAGGTCGGAGGTGACGTACACGTCGACACCGAGGCGGCTCACGGCCTCGAGGAAACTATCACCGGAGCCCGAGGATACCGCGATCTTTTCCACCAGCGCCTCTGGATCGCCCGCCGCGCGCACGCCCCAGACGGTCTCGGGCAGCGCATTTGCCACCTGTTGGACAAAGTCCTTGAACTTCATCGCTTTTGGAAGCATGCCTACTCGTCCCAAACCCGGCGCGGAGGCAAGGTCTTGTTTCACCTCGATCGATATCACGTCATAGGCTGGCTGTTCGTAAGGGTGCGAGTTCTCAATTGCTGCCGTAATTGCTTGCCGACGAGATCGTGGCGCCACAAATTCCACCCGCACTTCCGCCACTGTTTCCAGCTTTCCTACTGAACCAATGGCGGGATCTGCCCCTAGCCCTGGACGGAATTGGCCGGTGCCAGCAATTTCGAAGGCGCACTCGGTGTAGTCGCCGAGCGCTCCCCCACCGGCCTCAAACACCGCTTGCTTGACGCCCTCGAGTGCATCGTGCGGGACTTGGAGGCCCCATTTGTCAACACCTGCTGGTTTGGGGCTGATCGGGCGGCCTGAGGATATGCCGACCAATTCAGCGAGCTTGTCGTTGACTCCGGGACGGGCAGAATCGGCATTGGTGTGGGCGGCAAAAAGCGCCACGCCACCCCTGATGAGCGTGTGAATGACCTTGCCTTTTGGCGTGTGTGCCGCCACCGAACTCACCCCCCGCAGCAAAAGCGGATGATGAACGATGAGCATGTCCGCCCCCATAGCCACGGCTTGTTCGGCAACCTGCTGGGTGCAGTCCAAGGCGAGGGCGATACGTGACACTTCTTCTTCGGGATCACCGCAGATCAAACCTACTTTGTCCCAGCTTTCAGCCAAATACGGTGGGTATGCTTCATCCATCACCGCGATGACGTCGTCGACAGTGACGAAGGTGTTGGCATTATTCTTGCTCACGATTAATCTCCCCTACTTCTTGTCCAGCCCGCAACATGATCATCTCGTGGCTTCGCCACCATCTTATGGCAGGGCTTCGCCGGTTAATTCCGTTACCGTTTGCGCAACTGCTTCAAGAAGCTGCGCAACCTTGGGCGCTTCGCGCACGGCGAGGCGCCAATAGCTGGTGTCGAGGCCTGGAAAGGTATCGCAGCGGCGTATCGCAATTCCTTTTTCGAGCAGCCGTCTTCGAACCAATTCGGGGTCGAGGCCCAAAACGTTGGGGCGATACAGCAGATAAGGCGCGACCGAATCGCTTGCCTCAGTCCACCCAGCCTCACTGAGCATGGTCCGCATTGTTGAACGGTGGGCTGCCACCTCGTCGACGATATCTGGCAATAATTCTTTCGATCGACTCATGATTGCGCGGGCGGCGACTAATTGCAACGTTCCCATCGGCCAATGGCTTCGACCAAGGCGGGCTCGACAAATGAGCTCCGGATGCGCCACCATATACCCCACCCTGAGTCCTGCGACTGACCACGTCTTGGTAAGGCTTCGAAGCACGACGAGTCTGTCGTCGCCGTGAGCCACTAGGTCAATCGCGCTCAATTCCTCCCCTTTAACAACCACGTCGAGGAATGCCTCATCGACAACGAGAATCCGGTCACCGGCCCATCGCCGAAGCATGAGTGGTGAAAACACCTGCCCGGTCGGGTTGGTTGGGTTGCCGATCACCACGCTGTCGCACTTTCCGAGCGCCCCCAAACGGGAAAATGGGGGTTCGAGCACAAGTTGGCTCACGTCCATTCCGCGTTCGCGAAAAATGATCTCGGGCTCGCTGAAACCGGGGTGCACCACTGCCGGTGTCTTTATGCCCAGACCAGCAAACAAGGCAAAGCCTTCGGCAGCACCATTGGTGAGCATGACACACCGTGGATCCACCCCATGTTGTTCAGCGATGAGGGCTTCCACGGCGGCCAGCTCCTGGGCATCAGGGTAGGCCGCAAGCTGTGGGATTGCCGCGGTCAGCGCATCGATCACGAAACGGGGTGGCTCGTTGTCGAGCACGTTGACGGCAAAGTCTAACGCAGCGCCGCGGGCATCTTCATCGCCGTGGATTCTCCTATTCACGGGCTTCGATTCTAGACCCACATACGGCATTACACGTGCTGCCGTGCAAGACTGTAATTCATGAGCACCGTATTGCTTGTCGACGTTGACGGCACCCTGGTCAATTCGTGGCCGGGAGTCCGGCAGACGCTGGAAAAGACATTTGAAGAAATTGACTGGCCAATGCCGAGCGAAGATGTCATCGCTCGATTACCTGGTCCGCCTCTTGGGGTGACTTTTGCTTCCTATGGAATGAGCGGAGAATACCTGACCCACGCACTAGAGGTTTTCCGACACTATTACACCGAATCGGGCTGGCGAAATGCATCTCTTTTCCCCGGATGGAAAGAAGTGCTTCCCCAGTGGAAGGCCGCTGGCTACTCCATCAACACCGCAACAAGTAAGTCGATCGGTCACACAAAATCGATCATCGAGAACCTCGGCGTCCGCCCCTATTTCGATTTCCTTGGTGCTTCAGGCGATGACGGTTCGCGTGGCACAAAAGCAGAGGTGATTGAGTATGTTCTTGAATCGCAAAACTTAGACCCAGCGCGCGATCGTATTCTCATGATCGGAGATCGTAGCCACGATATTGAGGGGGCTGCGGAATTCGCTATCCCCACCGCCTTGGTCGGCTGGGGACACGGCAACCAGGCTGAATGGGATTCCGCCGACTTCTTTGCCCGTGATTTCAAGGACTTGGAAAGGATCGTTCGTGACTTCGCACGCTAATCCCAGCGCTACCGCTCAACTACACGTTACATTTGTGTGCACGGGAAACATCTGTCGTTCCCCGATGGGTGACGTCATCCTCAATAGCATCATCCAAGCCAAAGGGCTTGTTGACAGGGTCATCGTGGATTCCTGCGGCATCGGCGGATGGCACGTGGGCCAAAAAACTGACAAACGAGCTTTGGCAGAGCTCTCAAGTGCTGGCTTTGACGGCTCGCGGCACCGCGCCAGCCAGATCGATGAGCGAAAGGAGGAAGCAGATCTTCTTATCGCAATGGATGAAGGACACGTCCGTGACCTTGCACGCCTCGGTGTCCCGTCTTCGAGGATCCGGCTGTTGCGCAGCTTTGATCCCACAGCGACCGATAGCAACGTGGAGGATCCTTATTACGGCTCGGAGCGAGACTTTACAACGGCACGCACCCAAATCGAGCAGGCCATGCCTGGAATTCTGGAGTGGATCTACTCCCAACTGGATTAATACTTGCGCTGTAGGCGGGCTATCCTAATTACTTAGGCTTGGATGAAAGGTGCAAGGCTTCTGATGGCAACGAAAACACGCGGTGACGCGCCTAAGGCAGGATGGCGCCAATTTCTGACACCAGGATGGATTCTCACCGTACTGCTGGTGATTGCATTTTCTTATACTGCAATCACCGTGTTATCCCCTTGGCAGCTCAACAAGGACGATGCCATCGTCGCCCAAAACGAGCACGTGGACAGAGCATTCAAGGAAGACCCTCAAGATTTTGACCACGTATTTAACGCGGATGGTTCCATCAAGGAGGATCAGGAATGGATGCGCGTTGAGATCTCAGGCCACTTCCTTGCCGACAAAGAAGTGCTCCTCCGTATGCGCCCAGTTGATTCCACCCCCGCGTATCAATCCTTAACCCCGTTCCAAATCGATGGTGGCCCTATCATGCTGGTCAACCGAGGTTATGTTCCCACTACCGCCGGGGACAAGCCCAATATCCCTGCCGCTACCAGTGAGCAGATCACCATCACGGCCAATGCGAGGGTCAATGAAGCAATTCCATCGACGGCTCCCCTTAATGAGGATGGCTACGACCAAGTGTATGGAATCAACACCGAGCAAATCTCTGAACTCACCGGCCTTGATCTCGGTAAAGACTACATGCAGCTGACCTCCAGCAGTCCTGGCGTGCTTACTCCGATGCCCGTGCCAAAGCAAGACCGGGGCAACCACCTCTCCTACGGTTTCCAGTGGATCGCCTTCGGTATTATGGCTCCACTTGGCCTGGCGTATATGGCCTATTCCGAGGTTCGGGAACGACGGCGCGCACGCGCTGAAGCAGACGAAATGGATTCTGTGGAACAGCTCACTGAGGAGTCGGCTAAAAGCGTGGCTACCCCTGAGCCAAGCGAAGAAGATGAGCAAACTCTTCGTGAGAAGCAGCTCATGCGCTCGCGGTATGGGGATTCACATCCCAACCGCTATGCACGCAAGCGCCGATAAACAAAGTTACAGGCAATGGCGGTCAAAGCCATGCTGGCCTGGGTTCTTCTGCTCAGGCGAACCGCCTTCGGGATGGTGGAAGCGTCCGGTGCCGGTCCCCGGCCAAGAACCGGGCGCATTTCTATTCCATAGGAGTAGTGAGTCTTTCCGCCTAGTTGGACGCCGAGTGCTGCCGCAGCAGTTGCCTCCACCGGACCGGCGTTTGGACTTGGGTGTGCTGGGGCGTCCTCACGCCAGGCTCGAACTGCCTTTCCCCAATTCTCTCCAGAGGCGCAAACATGCATAATCGCTGTCAGACGAGCTGGCGCCCAAGCAAGCAGATCATCGAGCTTCGCCGCCGCCCACCCGAATTCTAGATATTTTTCGGACTTGTAGCCCACCATGGCGTCGAGCGTATTCACGGCCCTGTGCAGCACCACAGCAGGAGCCCCGAAGATCGCGTAGAAGATGGGTGCACTTGCTGCATCAGAGGTATTTTCGGCAAGGGACTCAACCGTGGCACGTGCGATTCCAGCGTCATCCAAAAGGCTTGGATCTCTGCTGCACAGCCACGGCACTAATTCACGGGCCCCGACCAAATCCCCGCTTTCCAGCCTTGCATGCATTCGCACACCGGTTTTTTCAAGCGTTGTACCGCCCAATAAGGTGGCGAGGGCTAACGCTAGGCTCGTTTGTGGGAATCGGCGGGAGGCAATGGCGCCAAACGCAACCGGTGGTGCTACGCACGCAACGACATATGCAACACCGGCCAACTTTGTTGGACGATACATATGTGATTCAACCAAGCTGGCGTACCTACCGAAGACCGCAACAGGGTGCCATTTTCCACCGGGGTCGCCGAGCATGCGATCAAGGACCAGCCCACAGGGAAGACCCCAGTGCAGGGTTGAGTTGCCGATTTTAGATAAATCCACGTCTCAACTATAGCCAGACGCAAAAAATAGTGGCCCTCCACGTTCTTCGTGGAGGGCCACTTTCGAAAAAAGATCGTAATAGTTACTCAGCCATGGCCGGGTAAACCCGTTCACCCAGAAGCTCCATGAATCGGTTAGACCCTTGGGTAAAAACTCCCCAGTTATGAGCGCCGGAGCTAGCATACTCAAATGTAGAAGGAATTCCTGCGGTATTCAGTGCTGCTTCAAGTCGATGAGCGCAGGATCCCGTTGCCCATTCGATGACTGCACCATTGAGGATGCGCGCGCCCCACTCCTTTGTCGACTCAGGAGCATAGTTCGGATCCAAATCCTGCACGCCCAACAATCCGCCAGCATTGAAGTTGTAGATCAGCTTTGTTCCTTCAAGAGCGCGAGCATTCACCAGCGAGTCGTTATAGCGATTGAATTCCCCGTTTGCCGGACCATACAGCTCCTCCACGGTTCCCAAGTCTCGCAGCACCGCCTGTTGCAAATTGCGTGTAAGGAATGACGATGATTCACCGCACCCCGAGATCCCACCAACGGCGTCATACAGACCAGGATTATGTTCGGCGAGGATGAAAACCGAGCCTCCGGACATCGACATTCCGACAATTGATCGTTGTCCGTTTGCCCCAATCGCAGTGTCTAGTGGATCAGGCAACTCCTTGGTCAGGAAAGTCTCCCACTGCTGTTTCCCCGATTCGACGTTAGAGTCGTCATACCAGTCCAGGTAATTCGAATTGGCGCCTTGTGCCGGCATCAGGAGATTAACGTTTATCTCGCGCGCACGATCAATCAGATCTGTGCCGATGAGGTAGCTACCATAGACGCCTCCCCCTAGACCGTCCAGCGCATAGACAACTGGCCTAGGGCTGGACTGATCTGGTGCCGGCACCCACACCAATGGGATGTCTCGCTCCATGGCTGTTGAGTAAGCGGAAATGTACTGAGCACCAGCGGCTTGAAGCTCTGCGTTGTTCTTGAACCACGTGGGATCTGGAATCTTGCCATTGAGATCGATGGTTGCTGGGGTGATCGTCTGCGGAGCACGTGGATCCTCATAGGGACCTTGGTTATCCAAATTGAAAATTGTGGAGCTCAGCGGACCTCGAAGGAAGACCATCCCGAGTTGGTTGACAATCTTCCAGAAAAAATCCGCAACAGTCCAGAACAATCCCCCCTCGGAAGAATTGGGGATGACGAATCCATCGTTTGCATCGATGGAACTACCTTCAGTCGATGCCTCCGGTGTAGCCGAAGCAACTTCGGATTCCGCGGCGTCATTTGTTGCGGTTGCCTCCGGCGTCGCAGTTTGAGTGGCCGTTGCAGGAGCAATCGGTGAAGCTTCTTGAGCTGACACCGCGAACCCACTTGACAGCGACAACACGCACGCTACGGCAACAACGGTGGATTTGAGGCCTCGGCGCCCATGCACAGGAGTCCTCCTCATTTAGCGTTCTTCTTTCTAGCCTAATGCCGAGGTCCAATTTCACGTCCATGCGTAAAACTCATGCCACCGCTTCAAGCGGTGCCGAGTGATGACTTTTGGATCCAGATATCCGTTTTAATCCGCGTGCGCTAAGCCTACAACTCACTCATGCACTTACACCGCAAGAAATGGCTCTTTACTTTCCTCCAACCCCCAAAAACCGCACTACAGCCCACGACATGGAAAGCCACGACCAACAGCCTCGAAGGCGGTATTAACGCGCAGCTAAAACTCCTGGCGCGCATACACCGAGGCAGGGGCGGGGAACGCCAACGAAGAATGATCGAATGGTGGCTGCACTCAAAAACGCAACTGCCTGACGATCCACTAGAAATCGCCAGGCAGCAACGCTTCGGCCAAGACGCACTCGCCAAAGTCACAGTCTTGACCCAACCAAACGAGAACCAAGCAAACCAGGAAACAGGCCGACCAGCTCTCTACGACAACGCTATCCCAACCGACTACCAACACAACATCGGCATACAAAAGGGCACCATCAGATAAACGCAAAAGTGTCCGGCCGACGACACACCGACCGGACACACATTTTGCTACTTAAGCCACTTAGAGTCCCCTCAGGGCGCCTTCCAGAAACACCAAAAAGGTCAAGGCTACTTCCCGTAGCACTTGACCCTTTTTCCGTGCGTCCTGAGGGGCTCGAACCCCCGACCTGCTGGGTGTAAATTAGCCTGTCCAGGCGTTTTTGAACGTTGGATAGGTTGATAACCGTTAATTAGTACAGGTCACGAGGTTGTTTACGTTGATAGTGTTTGCAGAAAATATTGCTTGTGTGTACTGCGTGTGTACTGCCCTGGATAAAAAGAGTCGGCACATGAATCACTTGAACCAATATTCCAAATTGGAAGCTGGAAACCAAAGTTGGCGCCGGTGACTGTTAGCACACCTAGGTTCAACCCACCACACCACGTAGGCACCCCCTGGTGGCCTCTAGGAACGCCTCAATGCCTCCCGCTGGCACAATCACCCACCCATGGGGAGAGAGAGAAGTTGACGGGCGCCAAGCAGGGAGGGGTCATTTACCCAACCCACTTAAGATTTTTAGGGGTACCTAAGGTGGGTGGTGTGGTGGGGAATCTTCATTATGATTGCACACAATTAGACGTTGTGTTGTGTCATAAAACACGTGTGACCTCCCGCTATGTGGCGAGAGGTCAACTTGTGTGGTGGGTTATCTTACCCAGCCTCGAACTTCTGGGTCGCCTTCTACTTCGTTCTCGAAGTTCGGGTCATATTCATAGCCAATCTCAAACCTGGGTATTTCCTGCGCCCGGTTGAGTGCTACGAGGGTGCGCTGCTTGTCCAAAAGGTAGCTCTGAATCCATTTTTCACGCAATCCTGGGGTGGCGCGTGAAAGTCGGATTGCTTGGTCGACTACCTGTTCTGCTTCCAGGCGGCGGGTCTGCTTTTTGGCACGTAACCCGATTTCGAGTGGTTCTTGCATGTGCTCCCACACGTCCTGGTCGACTACGACGTCGCCGGGGGTAGAGATCGCGCTGGAGAGTTGGGTTGCCCTGTTGGGGGCGGGGGACTTGAGGGTTACCGCATTTGTCATTTGCTCCCACACGTAGGCGTCGATGTGGGTGGCGCCTAAGGCCAGGGCGTTGGCCACTTCCCCTTCTTGGTCGGCGCTGGCAGGGTCGAGCAGTTCGGTAATCTTCGCCACGAGTTCGTCGGTAGTGGCTGTTTCAGCGTCCAGGCCGGTGATGGCACATAGGGTGTCCCACTGGTCGGGGCTTAGGGTGTAGCCGTCTTGTGTTGGGGTGTCGGTGGTTGGTTGGTCGATGGGGGTGGCGGCCATGTGGACGACTTCGCGCCCGTTGCGCCTGTTGAGTAGACCCATGGTGTTTCTCCTATCAGTATGTGAGGGATACGAGGGCGTCGTCGCCTGCGTCGGCGTTGTTGGCGGCGTAGCCAACGATCGCGGCCTGGTCGACTGCTTTCGTTGCTTTACCTGCTGTACCTACGGCGATGGGGTCACCTGCTACCAGTTGGGTTTCTGCTGTCACTGTGACGATACGACCGGCGCCCCTGGCTACACCTACCAGTGTGTTTGCGTCGGCGTCGTACTTGGCTACCCCTGCGGTTGGCTTACCGGCACCGGCGACACCTACGGTGATCAGGTCACGGGTCATTGCCCCGGCGTAGGCGAGAAACGTTTTACCGGTGACAGCGGTGGCGGCCACGGCGGTAAGGTCGGTTCCTGGGTTGAAGCGGTCGAGCATTTGGTTTGTGTACATGTGAGGTTCCCCTTATTCTGCGATTCCGGAAATCTTGGCGATGGCGGCGGGCATGGTGACACCGATCACGGGCATGGCGTAGCCCTGCACCCACGTCTGTCGGTGATGTTCGTCACGCCAGGTGGTGATGGTCAGTGGCTCCTCGTACCGCACGAAACCGGCTTTACCTGGGTCAACGAGGTAGGCGGCGGTGGTGTCAACATGGTTGGAGGTCAACAGTTCCAGGCCTAGGTCGGTGAGCATAGGGGCAAGGTCAGCGCCGTAGATCATGCGAAGGGTTGCCTTCGTGAGCGGGTTAACAATCGCCTTCGAGTAGGTAATGCCTAGGTCTTTGACCCCTGCTAGTGCGATGGCGTCGGCGAGGGCGGTCATGGGGCGCTGGGCTGGTGGGGTCACTGCAACGGGGTCGGCGAGGACTACCTCGTTCCAGGGCAAGGTGGCCACTACCTGGACGGCGTGGGTTTCGGCGGCCTCGATGGTTGCCATTGCCAGCCGGTTGAGTTTGCGGGTGATCGTGTTCGCCAAAGTTTGAACGTCGTTGTCGAAATCAACGGCCTGGTTGCGGCGGCGTGCCTCGTCCGAAACGGCGAACTTGCCACCGTAATCTTCGACTTTTGCCAGCTTGGCCTCGGGCTTTTCACGGTAGACGATCGCGTATTCGTCGCCGGGTTGCCGCTGCGCCACATCGTTTTTGGTGTAAAAGTTCTTTTCGGTGATTTCCGAGTAGATCACGGCGCCACCCTCAACTGGTTGCGCGTCGCTTGCGAAAACCGCGTCGATCAGCAAGTTCTTTGAGGCGACTTCGGCGACGCGCTCTTCGATGGTGGTTGGATTGTTCAGCGCCTGCTCAACGGAGATAACACCCTTATTGAGGTCGGCGGCTCCAGGGTAAAAGCCCATGGTTTACTCCTCTCCTTCGTTGGTGGTTGTGGTTTCATGTTCGGCCTGGGCGGTGATGTAGCCCAGTGTCCAGGCGGCGAGGAATGCTAGATTCTCGTAGGCGGGGACGTGGCCGTTAATGCCAGGCACCTTAGCTAGGGTGTGGGCGACTGGGCTGTCGCCGGGGTTGAGCTTCCGGTCAATGGGGAGTTGGCTCATGGTTTCCATGAAGCCGTGTTCAATGATTTGTGTCACAGTTTTAGCTCCTTTCCAGGAGGTCTTGGAGGGATTGAAGGTCGGTGACCGCTGGCCACGTTTCGCCAAGCAGGGCTAGGCCGGTGAGTGCACACCGGTAGGTGCGCCCCTGGTCACGAAGTCCGAAGTGAAGTTCAACACTTCGCTGGGGGTAGGCGGTGGCAATGTGGTCAGCCAGCCACCCCGGTAGGTTCTCGAGGTCACCTACGAGGGATTGACCCCGGTTAGCTAGGCGAAGGTTGGTGACCTGCCCAAGGTTGGGTGACCCGTCGAACTCACTGCTGGGGTTGAATCTGGGGTCTTGGTGCCCCAGTTTGATGGTTGGTGGTGGTAGGTGTTTTGAGGCGGCGACGATTGCTGCGAGGTCGGCGGTGGTGTAGCGGCGTCTGCCACCTACCGCACCTTGCCACACACCAGTGGTGAGCAGTTCGACGCCCTCAATGACGTTGCGATCAGTGGCGATAGTCGCGGAAGGTTTCGACATCGTCGCGGTTGAACCACCACTTGCCTTGCTGTTTCCAGCCGGGGAGGCGTTGTCTGCCCGCGAGGGTGCGGACGTTTCGAGTGGAACAACCCAGAATCTTTGCTGCGCTGGTGGCGTCGATCTGCTCATATTCAAGATTGTCTTCTTCGGCCTGGGGTGGGGGTTCCGGATTTCCGCAAATGGAAACAATTTCTCCGGCGAGCTTCATAATTCCAGGGTTGACCCGTTGCCCACGCCTTCGGCAAAAGTCCGCAAGGGCGAAGACTGTTTTGGCCAGGCGCCGGGCGTCGGCATAGGTCAAGGTCACGCCATGGCCCGGTAGGTGTGTGACGTTCACGCACCGCCTCCTTCTATCTGGTCGGCGATCTGGTTAATGAAGGCAATGGCGCGTCCTAGCTGCATTTCAATCCTGGTGCCATCGTCGAGGTGAAGAACAAGACGGCGGCCGGTGCTAGTGCCTGTCTGCACTTCTGTTGCGATGTGGGTTGTTACCCATTTCCGGTAGGGGGTGCATATGCGTGCGCGGATAAGTTGACTCATGGCGAAGGCTCCTTAAGGGCGGAAATATTTTTCGTTTCGGTAGATCAGTGCCCCGTCTTCAACGAGGGCGGCAAGAATGGTGCGTACCGTGTCCTGGTCGGCTGTTTTTGTGGGCACGCAACCGAGTAGCACTCTCTCGCTAAGCCCAACTTCGGTGCTGGTTGAGTCAACGAGGGCGTGCTTGATTTCTTCTTCCCGTGGGTGCGGAATGGGGGATACGGTGGGGGTAGTTGTGTCGCAAGTACTGTTCCCATAGTTGTCAAGTGGCGTAACTGTAGCGGGGGTAGTTTTCTTGCCGTGATCGCTCTTGAAAGATTCCAAAGGTGCCAAAGATTCCCGTTCGTGAATGTAGGAATCTTTGGAATCTTTGCTGGAATCTTTAAAAGTTGACCTAGTTTCGATACTCCATACCCAACCGGCACCACTACCCCCGGACTTTTTGGTTTCAACCCCAATTTTCTTGCGAGCTTTCTTTACTGCATTGTCAGTAAGCCCAGCGGATCGGGTCACTTTAAGGACATCAGAGACTGGAGCACTACCACCTTGGGAGGCCAGATAGTCGATAACAACAGCCTCAATTTCGCCCCGCTCACCTTGCCCGTCGCCGTCACCCTGCCGGTCGAGAAATTCGGTTGCCACCTCGTCGGTGAAATCTCCCCACACGAGCGCCCCCACGTCAGTGAGATCACCGTCATCAAGTTGCACGGGGCGTGATTCGATATGTGCACGCCTGGAGACAATGCCCGTTGCGAGATTCGCCTTCGTGTTGCTCACGATCAGGTGGCCGTCATCGTCAACGGCGGCGGATATCACGCTACGGGCGATCTGTGACCATGCGATCGACCCCAACAGTAGGCGTCCAGTGTCTTTGCCTTCGGCCTTACCGAAGTGAGCCAGCCCCAGCACAGTGATTTTGTGCTTGTCGGCGGCGGCTGCCAGTGGCTCCAGGAACTGTCGAACGTGGTCATCTTTGTAGCCGTCCAACTTGGAGTCCATGGCGGACTTTGCAGCGTCGAGTACAACAAATTCCACACCTTTTGCTGCTAGCGCCTCGAACAGTAAGGTGGTGTCTTGTGGTAGTTTCAGGTGCCCTTCGGTACCTTCGGCTGTTTCCACATCAATGAAAAACACCCTGTTGAGGTCGGCGCCTGCGGCCTGGAGGCGTGGTTTCACCGTGAAACTACGTGAGTCCTCGGTATTCAGGTAGGCGGCGTTCATGCCCCGGCGGGTAAATTCTGCTACCCACGAACACGCAATTGTTGACTTTCCGATACCTTCACGCCCTGCGAGCAGGGTAAGCATGTTTCGGGGTATCCACTGGTCGACCAACCAGTCGACTTTCTCCGTTTTCACGGAACAAGCTGGGGTTAGCACGATGGAACGGCGCCCCACACTGGGCTCAACCTCTACGAGTTCATCGAGGCCATACCCGGCGGCGACATGATCAGAAAGATCATTGCCCACTTTCGCGGCCATGACCGAGATCGACGCGGGCGGCATGTCCATTGCCTGGAGGTGGTTTTTCACCTTCGCGGCGCGAGTCATGCCCGGCTTGTCTTTGTCCTGGACGATAACCACGTCACGGCCTGCAAGCGGTGACCAATCGGCCTTACTAGGTGGCGTGCTGGCGCCCTGTGCCTGCGACACAGCGGGAACACCTAACACGTTGACGGCGGTGATGGCGTCCTTCTCACCCTCAACCAAGAGCACAGGGGTGTTAGGCCAGCGGTTGAGCGTTTCCTGGCCGTATAGGGCGGTGCCCTTCTTGTTGCCAGCCTGGGTGAAGGATTTCGCCCCTTCCTTCGTGAAGAACCTGGTGACACTTCGGCCATCGGGATATGTGTAGGTGGTGCGTGGTTGATCGTAGAGATCGGCGAACGTTAGCCCGAGTGCGTCGAGGACGTCGCCGGTATCGGCGTTGAAACTGTGAACGAGAACGGAGTCACCGGTGTAGGTTGCGGTGGTTCCTCGGTCTTCGGCGGAATGGTTGGGTGTTTGGAAACTAGCCCGCTTCCCCCGCTCCAGTTCCTTCCAGGCCAATCCGTGATTTTCTACTGCCTGCCGTAGTCGTTCGTATGAATTTAGACCGTTGCTTGGCAACTCCTTTACCCAGCCTTCCTTTGGTGTGCGACGTTTGACTATTCAGTTGTGCACTATTTAGTTGTTCCCGTTTCCGGTTGTGCGCGCCCTGGACTCGAACCAGGGTGTAGGCCGTTCGCGCTGCTGCTTCCCCTACCGGGGAGGCGTCATGTTACTGCTCTTCTTCGGCGCGCAGATAGTCGGTGATATCGGTCTTCACAAGCTGCTTCCACGCGGCGTCTGTGACATCGGACGCGAGACCGTGGACGTCGATATCCTCTTCGTCGAACCAGTCGGTGAAGACTTTGCGGATTGCAGATTCCAACGACTCACTCAAGGTGTAGCCATTGCGGTTGACTGCCCGCGCAAGATCGGGGATTGTGGTTGCACTGTAGATTCGATCGCTCATGATCAATGTCCTTTCAAAAGGTGGGAGATGGTTTTTGGGGGTTACTGGTCGAGGGCATGTTTTTCGACGATCGCCCAGAACTCTTCCGGTGTAAGCCCCCTGCGAAGACGATAGCCGTAGGTGATTCCCGCACCAACGGTTTCGAGTACTTCGTCGGCAATCGCCTCAACATCAAAGGCGTCCTCGTTTGGGGCGATGGTGCCGATGATCTCAACTTCGATTGCTTCACGGCGATTACTGTGGACGGCGTTCATGCCGCTACCTCCTCCTCGTTGGCACCTAGGTGCTCAATGGCGTAGGCCAGCAGAACCTGGTCGGCCTCTTCGAGTAGCCGGGTCACTTCGATGGCGTTCATGCTTGGCCACCTCGTTCGCGTGCCCACACGGCGCGCTCCTTCTCAATCCGGGACACGAGTAGGCGGGTGCCCTCCTCGAAGGACATGTTGTTGACCAGGCCGGCTACATCGTCGAGGTACCGGGCGAGGTCACCGTCCAGGGAATCAGCGCCGGCTACTTGGCCTCGAGAAATTACGCGGGCAAGTTCGTCGAACAGTTCAGCCTCAACGTCGGTGCTGTCGTCATCACTCCAGGTGGTGAGTCCGTGGCGGGCGAGTTCGGCCTGGTCAATGGCGACCATGGCGTCGACCAGGCGGCTGTAGTCGCGCCCATCACGCTTAGCGGCGATCAACTGGGTTTTCAGATCGAGGGCGCCGTAGACCTGCCCCATGGTGACTTCGCGGGCGATACGGTCTTTCGTGTCCTCCCACTCACGCTCTTCCTGCATGCGGCGTTGCTTTTCTTCCTCACGCATGCGGCGGGTGCGTTCAATCTCGCGGCAATCCTCGCAGATGGTGACGGTGATCTGACCAGCGGCGGCGCGGGCGACATCCTCGTCCGAAAGGGCGAACACTCGAGATCGGCGAGGCATTCGACTTCCGTCTTTCATGACGAACGATTCACCGGTGCTGTTTCGGTGGTCAATGAGGTGTAGACTTACTGGTTGCATGACATTCTCCTTTTTCTGGGTGGTGTTTCCCTCGTTGGACGTTGCCGCGTCCACGGGGGTTTTCTTCGTTCCTGGCATGGTGGTGCCCCTTCAAGGTCGGATGGTTTTGTGTGTGACCTGGCACATCATGAGTGCTTCCTCGATGTAATCGTCCACGTCGGCGCGCTCTAGCGAAATGCCGTCACTGTCCAGGTACTGGAGGACGCGGACGGCCTCGTATGCGTCCGAGAACACAATGATGGGCGTACCGAGCACGGACAGTGCAACCCAATCCTCTTCGACCACTCCGAGATAGTCGAACCCGGTGGTCACGACTGCGTTACTTAGCGTGAAAACATCCTTAGTTCGTTCAAGTGTTGCCACGGTTACGCTCCTATGCTGCATGTGAAGTGACGTCGGGGTTGAGGTAGTCGATCATGCGGCGTTGCCTCCCCCGCGTGCCGTTGATTCATACTGTTGTTCGATCCAAGCTTCCACATCTTCCTGCTTGTAGCGCACCGCCCGAGAACCAAGTTTGAAACTCTTTGGCCCCTGGTTGATGGATCGGTAGTAACGAAGGGTTGCGGCGGGAATTCCCGTCAACTCCTCTACTTGCTTCGTATCAAGAAACATCTCGTCCTCCAGATATTCCAGAATCGCACTTTGCGATTCCGTCATAACTGAAGATAGTCCACACAACCAATACAGTCAACCCATTAGCGCATAATTCGCTTTAGGAATGTTATTTATGCTGGTTGCGGTGATTATTCCAAAGTGGAATAGTGATTGCCATGGGAGATAATGACGCAATTCAACGTCACGTAGCTAACGTGATTAAGACTTGGCGAACCAAACGGGGCATGAGCCAAGCCGAACTTGCAGAAAAGCTAGAACTTCACCAATCAGCTATCGCAAAAATTGAGAATCTAGACCGAAAAGTAGATTTCACGACAGTCGTGAGAATTTCCGAAATCCTCAAAATACCCTGGGCGGAATTCAAAGCCGAAGTCCCGACTGAACCCGAAAGACTTAAGGACGCAACCTCTGGATACCTCACTAAAGTGAATCTTCTTTTCGGCGCCCTTGAGAACCTAGACAATGCGCGGGCGGATCTAGAGAACGCTACAAAGAACCTACGGCACCGCATAAACAAGGCAAACGAGCTAGGGGAATTCCCTGAAGAACCGGAAATGAAAGAAGTTCTCGACGGACTCAATAAATGTGAAGAAAATCTCAAGATATTGGCGCACGTCAAGAGCTTCCTTACGGCAATCTCATACGCAATTGATCCAGTTAGCCACCTAAGCCACGTTCTCGAAGGCACTCCTTACCCGTATCAACCAATAGAGACAATGGACCCCACCCCTCCTGATTTCGGGGAATTCGACCCCCACGAGCAAGAGCAACTTCTAAGGGAGTTTTTCAATGACCCAGCGCCGCAACCCTGGCAATTGTGAAGTAGAAGATCTTTGGTACAAGAAGGATAAGACTCCTTCCTCGAGGCACGGCGTAGGCAAGCGCTGGAGGGTGCGGTGGGTGGACTACGACGGACACCAGAAAACCAGATCATTCGACCGACAACAGGACGCAAAATCCTACAAAAAGCAAATCATCACCTCCATTACCACAGGTGACTACATCGACCGTAACAAAAGCCAAACAACCGTCTCAGAGGTCTATAAACGCTGGGAGCCGACACAGGTTCACGTAAAGGCCAAAACACGATATGACCGTCTATCACCTTGGAACATAGACGTAGAACCACGCTGGGGTGAGCGTGAAGTCGGTTCAATCCAAAAAAGCGAGGTTTCCGAATGGATTGGTGAGCTTCACGCCGCCGGGAAAAGCCCCTCAAAAATCGCACAAGTACTCGAAGTGCTCCGTCTGGTACTAGGTTTCGCGGTCGACGATGGTCTGATTAAGGCAAATCCGGCGCGGGGCGTGAAGACACCACGCAAAACAGAGCAGAGAAAGTTCTATCTGACCGTTCCACAGGTCGAGACAATAGCGAAGGGCTGTGGTGACCACGCCACCATGATTCGGGTGCTTGCCTACACCGGCCTACGATGGGGTGAATGTGCTGCACTCCGAGTAGAAGACGTAGACCTTGAGAAACGCCACCTATGGGTGCGCCACAATGATTCGCGTCCAGGTGGCAAACTCGTAGAAACCACGCCGAAGTCCCACGAACAACGATGGGTACCCTACCCCGATTTCATTCACAATGAACTAAAAGTGTCCTGTCTAGGGACTTTTTGGACGGGGAGTCCAGTTAGTTTTTGGACGGGGAGTCCATGGGGTTTGTGGACGTGATGTCTAACAGCTTTTTGGACGTGATTCGGGTTGGAATATTCAAATGGCTATTCCAACCCATATTCGTAAGAAGATCGCGGATTTCGATCCCGTCCGTGACGGTAAGACCATCACCAAGTTCTGCAAAGAAATCGGCGTGTCCCGGCAGACGTACAACAACATCAAACATCGCATCGCTGAACGCGGCCGGGCAGGAATTATCCCGGATTCCACAGCACCGAAGAATCCTGCCCGAAAGTTCGATGTCGAGCTACGCCAACTCGTCGTCCAGGCCCGCCAGGTACTGAAAGAAACTGGCCGCGACTATGGGCCGTGGTCGATCTACTACTACTTGCTGGATGACCTGCGGATGGAGAATCCTCCGCAGCGCTCGACGATTGCTTTGTGGCTTCACGAAGCCGGTGTTGTTGACGGGAATGCCCGCAAGCGCCCCAGAAGCTCATACAAACGGTTTGCCCGCGCAAAGGTCAACGAGTTGTGGCAGATTGATGGCTTCGTCTACCGCTTATTCGACACTGCGCATACCCAGATCACGATCTACCAGCTCATCGATGACGCCAGTCGTTTCGACCTCGGATCGCAAGCATTCAGCAGGCCTGAAAACGGTGTCGATGCACGCGCCACCTTGGCTGCAGCAATGGATTCTTATGGCTGTCCTCAGGAGGTGCTGTCCGATAACGGTGAGGCCTTCGCCACCTATCACCGGGGCCGACTATCGGACACCGAACGATGGCTAGTGTCAGATGCGGGTTTTTGGTACCGGTGTTCCGGAGACCCGGTACTGCCGGGTTCCGGGTAGTTGGTACCGGGGCCGGGCCGACCGAGTCGGCCTGGTTGTTTGCTTTATTCGTCCGGTTCTATTGGGGCGGTGGCCTTGCGCATGTCGAAGTCTCCGATACGGATTCGGTGGCCGTTGTTGAGGCGGCTAACGAGTGAATCGGCTCCGACTCTGTCTGGCAGTGTTTCAACCCAGTAGGCGGCGGCCGATTGGGAGGAGATAAGTGTCGGGAGCCGACCGTCGCGGTCGAATATGATCTTGGTTAGGTCTTCTTGCCCGCGCTGGTTGATGCTCATGGTCATAAAATCGTCGATGATAAGGACATCGACGTTGATCAGTTTCCGCATCTTATCGAGGTAGTTTTGGTCAGTCGGTGAGAAGACCGCGAGCATATCTACAAGTTGATCCAGCCGGTAATACGCCACGGAATATCCAGCCTTGCATGCGGCGATGCCGATGGCGCAGGCAATGTATGTCTTGCCTGTTCCCGTCGGTGCGAGGATGTGAATGTTGGTCGGGTTTTCCCGCCAGTTGGTCGCTGCGATCCGTTTCAGCTGGCGCATGTTGATGCCGCGTTGTTCTGCCCGGGTGACTTCAGCAAGGCTCGCATCCGGGTATCGGAATTTAGCCTGGGTGATAGCCTTGGCAATGTTGCGCTGTTGGCGTTGTGTGTAGGCTTCTTCGACTGCGGCGAGGAAGATATCTTCTGGTAGCGCATCCGCATAGGCCTCGTCGTTGACAACCTCGTAGAAGATGTCAGCGAAGGTTGATACGCGAAGCTTGCGCATTTTCGCCCGCACAATCTCGTCATCGATGCTGCTCATGATTTTTACACTCCTTCTAGTTTTCGTAGTGATCAGCAGGCCGGATAAAGACGGCATCGGCCACCTCGCCGGTAAGCGGGGTACTTGGGCGTGGTTGGCGCTTGGCCACAGGCTGTGTTTTTAGCCCTGGTGACCCGGGATGTTGTTGGACGTGGGCAATGTCAGTCTGGATGCGTTTGATCACTGCCATCGTGGGGGCCAGTTTCTTGTCTAAGACCTGCTGGCATGCAGGTTCCAGGGTGGCTTTGTTGTGCTTTTTGCCCAGGTTGGCCAGCACGTTGCGTGCCTGGATGAGTCCGCGGGGTACGGCGGCACTATTGCGGTCGAGGATCATCGCTATGACTGCGTGCGTTGCTGCCCCAAACGACGAGGCCCAGGCCAAAAGCTCATCACGGGTAAGCGCCTTGTGGCCTTCATCATCGCCACGCGGTGCATGCTGAGGGTTTGTGGAATACCGGTATTTAAATCCGTGAAGGCGCGTGTGTTCAGCAACAAGCTGCTCCCCGCTGAAGATGCTCACCAGTTGCGGGGTGAGCCTGACTGTTACCGATTCTCCTACCAGCTGAAATGGCACAGAGTAGTACTGATAGTCACAGGTGATGTGCCAATTACGATCGACTTTAAGCCGCTTATAAGACACTTCCGTAAACGGCGTCGGCGGAAGATCGCGCATCACTGGTGCCTCTTCTTTATCAAAGCGCATGCGCCGTGTTGAGCCATCAGGCCGCGTCATTGCGCTGTTGATATCGGCAAGCCGATCAGCGATCGCCTCATTAAGCTCATCAAGGCTATAGAAGACCTCGTCGTTGAAGTAACCCAGGATTTTGGTGTAGGCGATTTTCACGGCACGTTCTACTGCCGCTTTGTCGCGTGGCCTGCCGGGCCGAGTCGGCACGATCGTGACCCCGTAATAGTCAGCAAACGCTGCGTAGCGGTCAGTGACCATCCGATATGTAGAGGTCTTTTTCGGCCGATAAGTCGCCGTAGAAGCATTATCCGGCACGATGACCGCCGGTAATTTGCCAAGATAGTTCAACGCCTTAACATGGCACTCAATCCAAGCCAGCATCTTCTCATTCACAGCAGCAGTAACGTACATCAGTCCTGAGTACGGGCTGACCGCGACAAACAATGACGCCTTGAATGCGGTATCACCACTGGCCTGATCCACCACTGGCACTTTGTCACCGGCCCAGTCGACATAAAGCTCTTGCCCGGGCTCATGGGTGACGACTTCGACAAGATCATTAGCACGCAGAAATTCATTGAGCCCACTGCAAAACTGGGAGTACTGGTACTTTGCCTTATCCGTCGGACAAGGCTGCGACAAGTAGTCCATCCACAGCTTGTGCCTGGTCACGTGCTTCGTACTTTTCAGCTTGCGTGCAAGAGCATGAAAATCAGGCTGGTCGTAGGACATCGTCCGCTTACTCCGGCCATCACTGAATCGATCATCAAACCATCCCGGTGGGAGCTGACGGAAACGCTCTGGAGTTAGTACCTCATCGTTGATGACTTTCTTTGCGCGGGATACTTCTCGTCGTGAACATCCCAATGCGTGTGTGATCTGCGCGTAGCTAGCACCATCAAGGCACATCGCGATGATCTGTTTGAAGTTAGCCACAAGGACCGGCTCCTTCCAAGTAAAAGTTGACGCGACACCACCGGATTGCGGTGTCGCCAGCATCAACTATGAAAGAAAACCCCTTGCAGTACCAGATACGTGGAACACCGGTACCAACTACGCGGACTCGCGGTACCAACTACCCCGAATCGACAGGCTAGCGGGTTTGGGCGTGTGGTCTATTGCTGGATTCGCCCCACAAACCCAAGGTAAAGATGAACGATCTCATCAAACGATCTTCCGGTATCTCGATGCGCGCACACCCACAACAATCGAGCAAGTCCACAAGCTGTTGGTGGAGTATCGCAACTACTACAACACCAAGCGGCGCCACCAAGGCCTCAACCACGGCAAAATGCACATCACCCCTGCACAAGCCCGTGAGATCCTTGACCACGCTACCCCTCCCGCACAGCCTGTTGATCCAGATGTTTTATGGGCCAAAATCGCCACGTATTACCACAGCATGCACGGTGGTTTTCCCGCTGGAAGAGAAAACGCCTTGGACAAAGTGGCAGCTTCACCCAAGGCGCATAACCACGATAGTGAGCCAATCCATCAAGATTCACGCGCCATCGATGACTCCAGCGTAGCCGCCATCACCCCGGCGTCAAGTAATAGCTGGGGCATCCCCGACGAACTCTGGATCAACCGCAGTGGTGTTGTCACCATCCTCAAACACCGCTTGTACGTCGGCACTCGATGGAAAAACAGAATGCTCTACAGCCAAGTCAGCAACAATCACGCAGAGTTTTTCACCGCGCACGACGGTGAGCTTTTATTCTCCTTCCCACTTCCTATTACCTTGTTGCACCGACCGGCCGGAGGCCAGATCAACATCGGACACGTCGAAGGGATGTGGCACCGCCGCCCGCCAGAAATCAAACCGATCCTGTCGCGACCGCGGCCCTCGCGACGCAAAAAGCCATAGACCGCCCAACGCCTAAAACCTGTCCACAAACCCCTCGGACTCCCCGTCCACAAAGTGGCTAGACTCCCTGTCCAAAAAGTCTATGGACTCCGTGTCCAAAAACCCCATGGACATAACAACAATGAACTAAAAGAGGCTATGCAAGGGAAACTAGCAGACGATCGAGTATTTCAATCCTTAGAAGGTAAACCGCTAGATCCGGCGAACTTCAGCTACCGGGTCTACAGGCCACTTATTAAGTCCCTCAACAAGGAACAGGGATACCCGCTTGTCACGATTCACGACCTCCGACATACGGCTGCGTCATTGGCTGTGAGTTCCGGTGCAAACATCAAGAGTTTACAGCGAATGCTAGGCCACAAATCCGCTGCACTAACCCTAGACGTATATGCAGACCTGTTCGAGGAAGATCTGTCCGATGTGGCGCTAAAAATGGACGCTTTAATCCAATCGAGTCTGAAGTGTACTGAGAGTGTACCGGGAAACGAGGAAACCCCCTCCTGATTTCTCAAAAGGGGGTTTAACCTGCTGTTTTACCTGTGCGTCCTGAGGGGCTCGAACCCCCGACCTGCTGGGTGTAAACCAGCTGCTCTCCCAGCTGAGCTAAAGACGCGCTTCGTCAACGCTCGAATGCGTTGGACGATGTGCGATAGCTTAACACATGAGCAAGTACGTGCAAAACCAGTGGTTACATACGATCGCATAGCACGTGAATCTGAACTTACTTGCTTCGACTTGGAACCAGACAAGACCCCTGCCACAGGCCAAGGCGCTCAGCCTTTGTTTGGACGAGGCCGGCCAATTGCGCACTTTCAGCGATGAGGCCCGGCTCCAACGCACCTGGCTTGCCAGCACCCGGGGTCAGCAACCAGATGCGACCACCTTCAGCGAGCGGACGTACCGCGTCTACGAGCCCGTCAACGAGATCGCCGTCATCTTCGCGCCACCAGAGCAAGACAACGTCACAGATCTCGTCGGTGTCTTCGTCAAGCAGCTCGTCGTCGATGATATCTTCGATCGCTTCACTCAGCTCCGAGTAGCAATCCTCATCCCAGCCGACCTCTTGCACGGTCATCCCCTGGGACAGCCCCAAACGACGGGCATGTTCTGCAGCTTGAGCTACAGAGTTCTTCTCCTTCGATACTGAATTGTTCATCAGTAGGCACAATACCGCCTTATTCGCCGATTCTCTCCTTTTCATTCCTAGAAACTTCTCAATCACATTTCCCTACCCCACCAAAGGTGTGGAACACATCTGGTGGATACCCCATAAAACACACCGGAACCCAAGGTCATGCACCACCCAATTCCCCGCAAAGCAAACAGATCAAAACGTGAGCTTTCACCCGCAATCACCACACATTCGTGTGGCCAGACCAATACTCTTTGCCTGTTATTGCAGGTCAAAAGGATTCAGATGGCCACCGTTTAGTTTTAAAAACTCCCAACTGCATGTTGTAAGCCAAGTACACGTATTCTGGACTCATACGCGTGTGCGCGAACACAATGCTCGCGTGAATACATAACGTCCCACTAGAACCTTGGAGGTGTGGAATGGCTGACCCGATTTCCGGGAAGCTCGGCGATGACACCAATTTCGCGATGATCCGCGATGGTGTTGCGTCCTACCTGAATGACGCCGATCCAGAAGAGACCCGCGAATGGATCGAGTCTCTGGACGGGATGCTGGAGGAATCCAGCCCCGAACGCGCACGATTTATTATGCTCCGCCTTCTCGAGGTCGCCTCGGCTCGCCGTGTGGCCTTGCCGCCTCTGACTTCGACCGACTACGTCAACACCATCCCTACCTCCATGGAGCCGGAGTTTCCTGGCGACGAGGAAATTGAGAAGCGTTACCGACGCTGGATTCGTTGGAACGCCGCCATCATGGTTCACCGCGCCCAGCGCCCGGGCATCGGCGTTGGCGGGCACATTTCCACCTACGCAGGTGCCGCTCCACTCTATGAGGTCGGCTTCAACCACTTCTTCCGCGGCAAGGACCACCCAGGTGGTGGCGATCAAATCTTCTTCCAGGGCCACGCCTCACCGGGTATGTATGCCCGTGCCTTCCTTGAGGGCCGCCTGACTGAGGATGACCTGGACGGCTTCCGCCAAGAGGTCTCCCGCCCGCAGGGTGGTATTCCGTCTTACCCGCACCCGCACGGCATGAAGGACTTCTGGGAGTTCCCGACCGTCTCCATGGGCTTGGGCCCGATGGACGCCATCTACCAGGCGCGTTTCAACCGCTACCTTCACAACCGTGGCATCAAGGACACCTCCCAGCAGCACGTCTGGGCCTTCCTCGGTGACGGTGAGATGGACGAGCCGGAGTCCCGCGGTCTGATCCAGATGGCGGCGCTTAACAACCTGGACAACCTGACCTTTGTGGTCAATTGCAACCTGCAGCGCCTGGACGGACCAGTCCGTGGCAACACAAAGATCATCCAGGAGCTGGAGTCCTTCTTCCGCGGTGCCGGCTGGTCCGTCATCAAGGTCGTCTGGGGACGCGAGTGGGATGAGCTGTTTGCCGCCGATAAGGAAGGCGCGCTCGTCGAGCTGATGAACAACACCCCCGACGGTGACTTCCAGACCTTCAAGGCAAACGACGGCGCCTACGTCCGCGAGCACTTCTTCAACCGCGACCCGCGTACGGCAAAGCTCGTGGAGAACATGACCGACGAGGAGATCTGGCACCTGCGTCGTGGTGGCCACGATTACCGCAAGATTTACGCCGCCTTCAAGCGTGCGCTGGAGACGAAGGACCGCCCCACCGTCATCCTCGCCCACACGATTAAGGGCTACGGTCTGGGCCATAACTTCGAGGGCCGCAACGCGACCCACCAGATGAAGAAGCTCACCCTCGATGACCTCAAGCAGTTCCGCGACAAGCAAGGCATTCCGATTTCCGACGAGGAGCTGGAGAAGGATCCTTACCTGCCGCCCTACTATCACCCAGGCGAGGACTCGGAAGAGATCAAGTACCTCCAGGCACGCCGCAAGGAACTGGGCGGTTACCTCCCCGAGCGCCGCAGTGTCTATGAGCCGATCCAGGTTCCGGATATCGACAAGCTGCGCAGCATCCGCAAGGGTTCTGGCAAGCAAGAAGTCGCCACCACGATGGCCGTGGTACGTACCTTCAAGGAGCTCATGCGCGATAAGGAGCTGGGCAAGCGCCTGGTTCCGATCATCCCGGACGAGGCCCGTACCTTTGGCATGGACTCTTGGTTCCCCACGCTGAAGATCTACAACCCGCATGGCCAGAACTACGTTCCGGTCGACCATGACCTCATGCTCTCCTACCGCGAGGCTAAGGATGGACAGATCCTGCACGAGGGCATTAACGAGGCAGGATCGACGGCAGCCTTCATTGCAGCCGGCACGTCCTACGCAACTCACGGCGTGGCCATGATTCCGCTGTACATCTTCTACTCGATGTTCGGCTTCCAGCGCACTGGTGATTCCTTCTGGGCAGCCGGTGACCAGATGGCTCGTGGCTTCGTCCTCGGCGCCACCGCAGGTCGCACCACCCTGACCGGTGAAGGCCTTCAGCATATGGATGGCCACTCGCAGATCCTGGCGTCGACCAACCCTGCGGTTGTCTCCTACGATCCTGCCTTCTCTTATGAGATCGCGCACCTTGTCCGTGAGGGCATCGACCGCATGTACGGTCCTGGCCGCGGCGAGGACGTCATGTACTACCTGACGATCTACAACCAGCCTGTTCACCAGCCAGCCGAGCCGGAGAACCTCGATGTGGAGGGCCTGCACAAGGGCATCTACCTCTACGAGAAGGCAGAACCGGGCTTCGCCCACGAGGTGTCCCTGCTTGCTTCTGGCATCGGAATGCAGCAGGCGCTTCGCGCCAAGCAGTTGCTTGCCGACGATTACGGCATCGGCGCCAACATCTTCTCCGTCACATCGTGGGTAGAGCTTTCCCGCGATGGCAAGAAGAAGGCTTTAGAGCACCTTCGCCACCCGGAGACCCCAATGGAGGAGCCTTTCGCCACCACTCAGTTGAAGAAGGCCTCCGGCCCCTACATCGCCGTCTCCGACTTCGCCACGGACCTGCAGGAGCAGATCCGTGCTTATGTGCCGGGTGATTACACCACCCTCGGCGCGGACGGCTTCGGTTTCTCCGACACCCGCCCTGCCGCACGCCGCTACTTCAACATTGACGCCGAGTCTGTAACAGTAGCAGCACTCAACGGCCTCGTACGTGCAGGTGAGCTTGATGCATCTGTCGCTGCGGACGGAGCAAAGAAGTACAACCTCACCGATCCGACCAAGGCCTAAGCGCCCAACGCTGCAAGGCGGTGCCCATTCATCCTGGATGGGCACCGCCTTGCAGCCTATTCGTCGAAAAGCACCCGATGTGCTGCGGTATAGCCGTCTTCGATACCAAAAGTTGAATCAGGGGTCTTCCACGTGGGGTCATCAGCAAACTGCTCTATGACATCTGCCACCTCGCTAGGCGTAGCGTGAATGCTCACCACCCCATGCCCCAGCTCGCTGAGCCAATCGGCGATCCCGGTCTCAGTTGTGACAATCAGGCGATGCCCACAGGACAGCGCCTCAAGGTTGGAGCTTCCCACCTGCTCACGAGACCGAACCCCAGGCATGGACAATTGCACATGGCAACCTGTTGTGTCGAGGATATCGAAGACTTCCGTGCGAGTAGCCCCCTCGATGAAGGTGACCGTAGGTTGCGTCTGAGCCCATTGGCGGACCATCGGTGCGAGTTCGCCTACACCCGCGATGACCAGTGAAAGGTCCGCGCGTCGTTTCGCGATCTCCTCCCATGCCTTGAGCATGAGCTCAATCCCCTTCTCCGCCCGCAACGAACCCACAAACGCGAATTTCTTCCGATCCTTTGGAGCATCCCAACCTGGGCGAGGCAATGGGCGTGGAAGAACTGTTTCTGCGTTGTGGAAGTCCTTCTTGGTTGTCTCCACGTAGGTCTTCCTAGCCCCTGAGGTGCCGAACACAAACACATCCAGCATCCAGATATACGGAGCCGACACAAGCCTGGCCAACCGGGTTCGCACCGGTGCCGGAATTCTTTCCGGGAGCTTAAGGAGCTTTTCCGGGAGTGCGTTGTCGATGCAGTAGGTTCCGATGCGAGTGTGCTTCCTCTTGCGCAGATCACCCAGGCGAACACCTAGGAGGAAAGGTGCAGCAGTGGGGTATTGCCTAAACCAAAACGGCTCCGGCATGACCAACTCGTCCGCATCCAACGCAAGGCCTACGCGGAAGCTCTGCCAAGGCGAAGAGAGCCGATCTTGTTCGAATCCTCCGAAGTCCCGCGCTAGCTCTACCCCCTCCATGTACATCTGCTTGACCCAAAAGATCTCCAACGGAGCAAATTCAACCAAATTCTCAAGGAAATATGGTCGAAGCTCTGGTAGAAAAACCGCCCGCTTAATCGACATTGCTTCTGTTCCTTTTCTAAGAGTTTTCTCCCCTGGTACGCCCTCCCGTTCGAGTGAAAACTCATCACGGAGGACTGTTCCTTACTCAAGGTTAGATCGGCGCAAAGGAGAGGTAGTACATTGATGGGAGTCTACTGCGAAAAGAAGTTATAGGAACATGGTGAAAATCCCGGAACGTCTCAAGAATATGGGCGTGGCAATGTTTGGCCAAGGCCTCAACTTTATAGCCATGTTGTTGCCGGTGCTCGGCAAGGAGGCCGGCCAATTGGCCTATCTGATGTTTCCCCTCGCACTTGCGGCACTCCTTTTCAAGATTGGGTCCCTGTCTTTCCACGTTCGCTACCTGACCTTGAGTGACTCAAAGCGAGAAATAGGTACGGCGGTTTCCATGATGGGGCTCGTGGTAGTCTCCATCCTCACGGCCGCCGTAGGCACAGTTGTGTGGGCATGGTCCCCCCACTGGGGGCAAGTCTTGGTATGGTCAGGCCTCTTGACTTTTTCCCATGGCCTCTTCTACATGGCCGTGGCCGTGGTCATCACCGAGAAAAGGGAAGCCTTCTACGGAAGAGTCCGTCTTGTCTATGGAATCCTTAATTTCCTCCTGACGGCCATCGTCGTGTGGGTACTCCCGTTCCAAGCCGGTCTGATTATGGTTGCCTTCCTCATAACATTCGTTGCGGGGATATGGATGATTATGCGTTGCGAAAACAACCTCTTTGCACCTTTATGGAGAAGTGGCGGTCAATGTTTCCACGCGCAGGGAAGGCAATACGTTCGGGAAAGCACCCGCACGACAAGCGCAGTATTTATCTCAGACATTGGCTTCCAGATTCAGGGATTCCTCACTCCACTTATGGGAAGCTACCAAGAAGTCTGGGCCATCGTGGTCCGCCTGTCCGGTGGCTTCGGAACGGTCGGGCAACAAATCATCGCACCATTCTTTGAAACCAAGATGGCTGCTTCAATCCGGGATGATGACGTGCAAACGGCGGAATCCACGGCGCTAAAGGCCCAGATGACGGGAATTGCGCTGGCACTTGCCACTATCCCCATCCAAATCGGCGCCATCATTTTTGCGGTGGATGGCCCGATTGAGGACGCATCGCTCGTTTACATTTTCATCTCGATTTACGCTTTTGGACTCCTCGCAAGCTCCACGAATATCAAGGCTCCCTACATCCTGGGTCATGAGAAGGCAATGGTGGCGTGGTCAATTGTCCGATTCATCACCGAACTTCCGCTCCTCCTAACCCAGGGCTTAATCTTGCTCGCCTTGGTCTCGGGGGTCCAGATCGCGGTTGCAATCGCACTCGTCCCTTTGTCGATCAAGGCGAAGCAGCCACCAGCGAGCACGCATTTTTAGAGTGCTCGCGCAGGCACTCCAACTAGCGTCGCGCCCTCAATGTAGCAGGATTTTACGACCGTCGCATTGGCGCCAACCTTGATATTGTCTGCCAGACTAACTTTTCCAATTACTCTCGCGCCGGCGCCCAAAAGGACGTTATTCCCCAAAGTTGGAGCGGCTTCCCATTGTTCTCCTTGGAAGCTTCCAAAACCTATGGTCACTCCCTGGTTAAGCTAAAGCTTCTTCCCCGCTCTTACGCCTGGACCAATCACCACTCCTGTCGGGTGATGAAGAATAAGGCCTAGGCCAACCTCGTTCTCCCACGCTAGGTCGGCTCCGGTGAGCAGGTGGTTAATTTGTTTGATCACCGAGGCGCCAGGAGGAAACCGCTTGCCAACGCTTTGCGACGTACGATAAAGCACTACCGCAGCAATTTTGACGGGTCAACAGGCTTGAAATACCCTTCCCGAGCTTATTTGCCTCTGCATCCTGAAAAATGTCCATGTAAGTTCCTCTCATCCTTAGCAAACGGCGAACCGGTGTCCCGTCGAAACGCTTTAAATCCGCAGCTAGCTCATGATCTTAGTTGATCAGGAACTACTGGACGAGAATCCACTATTTGCATTCTTCGGGCAGACGCGTTGCTCAAGCATGTCCATGAACGCAGTCACGCCTTCATTGAAGGTACCCCACGAATGAGCACCTGAGTTGGAATAGGCAACGCGTGCGGGAATATTTTCCGCTGCGAGCTTCGACTGCAGACGGTGGTTACACAGGTTGGTGGCCCACTCGATAATGGCTCCGCTGGTGATCCGCGCCCTCCAGCCGTAGTCATCGACTGGGCGGAATCTCTCTGCAAAGTCCTCAGTTCCTAAAAAGCCACCCGAATTGAAAACGAAAATATTCTCCTGCTCCTTGAGCAGGGGCGAATTGATCAACGCATCATTGTATTTGGAATACCTTCCATTGCGGGGACCCAGCATCTGTTCGACGGTGCCCAAGTCCGCCACGTTTCTCGATTGACCCAACCGCGCAGGCCAGGAATCTACCTCTGCACACCCCGAGATAGATCCGACGGCATCATACATTCCGGGGTTATGTTCCGCATACAGCAGAGCGGTACCTCCGGATGCGGAGACACCAACGATTGCCCTTTGGTGGCTCGCACCTATCGCTTCTTCTAAAGCAAGCGGCAGTTCCTTCGTCAAAAAGGTCTCCCATTGCTGTTTTCCGCGGGCAATGTGGGAATCGTCATACCAATCCAGATAGTTGGAGTTCGCCCCTTCTGCAGGGGTGACAATGTTGATATTGAGATCACTTGCTAAATTGGTGATATCAGTCTGGGTCAAGACATTGGCGCCATCTTCCGCTCCGTCGCGCCCACTCAAAGCATAAAGCACTGGACGCGGGCTCGATTGATCGGAAGCGGGCACCCAGATCAATGGGATATCACGCCTCATTGAGTGGGAATAGGCAGAAATAAACTGGGGATTGTGTTTCTTGAGCTCAGTATCCCAGCTCCACCAGTCAGGAACCGGGACCTTGGCTTGAAGATTGATACCTGCCGCCTCAATTGTTTGTGGCTCCGATTCCCAGCGAGGATCCACAGGTTGTGGATCTTCGACGCTCGCCTCAAAAAGCTCAGAGCTTATAGGCATGTCCATAAATGTCACGCCAACTGCATCGATAATGGCCCGCACGACCCCAAGGGCACTGTCGAAAAACCCATAACTAGATAGCCAACTTGGCTGCACCTCATCATCATTGCTTGTGACAGGCGTTGGCTCGATCTCAAGTCCAGAAATTGAGCTCACGGAAGCATCGGTAGGTGCGCTAGAGGTAGTTTCGATGGTGTCGGCCGAAGCAATGGGATGAGCCATCAAGCACAAAGCGATTACCGCTGCACTTGCGTTTGCACCAGCCTTTTTCATTTTCAATGACAACGTCATCCCACTCCTTTCAGATACCGATGTCCCAATTCTTCAATCAATCATCGGTGATCAAGCCTTTTACACTAGACAAAACCCATCTTACTTTCATTGACTATGACAACTAAAACTATCCAGCTCACTGTATTTAAGAGCCCGAACGGATCGCACGCGAATTAGGCATCCTCTTTATTCGGCGCATCCGCCACCGTGAAACTCTGAAGCAAAAGGAGCATGGGAATCATAGGGACGAGGTGCCTTAGGGCAGAACCAAAATCCGGTTCAAAGACTCCTTGCACGATCAGGAACCCTGCCATGACCGCGAACGCTCGGCGTGCCCACACATCCCGTCCATGCAGCAACTTTACGTAACCGGCAAGGAAGCAAGTCCACAGTGTGGTCATAAGCAGTGCGGAAGCTACGTAGTATGGCTTGAGAAGGATGAGCAAAGGCACTGGCACTACTAGAAAAAATGTCGTTATCAGGTTGTTGAGCACTCCATCCAACGGAGTCCACACATGCACGTACTGTCGGATGATGGTCGCCGTCGATCCGTCATCTTGCCTCCATTGATTGACGGTGGTGCGAAAATGGTCACCGCCGTCGCCAGTGAATACAGCGATCACGATTGAAAGTCCGATGCTTGCTAGGGCAAGCAAGGAAACAAACACCCAAGGCTTTTCATACTGGAAGTGTTTTCCTCGCACGACGACTCCCGCTGGCGGAAATAGACGAACGACAGCATAAATTACCAAGAGAAGGGCCCAATAGTTTCTAAATTCAATAGCAACAATGAGGATAGCTGCACCAATTCCGATTTCGTACCACAGACCTCGCGGCAGCGCCAGCATCAATCCAACGAGCAGGGCTATCATGACCTCTTTAGTCAACTGACCGAGAAATACCCCATTAAGAAAAAAGGCTGCTGCGCATATGCCCAAGGTCCAAAAGTTAAGCTTCAGTCCCCCAGCGCGCCAAATGGCGAGGGCCAAGACAATGGTGCCCAGGACGACTCCAAAGATGGCAGCAATGGAGGGGTGATTAAGCATCCCGAAGACCCGGTAGAAGTCAGCGATCACAGCGAAGGAACCCTCGTCCCCCTTACGTTGATCAGGCGGAGTGTTGCCTACTTTGAGGATCGTGCCAGCATCATATCGGAACTCATCACTGAGAATACTTGGACTCAAGAGTGCTACGGCAATAGACAAAGCCAGCCCTATTATGATGAGTCCCCACTGCCAATGAGGTGACAACCTTTTCGATTCTCGAGCCAATGGATCAAATATAGGGCTTTCCTTTAATGTCATTTTCTTTCTTCCTTGGCCCTAGATGGTCTTTGTCTATCCAATTGCTAGTTGGTATGCCTTAGCCAATTGAATCGTCTGGGATGCCTCGTTGTATCGATCCCTGACGACGCTCCAATCAAACGCGCTCGGATTAGCGATTAGGGCACGGATTCCGCGGATCGCTTCCTCAGCGCCCTTAAACCTAGTACCTTCCGGGCATTCGAAAAGTGCTGGAATGTCAGACACAAGCGTTGGCACGCCCATTGCTAGTGATTCAAGTACCGCCATCGGGAAACCATCCCAGCGGGCCGTATGAAGCATCACAGACACCTTGCACAGCTCGTCCGGCACTTTCTCAGCCGGAGTCCAACCAACAACCGTAATTCCGTTTCTTTCTAGCCTGTCCCGCAATTCACTATCGCCATCTCCGATCCAGCGAACCTCGACACCTTGCAGGTCTTCAGTGTGGCGAAGCGCCTGTGCGATGGCGATGACCATCTCCGGATCGCGCTGGGGTGCAATCCTACCCAGCACAGCCACTGCCGGCTTCTCAGGCGCCTGCCAGCTAGGGAAGCTCGCAATGCGCTCTTCTGGCAACGCATTGGGAACACATATGTGCTTGCCTTGTGGCACAATTTCCTTCAACAGTTCCGATTCGTTGGTGGAACATCCAGCAAAGACAGTCGTCATCGGAGCGAGAGCCTTCTCAGCAATCCGGAAGACTTCTTTTTTCACTCCTGACACATCTTCGCGGACGAATGCCAAGCCATGGGGAGTGTAGACCACAGGAAACTGTTTCATCCCGGGGAACAAAGACGCCAGACGTACATACAGCCCGGCGAAACTCGAGTGGGCATGGATGATATCAGGATTGAGTTCCTTCGCCACTCGGACAACCTCGAGTACCGCACGTCGGTGGTCGTTTGGCAAGGATAGAACTTCTGAGAAAAGTCCGTCCGGGATCTCTACCATCCCCCCCGGCGAACGCCGAGCATTTGCTAACAACACATGCGTCTCATCCGGAAGATTCGAGGCATAGCCCATTGCTGCCGTCGCAACGCCACCAGACATGCATTCCGTTACATGAAGAATTTTCACTGTTCCCCGTCGCTTTCAGTAGTCCAATGCCCCATGGAAGAATCTAGTAGGCGCCTTCAGAGCGAAGAACCGCACCGAAAGTCTGGAAGAAGATCTTGGCGTCAAGCATCGGTGACCAGTTATCCACGTAATAAAGATCCAGCGCTTGAGCCTGCTGCGGCGTGAGATCGGAGCGGCCGCTCACCTGCCACAGACCCGTAATTCCTGGCCTGACTTCCAGACGCATGCGCATATCAATGTCATATTCGTTGACCTCTCGCTGTACCTGCGGACGCGGTCCAACGATACTCATCGTGCCATTCAAGGTATTGAAGAACTGGGGCAACTCGTCGATCGAATACTTGCGAATAAACTTTCCGACCTTGGTCACACGCGGGTCATCCTTCATCTTGAAGAGCAACGCGTCCCCACCTTGAGCCTCGATGAGTTGCTGAGCACGCTTATCGGCGTCGACCGCCATGGACCTAAACTTCCACACCATATAGGGCTGTCCATATATTCCAATGCGCTCGCTCTTGTAGAAGACTGGTCCGCGATCCTCCAGCTTGATCGCCAGTGCCGTGACAAGCATGATTGGGGAAATAACGATCAGGATCACGAGACTTAAGAAGACGTCCATCGCACGTTTGAGGTATCCGTTCGCAGCGTCGAAACGTGGCGGTTCGACATAGAGGATTGACCGCGACCCGATCCTTTCCGAGCTAATTCGCGTTCCTGAGGTTCCCTCAATCATCGGCTCAAGATAAAGGCGAATATTCTGATCTCGAAGGCTCCACATCAGTCTCCTCAAGTGCTTGTGCCCGAAATCATGCACAGAGGCCACCCAAATGGAATCGCATTCGAGAACCGATGCTGCATCAACGATGTCGTCGCCCAACTTAAAACCTTGGACCTTACAATTTGGCACTTCCGGCAAGGACCGAAGGTTAGCCGGATCGGTGACCAAAAGCGCCGTTACCTCATGGAATGGGAACTTGGTGGCAGGGTCATTTCCAAGAATCTCTTTGATATCTCTGACACGTCCCAAAAGTAAAAGCTTGGAGCGTTTCTTCCGACGCAGACTTTGGTTGATTTCCGAACTGAGAATCCTACCCACAATGAGCAGTACGCATCCAAGAGGAACACCGATCACCATCAACGGACGGATCACTTCTGGTTGCCGAGAAAGCGCCACCCAAAAGCCCAATACCGCCAGCAGCGTTACGGAAGCGACCACAACCGGCTGAACGGCCACCCGCTCGACTCGGGAATGAAATGAGTAGCCCTTTTGCGTCCAGATTAAGAAAATCCATCCGATAACTACCAGGCACAAGATTAAGAAGCGATGCCCTAACACAGCCCCTCGCATGGAAATAACGGTGGCGAACAACACAGCAATGAGGTCGATCAATAGGGTGACCCTGATAGTTTCCCAGCTACGCCGATTACGCCCAGCTCTGCTTGCCTTCCCACGGTCGGTAACCACGGTCGGCAACGGGTTAAAGCTTGGTTCCGAAGTGTTCTTCGCCTGCATGATTTCCTAGCGTCCAGATGTGTCGAGGGTTGATCAATTCTAAGCCGATTGGAGGTTCGTCCTTCAACTTGAGCGATCAAAATAAACTAATGACGATCAGTTCATTGAGGGAACGTTCCAACAAACCCTAAGATTACAGTTATGTCATCTCACGAAGGTACTTTTGCCCCCTCTGACCGAACCTTATGGATTCACTGGGGCCGAACCGGCGGCGGCCCTCGTTTCCTACTTGAACTGGTAGAAGGTGATCTGAAGGCCTCTCCGAGAGGCACGCAGTTCATCTCCTATAACCCAGATGCCGAAATCGGTGATCAGTTTCAACGTCTAGCAATTCCCCGGCTTAAAATAAGGACTTATAACTCGAAAATCGGCGTCATCCTAGGCCTGCCGCGGCTGCTCATCAATTCGATCCGGATGAATTGGTGGATTCGCAAGCACAAAATCCGTCGGGTCGTCGGCGTAATGGAAAGCGTCTATCAGTCTTTGTCTGTGCCGCTGTTTCTTCCTCGCAGCGTGGAATACATCGCCGGAATCCACGATGGGAAACATCACCCCGGCGAGTCGAGTGTTGTTCAGCGAATCGGTCGTAGGCTTGAGCTGTGGCGTGCCGATAAAGTGCTTGCTTTCTCTGAGGAGGTTGGCCGCATCTTGCGCGCTGAGGTGCCTAACAAACAAGTGCTCGTTGCAAGTCACCCTCCTTTTGGTGTTGAATCAGAGCTCCCCTCTCCCCGAAAATTCCCGGCTTCCCGGCCCATCATCATCGGGTTGTTTGGCAGGCTGCAAGAATACAAGGGCATCGATGTACTGCTCGAGGCCAATGAAATTTTGCACACGAAACCTAGTTTCGGCGACCTACCAGAAATTTCGGTTCGCATCGTGGGCAACGGCCCCGGCGAACGATTCAGGGACACCGCTATCGGCCGTTGGGCATCATGGGATACGCGTTGGATCCCCGAAGAGGAAGTCGATGGCATCGTTGCCGATTTCGACATTATGGCGCTGCCGTACACTGAGGCTAGCCAGTCAGGACCGGTGAGCCTTGCTCTAGCTCAAGCCATTCCATGCATCGCAACCCCCAAGGGTGCCTTGCCGACCCAGGTTGATGGATTTGGCATTGTGGCCAAAGACGCAAGCCCGGAAGCTGTCGCCCAGGCGATCTACGACCTAGTCACAGACCCCTCGCTGTACGAGCGGCTCTCCCAATCCGCAGTCAGCAAATTGTCGACCACGATGTTATGGGATGACCTAGCCACCTTCATCCGAAACGGTGGTGCGACCTCATCCCCAGCCCAGACCTCTAAGTAAAGTGCGGTAGCTATCCCCCATGCCATCACTTCAAGACCTTCTAGCTCAACAGAGTCCGAGCAATGAGTCGAGGGAGTCAAATGACATTTCCACACTCACACGCCTCACCAAAATCCTCGCCCTCATTCTCGGCGCCGACAGTGAAGCTATTCAGGTAGATGCTCCGCTGTCAGACCTTGGCGCAACGTCCCTCGATATCATCGAGTTAGCCGTTCGCATTGAAATGGAATTCAAGATCCACACGGAGGAGACTTTCTTCCATGAAGAACCACTCTCCACGACGCTAAATGAAGTTGCCGCCCTTATCGACGCTAGGCAACTTCCGCAAACTGGCGACGATTCAGCCAACTAATGTCAAAGTCACACCGGAGGCGATCCAGCGATTGTGCGAGCAGTTGAATTTCCTCCGCCGTGCCATTGAGGACTTGCCGGCAATTGACGCACCCAGGCATAATTGCACTTCGCTCCCAGCGTGTGCAAGGCGCGCAATCCAATAAATCGACCATTCCAACGGAGTCCATCGGCTCGCTAACAAGGCTCTCTAGCATCGCCTTTTCTACCAGGGGCCTCCTCTCCCTCGGCAAATCGTCAATCTGCAATACGAAGACGTGTTGTCCTCCCATGAGCTCATCTCCTGCTGTTTTTTCTTGTTTAACAAGACGAGGTTCGTCTTCCCCAACGCCCTCAACTATTCAGCAGTAGAAGCGACTTCGAGTTTCCTTGCTCCCCTTGCATTCTTCAACCCTCAACATTGGCTTTTACCCCTTTTTATAAAAGCTCTAGTTTAACTTGAGCTTTTTGCCCATTTTTCTAATTCACGTTGAGGCCGCTAACCCACAGTCGAGAACCCGGGTTACGCTAGGCCTCACTTCGACTGGTCTCCAACGCCGTAGTAGCCCCTTGATGCTAATCCCCAAAGTCGAGTTGCCAGTAAAGTCGCGTTCGAATGAACAAGGGTCACTCAATTTGGCCAATACTTTAATTCCATTCAAAATAACCTTTAGCCTTGCGATTTTTAATCTTTACAACACTTTGATAAGTTATCTGAGGTAAGCCATTCCGCCATAGCTCAGTTGGCAGAGCATTCGACTGTTAATCGAAGGGTCACTGGTTCGAGCCCAGTTGGCGGAGCACTCGAGAGAGGAGTCCAGAAAGGGCTCCTCTTTATTTCATTTTCCGTTTCTCCTCAATGCAAATAGCACAGGGGACGATGTAGAGTAATTTGTAACCTTAAGACTCAGAGTGAGGGGGCTTTCATGATTCAATTCGTCGTTGGTGCTGCCGCAGGGTACGTATTTGGCACGAAAGCTGGTCGCGAGAGATTTGAACAACTCAAAAAGGGATATCAAACTACGATGAGCTCCCCTGTCGTCAAATCAGCGGTTATGAGCGCGCGACGCGCTGTCGCAAACAAGATCGCCCCTGAACCCCGGTTAAAAGTTGTCAAGAATCTAGGCTCAAACAGCACAATCCAAGAGATTCTCGAACCTGAGAACTAGACCACCGGATATAGCCTTACGATATTTCTCCGTTACCTGCGGAAATTAACCCTTTAGAAGCGAGAATATCTCCAGTTTTCGAAGCCACGAAAAGGCTTCCATGGTCTGCTTTTGGTGGAATTTCACTTGCACCATAGCCCCAGCGATTGTCGATCAATCGAATGCCAAACTGCTTCGAAGCTCGGATCGGCGCGGATTCTATTCCATGAGCGGCTGAATTCTAATCCGAGTAATCATCGCGATACACGCTGCGATCTGGAAATGAGACCACCGTCAGCCAGCGTATTCGGAACATTTCATGCTGTTAAAACTAGGGAAGTACACGCGGAACCCCGCTACGCAGTCCACATTGGATGCGAAACTTTTACAGTACCAGCAGTGGCTAATGTGGTCGAGGCAATTTCACCACCGAGACCGCGTGGCTGGGGCAGATTCTGGACCTGCCCGTCCCATCCCAGCGCAATGCGAACGACAGCACATCCTCAGTTTGATTCATACTTTAATGGGATCTGCTCCGGCAAGAAACTTGCTCTAGTTAAAGGCCTCTGCCAAAAGTTGCTTCCTTCGCCTTTCCAACTGAATTAGACTTGAAAACAATTCATTGTAAGCCCTCCGGTCGTTTTCTGGACGCATTCGTTCCATCGTCGATTTCAGTTTCGCGATTTCAGAGCCGACCTTCCGCTCTTCAAGCCTAGCGAGAGTCCTGCCGAGATGTTGGATTGAGTCTCCTCCTTCCAATCGAATTGGCTCGACGGCAAGTTCTGAAAGCGTGGCTTGTCCAACTTGGCTTACGACTGCGCCTTGTATTTCAGAAATCCACTCAATCCCCTCATGTTGTCCTTCTACTCCCCCTCTCAAAGTGATTGCCTCGCGGATCTCCCGATATACCGCATTCGAAAAATACTCAGAACCGTACGAATCCAATGCACCTGCAATTTCCGGCAGCTGAATCGCCAATTTGAGGGACTCTCGCTCAGGCCACAACATTGGGTTGTTCCGGTCAGGCATCTCCGCTACGCGTTGAGCAATCTTTAAGTTCTGTTCCCTATTATCCGTGCTGAAGCTATTCGCATCTTTAAGCCCATCCAGTCCCTGCGAGGCTTTTTGCACCTCATTCAAGACATCCTGTGGGTCTAGCCATCCGACCCAGCCCGCCACCAAACGCCCATATTCCGACTGAAGGGGCTTATCCTTTATCGAGGCGACTACTGGCGCTACACGGCGCAATGCCTGCAGTCTTCCTTCCGCTGTATCTAGGTTATATTCGGATAGGAGCGTGCGGATCACGAATTCAGACATGGGGATCCGCTTCGCTACCAAGTCGCGGAGAGCTCCATCGCCTCGTTGAAGTCTAAGGTCACATGGGTCAAGTCCATCTGGTGCAACACTTACATAGGACTGACCGGTAAATTTCTGATCGCCTTCAAAGGCCCTGAGTGCGGCCTTCTGTCCCGCTTCATCGCCATCAAAGGTATAGATGATTTCCCCCCGAAAATAGTTATCATCCAACATGAGCCTGCGAACCAACTTCAAATGATCATCCCCGAAAGCAGTGCCACACGCTGCTACAGCAGTGGTAACCCCAGCTGCATGCATGGCCATTACATCTGTATAGCCTTCTACAACGACTGCTTGATGGCGTGATGAAATTTCTCTTTTGGCCTTATCAAGTCCGAAAAGAATCTTTGACTTTTTATAAAGCAAAGTCTCAGGAGTATTCATATACTTGCCGAGGTTATCATCGTCAAAAAGCTTTCTTGCGCCAAACCCGATTACGACACCAGAGATGTCTTTGATCGGCCAAATCAATCGGCGATGGAAACGGTCGATTGGTCCCCGTCTGCCCATTTTCGAAAGCCCTGCAGCCTCCAGTTCCTCAAATGTAAATCCACGACGCAACAAGTTTTTGGTGAGGGTGTCCCAACCCTCAGGCGCAAATCCACACTCAAAAGACTTAATAAAGTCCCTCGTGAAACCGCGTTGCAGGAGGAAATCTCGCGCTCTAGCAGCACCCCTAGTCTCTAGCTGCTCCTGGTAGAACGAGTGAGCCAATTTGTTGGCTTCGATCAGACGCTTCCGCAGACCAGGCTGCTGTTTGGACTGATTGGTGCTGCTTCCTTGATAATTGATTTGATAACCAATAATGTCCGCACACATCTCCACCGCTTCTGGAAAACTGACGTGCTCAACCTCCATTAGAAACTTGAAGACATCGCCACCGATTCCCGTTGAGAAACAGTGAAAATAGCCGTGGTTTGGCCGCACGTGAAACGAGGGGGTTTTTTCATCCTTAAAAGGGCTCAGCCCCTTTAAGGAATCCGCACCTGCTGGCCTAAGTTGAACATACTCCCCTACGACATCTTCAATTGGCGTTTGTTCTCGAATTGCCTGAATGTCACTCTCTGGGATTCGCCCTTTAGCCATACCCACCACAATAGCAAGCACGAAAAACGCCCCACAAAACAACGTAGGGCGCTATCTTCTTTTTCAACGACTACTCAACAGTGACGGACTTTGCTAAGTTTCGAGGCTGATCAACATCGAATCCCTTTGCTGTCGCTACAGCACAGGCAAAGATCTGTAAAGGAACAGTCGCCAATAAGGGCTGGAGCAGTGTAGGACATTCTGGGATCCGTATCACGTGATTGGCAAACTGCTCAACGGCTGCGTCGCCCTCCTCAGCAATCACGATAGTGATAGCTCCGCGAGCGCGGATTTCCTGAATGTTAGAAACAACTTTTGCGTGAAGTGCATTTCGCCCTTTCGGCGACGGGACGATAACAAAGACTGGCTGTCCCTCTTCAACCAAAGCAATGGGCCCGTGCTTGAGCTCGCCCGCAGCAAATCCTTCCGCATGAAGATACGCGATTTCTTTGAGCTTAAGGGCACCTTCCAATGCAACGGGGAATCCAACATGCCGCCCGAGGAACAAAACAGAGCCGGCATCTTTCATCTCGCGACCAAGCTTCTTGACTGCCTCTTCTTGGTCAATGACTGTTTGAATCTTCTCAGGCATCTTCCGCAGTTCATCGACAATCGCTCGTATCTCGTCAGCAAACTTGTTGCCACGTAGTTGCGCAAGATAAAGACCTAAAAGGTAAGAAGCGGTTATCTGAGCCAAGAATGCCTTGGTAGATGCCACCGCAATCTCTGGCCCTGCATGTGTATACAGGTTTGCATCAGCTTCACGCGGAATTGAGGAGCCTCGGGTGTTGCAGATCGCAACGACTTTAGCTCCTTGTTCACGAGCGTGACGGACAGCCATGAGGGTATCCATCGTTTCACCCGACTGAGAGAGTGCCACCACCAAAGTACGCTCATTGACGATAGGATCCCGATAACGGAATTCATGAGCGAGTTCGACCTCTGTCGGGATTCTGCACCAATGCTCAATAGCGTACCGCGCGACCTGGCCAGCATAAGCAGCCGTACCGCAAGCAATCACGATGATCTTGTCCACGCTTCGTAGCACCGACTCATCAATGTTTACTTCATCGAGCGTGAGCTTTCCTTCCTCATCGAATCGGCCGATGAGGGTGTCTCGAACTGCATCTGGCTGGTCATGGATTTCCTTATCCATGAAGGAGGAAAAGCCACCTTTTTCTGCAGCTGTAGCATCCCATTCCACTACGAACTCTTTGCCCAATGCTGGCTGACCGGCGAAGTCAATGACAGAATAACCTTCAGGGGTAAGTGTTACGACTTGTCCATTTCCAATTTCGACGGCATTCTTGGTGTAGTCAATGAAACCTGACACATCCGAGCTGAGGTAGTTTTCCCCTTCACCCAAGCCGATCACCAAAGGAGAATTGAAACGGGAAGCCACGATCCTATCTGGCAAGTCACGTTGGATTGCGAGTAGCGTAAAGGCTCCATCGAGTCGATTGCTAGTTAATCGCATCGCCTCCGTTAGGTCGCCTTTTGCCTCGTTCTTGAAAACATCTGCTAGCAACGCAGCAGCCACCTCAGTGTCTGTGTCAGAGACGAACTGGTAGCCCCTCTTTTCGAGGAAACTTTTTAACTCAACAAAATTCTCAATAATACCGTTATGCACTACTGCAATGTTCCCGCCATCGACCAAGTGGGGATGCGCATTGGCGTCCGTGGGGCCGCCATGAGTTGCCCAACGAGTGTGTCCAATTCCCACCTTGGACGCCGGCAATGGAGCCGATCTAATTGCGTCAACTAGTGTGGAAACCTTTCCTGCTTTTTTGCGCAGTTGGATGTTTCCGTCAGCGAGCACAGCAACGCCAGCAGAATCATAGCCTCGATATTCGAGCCTCTTAAGCCCCTCAATGACCACGTCAGAAGCATCATGGCCAGAATCGGCACAGCCGACATATCCAACAATTCCACACATGCGAAAAATCCTTAAATCTCTACATCCAAGCAGGTTCGTATCCGAAATTCGCGGTTACCCTGGACAACTTTACCCAAGTCACAGCAAACCACCTAGTGCCCCTGTTTGAGCCATCGTTTCCTAGTAGTGTTTTCACCAAGGGGAGGGTACAAAAACCAAAAACCCACCTTTCACTAAAGGTGGGTTAAGAAGCTCCGCCAACTGGGCTCGAACCAGTGACCCTTCGATTAACAGTCGAATGCTCTGCCAACTGAGCTATGGCGGATTACGCTATCTCCTAGCAGCGATCACTATATATGTCCCTCCATCCTCCATGCAAATCACGAGGCCTTGCCCACAATCGGCTGCGTACTTCCCAGAAAGGTTCGTGACAGCCCATGCTGCTGGCAGCACAGATGAGACGACGTCGTCCCATTCAAACCATGGAATCTCCAATATCGATGGATATCGGTTAGAATTTCCTGAGAATCTCAACGAATTCAAAGTTCTATGTTTGACCCAGCGAGACGACCCACGAGAATTTCGGATTGTCCTTTACGCCACCATGGGATTCGCGACTACAACAATGATCGGAGGAGTCGGTTTAACACTTCAGAACACCCCCCCCCGGGAGGATATGCCGGTGACGATTTCTGCTCTGAGATTGCAACGCTGACCGTTGATAAAGGCGCGAATTCCGGGGGCGACAACCCGCTGTAGTCCCCGTGCATCATCAATGCACTCTAGAGATCGTTCATAGTCTCCCAATCGGATCATGCTATCGACGTCACGCGCCAATTTGCCACCGCCCCACTTCAAGAGCTTTGCATTTAAACTGGGGCGTAGATTTAATTTCTGGGTAAGTTTTCTCAGATAGTTGGTTGGCTCTCCTAGTGCGAGCACTACGTTGGATCTGAGCAAAGCTGCCAGAGGCTTTAGCGGAATCATCACTCCCCGATCTTCGATCGGTGCGCCTGACACGAATAGGTAGTTCCGATGATGTAAACTGATGGAGTTCTAGCGCTAGCTGCGCAAGAGGGGCTATAGCTCAGTCGGTTAGAGCTGCGGACTCATAATCCGTTGGTCCCGGGTTCGAGCCCCGGTGGCCCCACACTTACCCCCACTTTCCAGTTCGGAGAGCGGGGGTTTTGCCTGCTTAAAGGGCGTTTCAGTAATATTGGGTCAGCGACAGGAACCGACACAGAGCGACAGTTTTAGACCTCTCCAGACCAGAAACGAGACCAGACATGGCACCCCGGAAATTCGGCACCGTGCGACAGACCGGCGAAGGCAAGTGGTCAGCCCGGTATCAGTACGCGGGCAAGAAGTACTCCAGCCCGGAACCGTTCCTCAAGGAGAGCCACGCTGCCGCCTGGCTGGAGAAGGAGCGGGGGTTAATCCGCGATGGAGACTGGACCCCGCCGTCTGACCGTGCGGAGGCGAAGAAGGTAGCCACCCTGACTGTGGCTGAGTTGGTGGACCTCTGGTTGCAGGGTGATTTCAAAGAGTCCACGGTTCAGAGTCACCGCCGTAAATTGAACTCCCGCGTGCTGAGGGAGAGTTTCGACGGTTTCGACTCGCTGGCGGACGTTCCGGTGGTCGAGGTGGACCGGAAGCGGATTCAGTTGTGGTGGTCTCAGGTCATCACCTGTTGGCCTGAACAGAAGTCCACGAACTCCAGCGCCTATAAGAGGCTGCATACCGCGTTTGAACACGCGGTTCACGAGTTGGAGATCATCTCCGACAACCCGGTCAAGGTGAAGGGTGCGAGTCGAGTACCGCGCTCACAGAACCGGGATAGGCCGTTGATCTCGCTGGCGGAAGCGAAGGCGCTGGCGGAAAACACCTCGCCCCGGCTGCGGGTGGGGGTCCTGGTGCTGCTGTGGTCGGGTCTGCGTATCGGTGAGTTGCTGGAGCTGCGGAGGAAAGATCTCGTCGGTCTGGCGAAGAAGGATGAGCCGGTCACGGTCAAGGTTCGCCGCAATGTCCAGCGGATGACCGACACTGTGACGAAAAAGCAGGTGATGGTTTCCCTGTCCACTCCGAAGACGGAGGCAGGTAACCGGGACATTGTTCTACCGTCCAGCGTCTCAGAAGCGCTGCGGGAGCACGCGCGGGAGTTCATGGCCTCCGGCGCTGAAGCCCTGGTGATTACTACGCAGACCGGAGCACAGATGATGGATACCAACTTTCGTAACCGATTCAACCGAGCGGCTGAGTTGGCCGGTAGGCCGGACATCACCCCGCACGACTGCCGGAGGTTCTACAGCACCCGCTTAGTCTCCCCGGACCACGAGAGCGGGCGAGGTGCCCCAGTGTCGCTGGAAGAAGCGCGGCGGCTCATGGGTCACGAGACGATCGAGCAACTGATGGAATACCAGAGAGCGGCAGACGGCTATGAAAACCGCGCTGCGGAGGCTCTGGAAGAAGCACTAACCCGCGCTGGGAGCGAAAAAGATGACTGACTCAATTGACTCTGACGTAATCAAGGCCACCGCCATCACAACCTATCGCTGCTGGCGCGGTTGTCTGCTGGGCTACGCCTCCAAGGTGCCGGGGTGGGGTGTGGTCTTCTCTCATCGCCTGCACGGAGAGTGGAGAGCCACGCAAGTTCCGTGGGAGGAACCTCTCTTCTGCGGGTGCCCGCACGTCAAGGGCATTCTCCCGATATCAGATCGCCCTCAAGGCAAGGTGTTACTGACACAGAATGACGTGCGGACTCAGTCGCCCCGGAATTGACATAGGGGAGGAGGTGACGTAGGATACACGACACTAATTCATCTTGTCGCCTCTCGTCGAGGCCGAACCAAAAACCACGTGAGACCGGTTTCTCTGAGGAGAAGACTGTGTCTGACGTGGTTTCTGACGTTTTAGATGAGCCGTGGGTCAGTGTGAAAACTGCCGCTGACCACTTTGAACTGTCTACCCGCACCGTTGAGCGCATGATCGCCGCTGGCAAGGTGCCGGTCTTGAGAATCGGTCGCGCTAATCGTGTGCGGCTCTCAGACGTGCTTTCCGCTGGTCAATTGATCCCTGCGGTCGCTCAATAACCTGTCATTAAAAGTATGATAAGGTAAGACTATGAATATAGATCAACCTATGTATACGACTAATGAGTTGGCGGACCTGCTGGGTATGCGGCCCCAATCAATCACCAACTGGCGTAGCCGTGGCAAAGGCCCGAATTTCGTCTATCTCGGAGACGGCCCGCGCCCTGCGGTCCGCTACACCCGAGAGGCCATCGAAGAGTTCCTGAAGGAGCGCAAGTGAGTAATTTGATCGAAACCGCCAAGGCACAGTGTGTCCGTCCTGCCGAGTTGTGGGAGACCGCCACCGAGCAGGACGGCGCTATTCTCATCGACCCCACGGCGGCTGAGACGTGGAACGACCGGGAAGTCTTCAACGACAATAGACGGAGACTGAAGGACATCGGCTGGCGCTCTGAGTACGTCGCCCCCGCCTGGAGATTTACGCCCCCGGCACCGAAGAGAGGGCCGCTAAAGCCCGGCGCTTCCGTGATTGAGCGGGCCGAGTTCCTTCTTGTCGCACCCCGTGCCGACTGGAACCGTGCGATAGCGGACAACGACGGTCGCACTCTCCGGTTCTACGCTGACCGTAACCCTTTCCTCAATAAGCCGATTATCGAAGACCTCTCCCGCCTGGCGGCTGCCGGGTGGTCGGTAGGCTCTGTGGTCGGCCCTAGGGGCGTTGAAGCGTTCGTAGCCACCGCCCCGCTAGAGAAGGCCGCGCCACGTAGCGTCCGAGAGGCGCTAGGTCAGGTCTCAGGCTCCCGCAACACCTACTGGACCACCGAGGCGGTCGAGGAAGGCCGGACGCTGGTGTTCGACACCTCTGCCGGTTGTTCCACGGGTGCCCTGAATGAAGCGCGGGCCGCTGCTAACCGGGTCCGTGCTAGCGGCTGGGTGGTCTCCACCGTGGCGAAGGTCGGGAAGGATCCTCACCGCCTGGAGTTCACCGCACCGCGAGGTCTGGTGATCGACAAGTGAGAGCACCGGAAGGCCTGAGCCGTTACCTCCGAGAGGGCGACAAAGACCGCGACAAGACAGGGCGGTTCTCGGAAGGGTCTGGTCTGGCCCGCTATCTCCCGGAGGCCCGGCGCGCCGGGTCCGAGGACGACACCAAGAAGTAGAAAAACCCTCACACCTACACGGATGTGGGGGTTGTTTTCTGCCGAAAATAGGGCCTCAGAGTGAACAGAAGGTCACGAAATGAACGTTAGGTTAACAGAAGGTCACGAAATGATAACGAAGGTTACATGTGTCGAAAACGTATAGTGCCGTCTATGGCTATCCAGCACGGCGTGTCGCGGCCTTAAACGCCACCTAGGGGAAAATCGCTACCACAGAAAGTCGAAACATACCAAGCGGTACGCGGAAAACAAGGGAAGCGATATGATATACTAATGAAAGTCAACACGCAAGACCACGTATCCCCGAACGGGGGTAAGGAAGGAAGACACACCATGACCACGAACAGGATGCTCACGGCAGCACAGGCTGCGGAGCGCATAGGAGTTACCACCCGCACGCTGTTCACCTATCGGAAGGAAGGCACCGGACCTACCTATGTGCGCTACAGCGCCAAGACCGTCAAGTACCCGGAGAACGAACTGAACGAGTGGATCGCCGCCCGCACCGTGAAGGCGGGGGGTGGGTTCTAATGAAGAGTTTCAACCTGAACCGGGATCTCGGAATTGAGGTCGTTAAGGAACTGGAGCCGGTAAGAAAGTACGAACTGGAACTACTGGCCCATATCGCAAACTGCCTAGCCGTTGTACCGGGTATGGCAGACACGGTAGACCGCATCTCAATGAGGGTCGCATGATCTCAATTACCGCCCTGGGGCTAGTCGTCGCCCTCATGGCTTGGAATTCGTGGCTGGACTTTAAGAAGTACCGTCTCGAACTCGAACACGGATTTTGAGCCGATTTAACGGCCTCAATTCCCCAGAACGACCATATACCCATTTAAACCCTGTGAGGCCGTGAGAATGGCACACAGGCTCTGATTTACGGCACAGGAAAACCCCCGCTGTGAGGCCGTACTCAGAACAGCGGAGGCTGTCTAATCATCATACCTAAAGAGCGCTCCGGCGCTCAATTCAATTGCAGTACAGCCTGACCCCGATTAGTCGGCATCAATTCAAGATTGAAGTCAGGCACCGCGATTCCATCCCGGAATGCGAAAACCCCCTGAGGAACCAACTCAGGGGGCAATTCACCACAAAATCCCAACCACGGGAGAAAGAAGAACCAACATGAATGATAATAGCACAAACGCGCAGGATGTCAAGGGTATTCCGCCCTTTGTTGCCGAGTACATTCGCAAGGGCTGGGAGGTGCCGGTCCCGCTTCCGCAGGGAGCGAAGTACCCGCCGAGAGCCGGCATGACCGGACGAATTGCACGACTGACTCAGGACGAGATCCGCGCCCATTGGAAGGGCGTTTCTGGATCTTCTAACGTCGGTCTGCGTATGCAGGTGGCCGGTGACTACGATGTCCTGTCAATCGATGTTGACCAGTACGAGAAGAAGCACGGCAAGGACAACCTTGTCGAACTCATGGAGATCCTCGGAGATCTCCCGCTCCACGAGTGGCCCCGCTCTACCCGCCGAGGCGTGGACGCTGACTCCGCACAGTTCTTCGTCCTAGTGCCGAAGGGTCTGGAATTCCGCGCCAAGGTATGTGCCGACGTTGACGTGGTTCAATTCACTCACCGCTACTCGGCTGTCTGGCCGTCTGTTGTGGAGGGTGAGCAGTACAAGTGGTACATCGGAGACGAAGAGGTCGAGATCCCCAACGTCAAGGATCTCCCGGTCCTGCCGGAGAACTGGGTGGACTACCTGAAGCGAGACTCCCTCCGGTACGCCGATGCCCCCGCCGCTCCCTCTCGTGGCTACGAGGACGCGCTGAAGTGGCTGGAGAGCCGCGTGTACCCCGGTGAGGGCGATAACGTCTCTGAGATCGACTGGGAGGACGTGGGCGGTCGCCATGACGCTATGCGCAGCGAGATGTGGTCCCTTCTCTGCGGAGCGGTCTTCGAGGGCCGCGCCGGGCTGCTGTCTGATCTCGAAACTCTCCGGTCCGCCTTCTTGGACGCTACCAACGGTGCACCGGAGCGGGTGAGCGCTTACGAGAGAGCGTTGATCAATGGCGTGGCGAAGATTGAGGGTGCCATCACCTCTGGTATGCGTCCGGACCGCAACTGGCTGGAGATGAAGGGTATTCCGAACTTCGGAGACCTTCTCGCGAGACAGGCTGAGGCCTACCTGGCGGAGATGATCGAGGAGGAGAAGACCACCGAGAGCCTAGAGGACCGTCGTGCTGCCGCTGTGGCTGCTGTCGAGGCTTCAGCGCCGGAAGACTATTGGCAGACACAGCCCGTTCTCGCTGAGATCGCCCACTACGCCACCCGCGCATCCGTGGATAAGTACTCCCTGCTGTTCCGCGTGCTGACCTACCTGTCCGCCGAGATGCCGCCCACGGTCTACCTGGAGGACATGGATCAGCCGTTGACGCTGTACTCCGCTGTCATCGCTGAGTCCGGAGCGGGCAAAGGTGTGCTGGATACTCTCGCGGACGCTCTGGTCGGTCAGCGACTCCACAACGGTGATAAGGTCATCCGCCCCGGCACCGGCAACCTTCACACGCTGCTGACCGCACTGGGTGACTTCACCCGTCCGGAGACGAAGAAGAACGAGGATGGCACCGAGGAGCCGCTGCCCATGAAAAAGCACCGGATGCTGATTCAGGGCAACGAATTGGCCGCGTGGGCAGAGATGCAGGGGAACGCAGAGTGGGCCGGAGCGATGGCGGACGTCTTCGACGGTCGAGGCGACTACGAGGTCCGCAACACGGCGAACTGTTACCACTTCGGAGTGGACCAGCACTCTCTCGCGGTGATCTTATCTGTTCAGCCAGACGCCGCCCGGTACTTGTTCGCTTCTACCGGTCGAGGTCTGCCAGGCCGCTTCCTGATTTCCGCTCTCCCGCCACAGCCCCGCGTGTTGCCGGAGGACTTCGACCCGTGGGATCTGGACTGTGACGTCGAGGTGGACACCTTCGACCCCGCCCGCGACGTAGATCGGCTGAAGATCAACTCTCGTTTCTTCACCGAGACCGGCCCGTTCCACCTCTCCGATGACGCGCGGAAGGTGAACGCCCGACTGAAACGAGCGTGGGACGAAGAGCGCGGAGAGTACAAGCAACTGCGTGCGGAGAAGATCTTCTCTCAGATCCCTAAGGTCAAGTTGCGTGTCGCTGTCCTGCTGACCGTTCTGCTGGATCTCGGAGCAGGCCGCGAGGTTCCGCTGGAGGCCCTGCGGATGGCGGATTTCCTGCTGCGGGTCTCCGTCGAGAACACCCGTTACGCCCGCGCTCTGGCTGAGACCGAGGAACGCCGGGGTAACGCCGCTGTGGCCGCTGAGCGTAAGCGGGCGGACGCGGATGCAGACCTGACAGTTGCGAAGGAGAACGTCTTGAGCGTCATCGACAGGTCCAAGAACGGACGAGCCGGTCTCGCAACCATGAACCAGCGTAAGAAGGCCACTGCCGATCACCACTCCGCTGCAATTGCTGAATTGGTCGCTGAGGGTGTGCTGGAGGCTGTCGAGAGTGCCGGTAGACCGGCCGCTTATCAGCGTGTGTGATGTATCGGAGTGTATCGGGAGGTGCCGATACACTCCCCGATACACTGCCTGACCTGGGTAATACACGCGATACATGTATCGGGACACCCCCGGTGTATCGGGGTCTTAATACACGGCTACATACAATCTGAACCCCCCTATATAAAATTATCTTCTTCTTTATATATAAGGGTTTTCGGGGCCGATACACCCCCCCCCTCCCGATACATGTATCGAGTGTATTACCCAGGTCAGCCGGTGTATCGGCAGGTGTATCGGGGTGATGTATCGGCACTCTCCCCCGTCTATCTGGCGGCCTACCTCTGGCAGACCCCCTCTCTGTGCTGGCGGTGGCTACCCCCTCCCTCTCCTGGCGGATGTGTCCCCCCCCTACTGACGCGCTGGGTCTGCGTGCGGTGGCCGGAGATCTACAGTGAGGCAAGAAGGATATCGTGCGAGAAGAGAGGGAACGGTTGTATGGAAGTGGCGGCGCTCATCGTGTCGATCGTGGCACTAATTGTGTCCGGTGTCAGTGTGGGGTGGAACGCCTATGCCTGGATCAGTAGTGGCGCGCGGTTGAAGGTGGAGGTCTCCAACGCCGTCACTGCTGGACCGTACGGCACGCACCGTTTCCTGGGGATCGACGTTGCTAATAGGGGAAGGCTAGAGACGACAATTAGCGCGATTGATTTTCCCCTGGCGGATAAGCGGACCCTTGTGCTGTTTCCGCAAGCGTTCATAATGAACCACCCGCCGAAGACTCTCGCTCCGGGGGCCTCGGAGGCGTTTTTGATTCCTGACTCAGAACTAGTGCCGCTGCTGATTGACGAGAAGGTTGAAGTGGAGAGCATGAAAGTTCGGGTCAGGACCGGCCACGGAGATTTTGTCGAGAGTCTGCCGAAGGCGGTTGCATCCCGATTGGTTTCTGAGATCGAGAAGCATAAGGCCGAGAATGAGGGTCGGGAGACAGAGTAGTTGCAAGTCGCCGTGAGACTGCTGTACACCCCCCGGTGCCTGTGCACCCCCGGGGGGACACCCCCGGGGGCCTGATTAGAGCGCCCCTACGGTGCTGCTCTTTGTTCTCCACGATAGTTCGGGGAAGTCCATGGTATACCCTATTAAATATGATTATCTTTAAGGCAATTGACGGTTATCCCCGGTACGAGGTCTCGAACACGGGGCAGGTTCGACGAGTGGAAGACGGCTCTCTGCTGGAGGGCGGGCTTAGTTCCCAGGGCTACCCGAAAGTGAAGTTGACCAACGAGGACGGAGACCGACGAAACGAGAATGTCCATGTCCTCATGGCGCGTGCTTTCTACGGCGAGATCCCCGGAGCAAGGATTGTCCACCTCAACGGCTGCAAGACCGACAACCGGCTAGGCAACCTTCATCCGCAGATATCAGACCTAATCCTGGCTCAACGGGCCTTCCAGCGAGCGCTGAGAGTGCGCAGAGCGCTCAGATCACGCGCTGTGCGCCACGGAGACGGCCCGTGAGCCTTCAGGGGTGCTCCAGTCTCACCTACCCCTGTTCAACGCTTCTGAGAGGGCCGTTTTTCAAGAACTAGTTCTCGCAGGCCACGCCGTCCCCGTCGCGGTCCAACTTCCTGCTATATCCGGGAGATCCGGCGTAGAGCGGTGCCGCACCCGCAGCACGAACTGCGGCGCAGTTTGCGTAGTAAGTTGCCGCCGGAGCCGGAGCCGGAGCCGGAGCCGGACCCGGAGCGGGCGGAGGAGCGTCCACGTCAGCGCCAATTCCAGCACCAGCGCCCGCCCCGGCGAAACCGCGCATGACCGTATCGGGTGCCGGTTCAGGTTCCGGCGCGGCCTCAGGTGTCACTTCTTCGGTTGTCGTTTCCGCAGGTTCGGCGGTGGTGGTCACAGTCTCGGTCACGGTAGTGGTCTTGGTGACCGTCGAGGCCGACTCGGTGACGGTCACGGTGGAGGCGACACCTGCTTCCCCGTCGTCGGAGCCGCAGGCTGAAGCGAGGCCGAAAATGAGCAAGAGGGAACCGCCGACGATCGCGAGAGGCTTAACGCGGCCGCGTGCGTTAGCGCCGGTGGGAGAGGGGGTGGACATGGGCAATCCAATCAACGAAGGAGGGTGAAGCTGCAAGAAGGATAGCAACTGACTGGCACCTTCGCACCGGAAACAGGTTCCGGGGGCACTACCTGGGGGTGCCCACCACGAGACCGTGGTCGTCGCTGTTCACGAAGACATCCAGCGCGGCGTGGGCCATCTCGTCCGCGAGGGCCTGGCGGTCGAATTGAGCCGGGAGTGGTAGGCGTTCAATCTCGGAGAGGCTGGTGGTAGAGTAGACCTCAACAGGACAGGTCTACAACGCAAACGCGGGGGTAGAGACCAGAAACCAGACCAGGGGCTGCGTGAGGCCAGACAGGTACCCCCTCTGACCTGCGCCGGAGGTGAAATGAGTTGGGCACCCGGTGGCCCCACCAGTTTTTGTTAAGGCTGATTTGGCGGTCATTTCATGGAGCGAAATGACCGCCTTGGCATAAAGGGACGAAGCACATAGGAATTCGTGTGGGAAACACTCCATCTCATCGTTCTCTCCCAGTTGCAATCTGTAGTGCACTTGTTATTGTTATCGCCGCATATTTCGGATTTAGTCTAGGAGATGACTCATCAGAAACATCCAGTGGTACCTCAAGTGCTGCACTTCTAAGATCATCGCTCACACCAGCGAGCGATGAGGAGAACTGTCCTCTGGAATCCTTACCCACTGAAACGGAGGACGTGGTGGGCGACATTCTTGCGGGTGGTCCTTTCGAATACCCGGACAACGACGGTGTGCTCTTCGGTAACTACGAAGGTGTCCTTCCCAAGGAATCTCGTAACTACTACCGGGAGTACACCGTGGACACCCCGGGGCTCAACCACCGCGGCGAGCGTCGAATCGTCACCGGCGGAGGCACGGAGACGGATCCCGAGGTGTGGTACTACACGGACGATCACTACGAGACGTTCTGTCTCATCCCCGATGCGGAGGACTGACATGGACATCCTCATCACCACGCCGCTCCACAACCGTCGCGGCTTTTACACAGCTCTGTCCGCGCGGCTGTGCCCGGATGAAAGCCCCATCACCAACGCAGACGCACTAGCCGATGTGCTGAGAAGCAACCACGTCGAGCATGTCGTAGCTAGCGACTGGCAACTCGACCTACGCGAGGAACTCGTCTTGCTGGCGGTGTTCAAAGACCTTGGAATCTCGTTGCGCTTTGCCTAATGTCGGGTCGCCGGTGTGGTTGTGAAGGAAGGATTAGTCGAGGAATCCAGTCAGGTCCGCACTGCGCTTAGCAACTCGTTCTAGCCGGGACTCGGTCATCGAAGCGATCTGATCGATGATGACGCGCTGACGCGCCGCATCGTCGTTTGCTTCCCTCCACCAATGAGCAAACATGGGATCCAGGCTGCCCGGCGCGCCGGCAACGAGATAGTCGAAGACACGGATCATGCGCTCACGCTGCCGGTCCTGGCGTGAGACATGAATGGGATCGTCCATCACGTAGAGGACGGCGACGGTCTTGAGCAAGGTGACCTCCGCGAGCACCTGCTGCGGGACGAGGAGCTCACCGTGGGTGCGCCCAAAGCTCGCCTCGGGCGAATCCGGGTCCGGGCGGGTGGCCTCTATCACCGCTCCGACATAGCGGCCCACGAGGGTCGAGGTCATGCGCTTGAGGCCGACAAGCCCGCGCAGGGAACCGTCGAAATCGATATTGGCGTTGACCACCTCAAGGTTGCGCAGGCGGTCAGCTGCTTCCATGAGAGCATCCGGGCTACCGCCGAACGCAAGGGAGCCCTTCTGGGCCAGTTGGGCCAGCTCCACGAGGTCCCACAACACGCCAAGGTTGATGCGCCCGGAGAGGATCCCGTCCTCCACATCGTGGACGGAATAAGCGATGTCATCTGCGAAATCCATCGTTTGGGCCTCCATGGAGGGCAGCGCGTCACCATGGCCGGCGCGCAGCCACGTCAACACGGCGGCATCCTCGTCATAGCAGCCATACTTCTTGTTGGTCGTGCCGTCCAGATTGGTGCGGGTGCGCGGATATTTGACGGCGGCGTCGAGCGCCGCGCGGGTGAGGTTAAGTCCAAAGCTCACCCCCTGCTCGTCGATGACCTTGGGCTCCAGCTTGGTTAATATGCGTAGGGTTTGTGCATTACCCTCGAACCCGCCGCAGTCCGCGGCGAGTTCGTTGAGCGTCTTTTCACCATTGTGCCCATAGGGCGGATGCCCGATGTCGTGGGTCAGTCCCGCCATCTCACAAAGGTCGGGGTCGAGGCCAAGGCCAGCGCCGATCCCGCGGGCGATCTGGGCAACCTCCAGTGAATGGGTAAGGCGGGTACGCGGCGTGTCCCCGTCGCGCGGGCCGACGACCTGGGTCTTATCCGCGAGGCGGCGCAGGGCCGCCGAGTGGAGGACGCGGGCTCGATCGCGGGCGAAGGGGCCGCGCTCATCGCTGTGGGCGACCAATTGAGCGCCTTTGGAAGGCTCCGGTAGGCGGCGTTGTGCGTCGAAGGCCGTGTACTCATACATGAATCCCATTGTGCCAGCTCCCAGTCCCTGGTCCGGGGATGCACCGCGCGGACGCGCTAGTGACGGCGCAGAAACTCTACCCTGCGTCCGCGCGACGGGCGCAGGCGGATCTCAACTTCACGAAGCAGATCCTCCACCACCTCCGCGCGCTCCCCCGCGATGGCGCGGGCGGCCAGTGCCAGCAGGCCGCCGCATTCGTGCATAAGCGTTAGCGCCCAGGCCTTGCTGGGGAAGGTGGAGGGCGTGTACGGCGTCCCCGTGGCCACGGCGCGGATGCCGAGAGTCCGGGCGAGCAGCTGCGCGCGCAGGACATGGTTGGGGTCGGTGACAAGGAGGACACTCTTATCCGGGAACCGCTGGCCTAATGCTTCGAGCGAGCTGCGAGTGTCGTTGCCCTCAGATAGCTCCGTGATCAGGTGCGGTTCCACATGTGCGGCGATGAGGTACTGGCCTCCCACGTGGGCTTCGGTGAAGCGATCCCCCGGTAGGTTGGCACCGAGGGTCACCACTTGCTGGGTCTGTTGCTGCTCCCAGAGTTCGGCTGCCCAGCGCAGGCGGGCCGCGAACTGCTTGGAGGGAACGCCGTCATACTGCGCGGTCCCCAGCACCGCGATCACGTCAAAATTGCCCCACCGGTTTTTCGGACGCCAATGGCCCCGCACGAGGATGGCCGCGGGAAGCGCCAGCGGGACTAAAGCAAGGCCCAGAATGCTACTGATAAATCGACGCATGGCTCCAGTGTGCCAAAGTATCCGGCTGTGGGTGCGAGTATGCGAGTCGCGGAGTTTCCAGGGATTCCTCCGCACACCGCTCTAGGGCATTCAAAGCCCGCTAGAGTTGTAGGCATGAATATGCCGCAGTCTCATCTGTCTCGTCGTCTGATGGCCGCCACGGGTATCGCCGCCAGTGTATTTGTTGGCGGGGGATCTCCCCTCCTCGGCGCGGGGCTAGCTGGCGCCGACGAGGTGGCCGTGCTGGCAGAGGCGCCCGAGCGCTATACCGCGTCGGTGAACGACTACACCGGCACCCTCACCCCAGCGCAGATCGATGAGATTACGGCAGCGGTCAAAGATACCGAAAGTCAGCTGCGCCTCAAGCTGTATGTCATCTACGTCAACGATTTCAATGACATCACCCCTGAAGTGTGGACTGCCCAGGCGCTTCGTGCCAACGGTGATGCCAACGCAGCGATTTACGCCGTGAGCATCGGTACCCGCGAATTCGGCGTGCAGACCGGCGATGACTGGCCAGCAGGAACCGTTGATGCCATGTACGACGCCGCCTTCGACAAGCTCATCAACGATGACTGGGCAGGCTCTGCGGTCGCCGTGGCCCAGGCCGCCGTAAACCCGTCGGCAACAACCACCTCGACCACAACCAGCAAGGATGGTTCTGGCGCCGCGTGGTTGGGCGCGGGTGCTGCTGGCGTCGCCGTCGCAGGCGGTGGCGTGTGGGCATATAGCAGGCGAAAGACTAAGAAGGACACCGAAGAGGCCGTAGCAGCCGGGCGAGAAATTGCCCCGGGTAAAACGGGCGAGCTGATGGAGTTGCCGTTGCCGGCACTTGAGCAGCTGGCACAAGAAGAACTGGTATCTACTGACGAGTCCATCCGCAGCGCGAAAGAAGAGCTGGATATTGCCGTAGCGGAATTCGGCGCCGAACGCACCCGGTCATTTACCCGGGCGATGAATCACTCATCCACCACCCTGCAGAAGGCCTTCGGGCTCAAGCAGCGGCTAGACTCGGGCAAGATTCGTGATGCCAACGAGCGTCGCAGCATGCTCGTCGAGATCATCTCCTCGTGCGGGCAGGCAGACGATGCACTTGACGCCGAGGCCGCCTCCTTCGCACAGATGCGCAACCTCCTGGTCAACGCGTCGGCAACCTTGGATCGGCTCACCCAGTCCACAGTGGATCTGCGCACTCGTATGCCGCAGGTCGCCGCTACGCTGGCCTCACTTCAGACCCACTACTCCGAACAGATGTTGGCATCCATCGTGCACAACCCACAGATGGCGAACGTGAGTCTTGAGGAAGCCGAGAAGCTCATTTCCCAGGGGCGCGCGCTGGCCGCGCAACCTGCAGGCCAGCAAGGAGGCCTCGTCGATATCATACGGCAGGCCGAGAATGCCGTCACCAAGGCAGACATGCTTCTTGCCGGCGTCGAAAACGCACAGGGCACCATCTCTACCGCGATAAACGGTCTGCCCGCGCTCATCAAGGAGGTCGAGGATGAGATCACCGAGGCCCTGCAGCTTCGGGAAAAGGGGCGCGCACAAAACACCGCCTCCGATTGGAACACCCTCGATTCAACCGTTGCTACCGCCCGCGCTGCCTTGGAGGCGGCGCGTACACACGGCCACAGCGATCCGCTGGGGCAGTGGACCGCGCTTACCGATGCGGATTCACACCTCGATGACGTGCTCGACACTGTTCGCGAGCAAACAAGCGACCATGCGCGCCAGCTCCAGGTTTTCGATCACCAGCTGTCCGCAGCGCAGTCTTCTATCCAGGCGGCAAGTGACTTTATTTCCACCCGTGGCCGCGTCATCGGGTCTGGGGCGCGCACCAAGCTGGCAGAGTCCCAGAATCTTCACGCCCAGGCCTTGCAGCAACGCAACCAGGACACGAGGCTAGCCACCAACTACGCTCGTCAGGCTACAGGCGCGGCGCAGCAGGCGCTGAGGCTTGCCCAGAATGATGTCGACGATTACCAGCGCAGGCAGCGCAATAATTCATCCCGGAGCAATACTGGCGCCATTATCACCGGCATGGTTCTCAATGAGATCCTCAGCGGCGGAGGATTTGGTGGCAGTGGCGGATTCGGCGGAGGCGGATTTGGTGGCGGCAGCCACGGCGGCGGCGGTGGCGGATTCAGGGGCGGGCGCTTCTAGCCTCTTTAGGCTCGAAGGTTGTGTATCGGAAGATCTACCAGCAGGCATCCGAAGCTGAGGAAAACGATGTCTTCCAAGGGGGTGTCATCCTCGCGCACCCGCATGACCAGCCGGCCGCTCGCGAGTGCCGTGACATAGGCGATGATCTCGCCGTTTCCATCAACGATCTTTCGCTGTTTGCGCCACACATTAGTTCGCTCCAGCGTGTAGTGCCTGCCCACGCAATCGGCGATCAGACGTTGCACCGTAAATGAATCCTTGCGCAAGGTATAGACGCTGCCGTCGGCGGCCGTCGCGCGGAGGCGAAAGCCTAAGTTGGTTCCGAGGCTGGATTCCACCAACAAACGCTTCTCACGGATGTGGAGCACGTCAGCGCTGATCGTTGCCAGAATCTCGCCGCGATCGGTGCAAAAATTATCACCCACCCACGTGAGCGTGGTAGGAAACTTATCCATAGCTTCCTACCTTACCGCCAAGTGTGGGTGGGTGATTTCTCCGTTAGATCACAACGCGAAAAGGATGATGATCGGCGTGAGGATCAGCAGGCTGACGGTGAGGATCAACGTCGAGGAGTTCATCCGTGACTCCAAAACGCGCCGGGAAACTAGCGACATGAAGACCTGCTCGTTGAAGGTGAGCTCGTTGCCGGGTTCAAACTCCGTAATCGACGTGCGCACACCATTGTTGCCGCCGGAAAACTGGCCGAGCTTGTTATCATTCTCGTCGACGTAAACCCAGTCATTCTTTTGCTCGTTTTCTGCCACGACGGGGCTATTGAGCATCAGCTCGATGCGCTTGGCACGGGAAAACTTCTTCTCCCCTGCCTCAGCGACATAGACCTTGGCGTCGGGCAGCACGGCCGTCAGCGTGGTATCGGTAGCAGTGATCTTCCACGTGTGGCCTTCGACGTCGATCTCAAACTCTTCGCGCGGCCACGACTGTGGGGCATCGAGGACTACGGACCCCTGGTCGTCGGAAAGCGAAACAAGGCGAAGATCACCTTGGGCGCGGCGATTGTCCCACTTCGAGTACAGCATCGACTCAGCAACCGATCAGGCGGGCAGCGAGGTAGGACTGCAGGTCCTCGAGCTTCACGCGCTCCTGAGCCATCGTGTCACGCTCGCGCACGGTGACCGCCCCGTCCTCGAGGGTGTCGAAGTCGACGGTCACGCAGAAAGGCGTGCCGATCTCATCCTGGCGGCGGTAGCGGCGACCGATAGCACCGGAGGTATCGTAGTCGATGTTCCAGAACTGGCGCAGCTGGGCCGCGAGCTCCTGGGCCTTGTCCGTTAAAGGCTCCTTCTTAGACAGCGGAAGCACGGCCACCTTGACCGGCGACAGGCGGTAATCCAGCTTGAGGACAACGCGCTTGTCCACGCCGCCCTTGGCGTTCGGTGCCTCATCCTCGTGGTAAGCGTCGACGAGGAAGGCCATCATGGAGCGGCCCAGGCCGGCGGCCGGCTCGACGACATACGGAATCCAGCGCTCGCCGGTCTCCTGATCGAAGTAGCTCAAGTCCTCGCCGGAGCCCTCCGAGTGGACACGCAGGTCGTAATCGGTACGGTTGGCGATACCCTCGAGCTCGCCCCACTTGGAGTTGAGGAAGTTGAAGGCGTACTCGATGTCCACCGTGCGCTTGGAGTAGTGGGACAGCTTCTCCTTCGGGTGCTCATAGAGGCGAAGGTTGTCCGGATTGACACCCAGATCGATATACCACTGGTGGCGGGCATCAATCCAATACTGATGCCATTCCTCATCGGTGCCCGGCTTGACGAAGAACTCCATCTCCATCTGCTCGAACTCGCGGGTGCGGAAGATGAAATTACCCGGTGTGATCTCATTGCGGAAGGACTTACCGATGTTGGCGATGCCAAACGGCGGCTTCATGCGCGCGGAAGTCATCACGTTCTTGAAGTTGACGAAGATGCCCTGTGCGGTCTCTGGACGCAGGTAGTGCAGGCCCTCCTCATCATCGACGGGCCCCAAGAAGGTCTTGAGCAGACCAGAGAAAGCCTTCGGCTCGGTCCAGGCGCCCGGCTGGCCGGTCTCCGGATCGTTGATATCCGCCAGGCCATTGACCGGCGGATGACCATGCTTTTCCTCATAGGCCTCGAGCAGATGATCCGCGCGATAGCGCTTATGGGTGTGCAGCGACTCCACCAGCGGATCGGTGAAGACCTCAACGTGGCCGGAGGAGACCCACGTCTGACGAGGCAGGATAACGGAGGTATCCACGCCAACGACGTCTGGACGAGAGGTGACCATAGCGCGCCACCACTGGCGCTTGATGTTTTCCTTCAGCTCCACGCCGAGTGGGCCATAGTCCCATGCCGAGCGGGTACCGCCGTAGATCTCACCGCAGGGATAAACCAAGCCGCGGCGCTTACAAAGATTGACGACGGTGTCGATGACGTTGTTCGAAGCCATAAGGTTCAGAACACTCCTTTTAAGGTATCGGTCTTACGCACCGCTGGCTGCGATGCCCAAAAGTCATGCCTCACAACTGCCGAGTCCGCAGACTTATTCAGATCAGTTCGGCGTAAATTGACTAATCGTCATTCGTTCTCGGCAGGAAACATTCCACTCATTCTAACCTGAGCCCCGGAAATGGTGCTTCTTGACCAGGAATCTCACAACCCAATGCAAAGGTTTGCAATTCAGCAAATTACCCCCCTAATCGGGCAGAAATTTGCACCCGGTGCGATTTTTTCACCCGCAATTTTTCAGTAAGAGATAGGGGCAGGGCACAATGTAGGTGAATGGTTCAGTAGTTTTTTCACACGCCCGAAACACTGATCCCCAAACTCCATTTGATTCATTCAAAAAGACTTATTGCACGTCACACCATATTTCGTTGACTGAAAGGAGCATTAGGTGCAAAATCTACAAACCCCACGCAAGGCAGTCGACGATCTGAAACCTAGCGAACTAAACCCTACAGACTCATTAGACATTTTCAATATTACATACGATCGCGTTACCCCCGTTTTTCATGCCTTCGCATCAACGATCCGACTTCAGATCATCCTCTTACTTGCACAGCGAAAACACTACGTCTACGAGCTCGTCGACACACTCGGCTCGAGTCAGCCACTCATTAGCCAACACCTCAAAGTCCTCAAAAACGCCGGCATCATCACCTCCGTACGTACCGGGCGCCAGGTGCAATACGAACTGGTCACCCCGGACGTAACCAAGCTTCTCGACGAAGCGCTCAAACTTGAAAAGCTACTAGCCAATACCTAAGCAACCAAGCAACCAAGCCCCATAATCACTTGCCCCAACATTTTGGGTGCCCAGCCATCGCCATCACTTGAAGGCTGGACATTTTGTTATATTCATCACCTTGAATCAGGTTTGTGACAGCGTGCTTAAGGGTTCAGCTTCCCGGTTCATGGTGCGTGACCTGCTTCATTAAGATTGAGTAAGTGTAATCGTTGTGCGACGGCACAAAGGGTGGGCTTACATGGCACCTGAGGAAATTAATCCACATTGCATCTGTTGATGTAAGAATTATAACGATTCTATTTCTTCAAGACTCACAGCCAATTGCCAAGCAATTTGCAGGCCGCCGTCAAGAGTCTGTTCTAGCGTGGCCTACAGTTGAATACATTTCCACAATGCGGCCTCCGCAAAATCCGGAAGTGTATGGAACTACCTACTTTTTGAAAGGACACTGAATGTCTTCCACGGTCGATCGGACGGTGCCAAAGCTCGGCGTACGCAGCACCCGCCAGCGCACTGCCGTCGTCAACGTCCTGCGCGACTTGGAGAATTTTGCCTCCGCAAAGACAATTCACCAAGAGCTAACCAACCGTGACCTGCGCGTTGGACTCACTACCGTTTACCGCACCCTACAGTCCCTGACCGAGATCAATGCGGTAGACGTCCTCCACATGTCCAATGGAGAGACCCTCTACCGCCACTGCCTCACCGAGGAGCATCACCACCACTTGGTGTGCACCAACTGCGGAAAGACTGTCGAGATCGACGGCGGCCCAGTAGAGAAGTGGGCCAAGGAAGTGGCTTCCGAGCATGGATTTAGCCTCACCGGACACGAGGCCGAGGTTTTCGGTCTCTGCTCCGAATGCGCAGCAAACAAGTCCTAAACATTATTCAATTACGGGCGGCAAACGAATTGCTATTCGTTTGCCGCCCGTAATCAATTTAAATGGAATTAATACAATTCCGTGAAAAATTGCACCGGTGCATTTTTTCGGAAAGATATCGGTTTATTTCCAAAAATTGGAAATACTCGTTCTGATTTTTCGCATCACGACGTGGCAACGCCAAAAAGGCTTCCCAAACCAAAGGTGACGCCCGCGGCACCCAAACCGATAAGCAGCTGCCTGAGCGCGCGCCGCAACGGTGGCTTGCCGGACAGGATTCCCGTGATCGACCCCGTGACCATCAAGGCCACGCCAACGAGGATCAATGCCACGATCCCCGCGATGAACGTCGGCAGGCCGAAAATGAAAGGGATGATGGGAACCAAGGCCCCTGTTCCAAAGCACAGGAAAGAAGAAATTGCCGCGGTCCACGCTGCGGATTGCGATTCTTGGGTCCTCGTCGCCCCGGCGTCTAAAACTTCACGCGGTACTTTTGAGTGGGATTCGATCTGATCAAAGACCTTCGCGGCCTGTAATTCTGCCTCGACCTCACTCATCCCGCGCGCCCGATACACTAACGCAAGCTCATTAGCGTCAACGTCGAGAAGCGCAACGGCTTGGTCTGCCTTCGGATGCGGGCTTGAAGCCTCAAGCAACTCGGACTGGCTCTTGACCGAGATGAATTCACCCGCGCCCATGGACAAGGCCCCGGATAACAATCCCGAAATGCCTGTGATGAGCACGATATGCGGTTCGACCCCTGATGCCATCACCCCGAGAACGAGGGCGAGGTTGGATACGAGACCGTCGTTGGCGCCGAACACGGCGGCGCGGAAACCGCCGCTCATCTGTTCCCTGCCGCGGGCGGCGAGGCCACGGACGACCTCTGCGTGGATGGCCTCGTCAGCCTTCATCTGCTCGGTGGCATCCTCATCGTCCGCATAGGGGCTGCGCGACTCGGCGGTTTGCATCATCGCCAGCGCGAACACGGTACCGAAATTCCGCGCGAGAAACCCGAGCCACCGCGTCTTGAGGCTCGGGGACTTGGGGAAGCCTACATTGTCGCCCAGCAGGGTTCGCCAGTGCTCCTCGTGGCGTTGCTCCGCTTCTGCGACCGCCAAGAGTATTTCACGTTCCTCCCCTTGCCTGTGGCGGGCGAGTTCGCGGTACACGGCCGCCTCCGCCCGCTCATTGGCCAGGTACTGCTGCCAGCGCCGAATCTGCTTATGCGTCGGCTCTGGGTGGACGGGCGGAGGCGTATCAACCATGATTACTTCGTTCCTCCGAACCGTCGATCGCGGCGGGCGTACTCCTCCACCGCGTCGAAGAGGTCCTGCGGAGTGTAATCCGGGAATAGTTTATTCTGGAAGACCATCTCCGCGTAGGCCGACTGCCAGATGAGAAAGTTGGAGGTTCGCTTCTCGCCCGAGGGGCGCAGGAAGAGATCTACGTCGGGCATGAGCGGGTCATAGAGGAACTGACCAAAGTTCTGCTCCGTGATGTCCTCAGGGCGTAGCTTCCCACTTTGCACCTGCTTGGCAAGGTTGCGTACTCCGTCAACGATTTCAGCGCGGCCGCCGTAGTTGACGCACATGTTCAAGGTCAACCTGGTGTTGTTCTTGGTCTTTTCCTCTGCGGCCTGAAGTTCTCGGATAACGCTGCGCCACAACCTAGGCCTGCGCCCGGACCAGTGAACGCGAACGCCCCACTCGTGCAGCTGATCCGTCTGGCGATGGATGACATCGCGGTTGAAACCCATGAGAAAGCGCACCTCGTCGGCCGAGCGGCGCCAGTTTTCCGTGGAGAATGCGTAGGCCGACAGATAGGGCACTCCCATGGCAATGCAGGCCTGCACCATGTCCATGAGCACCGCTTCGCCGCGCTTGTGCCCCTCCGTGCGCTTGAGGCCACGCTCCTGGGCCCACCGACCATTACCGTCCATGACAAGCGCAATGTGGGTGGGCAGAAATTCTGCTGGGATATTGGGGGGCACAAGATTAGTCACAGATTTCATTGTGCCATTAGTTGCCTAAAACGACGCCATTCTCCCCGATCTCGTCGCCTGATTGAGCACATTGAGACTGGCGAGCTTCTTTTCCAACTGCCACTGAACAAAGGAACGCACAAGCTTGTGCGCCATCGCCACCCGCTGTGGTGTGGCGATGGCGCTGGTATCCCCTCCGTGCTGCCATAACCACGCTAGGTGCAAGACCTCCGGATCAACCTCCACTGCCCCCGGTGGGCGACAATGCACACATACCGCGCCCCCTGCTGCCGCGTGGTAAGCATGATGGGGGCCTGCCTGCCCACACTGCGCGCAGGCGAAGAAGCTGGGAGCCCAGCCGGCCAGCTCGAGAGCCTGGAGAAAATACGTGTCCATGACGATCTGCGGCTGCGGGTCGATCCGGAGCCTCGAGAGCGCATCGACGGTGAGGTCATAGAGTGCTTCCTCCTCGGTGGCGGTGCTGAGCTTTTCTACGACCTCCATGACAGCGGAGGCACAGGCGTAGCGTTCAAAGTCATCGATGATACCGGAGGCGAAGAAGTTGATGGTCTCCACCTTCGCGATGCTGGCGAGGTTGCGCCCCGGGTACAAGGTGACGTCTATTTCCACAAAAGGCTCAAGCCGCGACCCAAAGCGGCTTTTGCCCCGACGCACGCCTTTGGCCACGCCTCGGATCAGTCCCCTACCGCGGGTGAGTAAGACCACGATGCGGTCGGCCTCTCCGAAGTCGTAGCTTCTTACGACTAGGGCGCGTTCGAAGATGGATTCCCTGGCCACACTAGAAGCCCAACCGCCCGAGCTGCTTGGGATCGGACTGCCAGTTCTTCAATACCTTAATACGCAGGTCCAAGTACACATTCTGCCCTAATAGCTCGATCAGGCCGGGGCGGGCGTTGTGGATGATGCGCCCCAGGCGGCGACCGTCCTTGCCGATGAGGATTGATTTTTGACCCGGGCGTTCGACATAGATGACGGCATGGACGTCGAGAACCCCCTCGCGCTCTTCGTTGGGCAGAATCTCATCAATTTGGACGGCCACCGAGTGGGGCAGCTCATCCTTGAGCCCCTTCAACGCCGCCTCACGGATGAGCTCGGCCATGCGGGTTTCTGTGTCGTCGTCGGTGAGGTGATCATCTGGGTAGAACTTTGGCCCCTCCGGAAGCTGGGAGACGATCACATCAAGCAAAACATCACGCTGCTCCCCGGTCACCGCGGAAACCGGAACGACCTCGGACTCCCCGCCTAAGAGCTCGTGCAGTGCCATCAGCTGTGCTGCCACCTGGTCGCGCGAGGCCTTGTCCACCTTGGTCACGATGCCGAGAATTGGGGTCTTTGGTGACACCTTCTTCACCGCGTCGAGGATCCAGCGGTCACCGGGGCCGATTTTCTCGTCGGCCGGGATGGTGATGCCGATGAGGTCCATGTCCGCGTAGGTGTCTTTGACGACCTCATTGAGCCGCTCGCCTAACAGCGTGCGCGGTCGGTGCAGGCCGGGGGTGTCAACCACGATGATCTGGGCATCCGGACGGTGCACGATGCCCCGGATAGGATGGCGCGTGGTTTCCGGCTGATCGGCGGTGATGGCGATCTTTTGGCCAACGAGCGCGTTGGTGAGTGTGGATTTGCCAGTGTTGGGGCGTCCGACAAAGGAAATGAATCCAGAGCGGAAGCCTTCGGGGGTTTCGGTGTAAGACAACACCTACTCCAATCTTGGGTGAGACGATCGCTGCCTGTGTGCAGGCAGACCTAGTTTCCCCAATCTTAGCCCGCCTTACTTGTTGCGGAAGAACTCCACCGTCTTGGCCACGCCTTCTTCCACCGTGACCTCAGGGGTCCAGCCCAAAACCTCACGCGCCCGGTCGAAGGTCAAAGCAGAGCGCGGCACGTCACCGAGACGCGCTGGGGCAAACTCCGGGTTGTCTGCGGCCTTGGCGTAACGTGCCACCAAAGTATGCAGCTCCCGGTCGGAGGTCTCCACGGAGGTGCCGATGTTAAAGCGCATGCCGTTGCCCTTCTCACCCGAGGCAAGGTAGAAGGCGCGCACGACGTCGCCGACGTAGACGTAGTCGCGGGTGTTAGTGCCGCCGCCGAATACCTTGGTGGGCTTGCCGTGCAGGAGGTTCTCCGAGAAGATCGCCACCACCCCGGCCTCACCGTGGGGGTTTTGGCGCGGACCGTACACGTTCGACGGCGCGATGAAGCTGCACTCGAGGCCGTAGAGGTGGCGGAAGGTGTTGAGATAGATCTCGCCAGCCATCTTCGAGGCTGCGTATGGCGAGTGCGGATCAACCGGAATCTGCTCGGATACTGGGAAGTCCTCCGGCACGCCGTAGATAGATCCACCAGAAGAAGTGTGGACGATGCGACGCACGCCGTTTTTTCGGGCTGCCTCGGCAAGCCTGATGGTGGCCACGATATTGACCTCAGCGTCATGAACAGGATCCGCCACTGACTTGCGCACGTCTATTTGTGCGGCGAGATGGAAAATCACCTCTGGCTTGGATGCTGCCACGATCGCGTCCAGATCCGCGGTGGTGATATCTGCCTCCACGAAGTCAACCTTGCCTGAGTCAAGGGCCTGGGCGAGGTTGTCCAAGCTGCCGGAGGAGAGATCATCGAGCACGGTTACCGAATGTCCCTTGTCTACCAAGAGGTCGACGAGGTTGGATCCGATAAAGCCGGCGCCGCCGGTAACCAATGCATGCATGAAAAATACTCTCTCTCGACAATTGAAGGGCAACTGAAAAAAGTTCAACCCCAAGCCACAACAGTTTTTGCTCTGCCATGAGGTTAATCAAAAAGGTTAGGCTGCTTAGGCAATCTTTTCTACCGCAAACTCCAGCGTCGGGTGCGCGAAGGCCTCCTGAGATTCCACCACAAGCAGCTCGCGGGAATCGGCTTTGAAGGTGTTGTCGATGACGGCGAAGACGCTGGAGGCGGTGTGCGCGAGCGCGTTGGCGGCGTCGAGGTCGCGGATGTAGTGGCCGGTAAACAGCGCGGCGGTCACATCGCCGGATCCGTTGCGCTTGAAATCCAGGAACGGGGTCTGCACGATCCAGGCGCCCTCATCGTTGACGGCGATCATCTCCACCGTGTTTTCCGGGCGATCCGCGCGCAGCACGGAGGTCACCAACACCGTGCTCGGCCCCATCTTCCGGGCGGCCTCAGCGGCCTTGAGCGTACTCGGAATGTCCTGGCATTCCACGCCGGTCAAATAGCCCAGCTCAAACTGGTTCGGGGTGATGATATCGGCCACCGGGACCACGCGGTCACGCAGCAGCGGTGGGATGAGGTCGGAGACGAAGCAGCCGGACTTGGCGTTACCCATCACCGGGTCGCAGGCGTACACTGCCTTCGGGTTGGCGACCTTGACCTTCTCAACGGTCTCAATGATCACATCGGCGATGTCCGAACCGCCCTGGTAACCGGACAAGATGGCATCGATTTTTGGCAGCGCGCCGCGGGCCTCAACCCCAGCAATGACGTCGCGAACCTGATCGGCAGGGATCAGTTGTCCACCCCACTGGCCGTAGCCGGTGTGGTTGGAGAAGTTCACGGTGTGAACGGGCCATACTTCGTGGCCGATGCGCTGCAGCGGAAATACCGCCGCGGAGTTTCCAACGTGTCCATAGGTGACATGAGACTGGATGGAGAGAATGTTCATGCACATATTGTGCGCTATGAGCGCGCGAGTTCCTTAACTAGACCCCCGAATAGGACATTGCGATAGGTATCCGGAACCAACCCCTAGGATTGATCACCCGCGGGCGCGGTGCCATTGAGCGTGACCACCACGCTGCCCACCCGGATGCGCCCGCGCCGATCCCGGCCGCCCTCAGCGCGCAGCGTGAGGCCGGCAATCTCCACCTCGGTGCCGGGCAGGGGAACGCGCCCCATCACGTAGGCGATGAGCCCGCCGACGGTATCAACCTGGTCGCTGACCTCCTCCTCGAATTCGATGTCGACGCCGTGGTCGTCGGCAATGCGCTCCACCAGGTCATCGAGGCTTAGACGCGAGACCACGCGGTAGGAGGACTCGTCTATTTGCTCGATTGGGGCGACCTCGCGCTCGTCGTACTCGTCGGCGATCTCGCCCACGATTTCCTCGAGGATGTCCTCGATGGAGATCAGGCCTGCGATGCCGCCGTATTCGTCGACAAGCATGGCGATGTGGTTGCGGTCGGTCTGCATCTCGTGCAAGAGCGCGTCCAAGTTCTTCGAGTCCGGGACGAAAGTGGCCGGGCGCATGACCTCGTCCACCGTCACGCTGCGGCCGCCGTCGGTTGCGTAATAGGTGCGCTGCACCAAATCCTTGAGGTAGACGATGCCCACCACGTCGTCGACGGTCTCGCCGATCACGGGGATGCGGGAATGACCAGAGCGCACGCACAAGCTGGTGGCCTGGCCCGCCGTCTTGCCGGACTCGATCCACACCATCTCCGGGCGCGGCACCATGACCGAGCGCGCGGTAGTCGAGGCGAGGTCGAAGACCGACTGGATCATGCGGCGCTCCTCGATCTCCACCACGCCGTGTTCCTGGGCGATGTCGACCATTTCCCTAAGCTCCACCTCGGTGGAATAGGGGCCGTCGGCAAAGCCCGGCCCGGGGGCGATGATGTTGCCGATGCGGATGAGCAGCTTCGAAATCGGGCCCAACACCTTCGCAAAGGCCGACAGCCAGAAGGCGGAGCTCAGCGAGATCGTATACGGGTTCTTGCGCCCCACCGTGCGGGAGAAGACGCCGATGACGGTGTAGGTGATAAGCGCAACGCCCAAGATCGCCGCGGCCAGTGCGAGCGCATGGTCGTCGATAAGCGAATAGGCGAGCACGCCGGCATACACGGCCGCGGTGACATCCAGCAACGTCCGCACCAGCACCAGAGGGTTGATGTGCTCGGCGCGGCGGTCAAGTACGCGCAGCAAGGTCTTCGCGGCGGGCTTTTCTTCCTCCTTGACCATGTTTTCCACTCGCGCCCGCGAGATGGAACTCACCGCCGCCTCCACTGTGCCAAACAGGCCGGACAATAACAAGGCCGCGGCGATGACCACGGTGGCTATGACGGGGCTCAACTTTCGCCCTCAACCAGCTTGTCCAGCTCGGCGCGCTCGGCCGCCGAGGGGAACGCACCCGGGCCGGTGGGCTTCGGCTGGTAGCTCACGCCGCGTTTCTCACAGTCGGCGTACCAATCGCGCAGCAGCTCGTTTTGCAGGGCGAACATCTCCTGCTCGTCCTTGGGCTCGATATGGTCATAGCCCAATAGGTGCAAGCACCCATGGGTGGTCAACAAGGCCAGCTCGTGGCCTAAGTCGTGGCCTGCCTTCGCGGCCTGCTTGTCAGCAAACTCCGGGCACAAGATGATGTCGCCGAGCATCGCAGGGCCAGGCGCCGGGGCATCCGGGCGCCCCGTGCCCGGGGTGAGCTCGTCCATGGGAAAGCTCATCACGTCGGTGGGGCCTTCCAGGTCCATCCAGCGCACGTGCAGATCGCTCATCGTGTCCACGTCCACGATGGAGATCGTCAACTCCGCGTCCGGGTTGATGTCCATCTCGCCGAGCACGAAGCTGGCGACGTCAATCAGTTCTTCCTCGTTGACGCCGTCATAGCCGGACTCGTTGACCACTTCAATGCTCATTGCGGTTCCCTTCAATAACCCTTCAATAACGCTGTGTGGATCTAGAAACAATCATGCTTACTAGACGTTGTTGAGGTTGAGATCCATCGCCCGCTGCTCGCGGCGGCGCTCAACGTCTTCCTCGTATTCGTCATAGGCCTCCACGATGCGGCCGACCAGCTGGTGGCGCACCACGTCCTCGCTCGACAGCTCGGCGAAGTGAACCCCCTCCACCCCGCGCAGGATCTGGCGCACCAACCGCAGGCCGGACTTTTGCCCACCGGGCAGATCCACCTGGGTGATATCGCCGGTGACCACCATCTTCGAGCCGAAGCCCAGGCGGGTCAAGAACATCTTCATCTGCGCCGGGGTGGTGTTTTGGGCCTCGTCCAAGATCACGAAGGCGTCGTTGAGGGTGCGGCCGCGCATGTATGCCAGAGGGGCAACCTCCACGATGCCCGCCTCCATCAGCTTCGGGATGATCTCGGGATCAACCATGTCGCGCAGCGCATCGTGCAGCGGGCGCAGGTAGGGGTCGATCTTGTCGTTGAGCGTGCCCGGCAAGAATCCCAGCTTCTCGCCCGCCTCCACCGCGGGGCGGGTCAAGATGATGCGGCTGACCTGCTTGGACTGTAGGGCTTGGACGGCCTTGGCCATGGCCAGGTAGGTCTTGCCCGAGCCGGCAGGACCCAGCCCGAAGGTGATGGTGTTCTCGTCGATCGCGTCGACGTACTCGCGCTGGCCGTAGGTCTTCGGGCGCACCGCCTTGCCCTTTCGGCGGATGATGTCCCCGCCCAAGGCCGCGGCCACCGACATCGGCGCCTCCACCGTCACCATGCCTACCGCATGCTTGACGGAGTCCGGGGAGATGACGTGACCGCGCCGCGCGATCGACTGCAGCTCCTTGAGCACCTTGACCGCACGTGCTACCTCGTGGTCCGCGCCGGTGAGGGTGACCAGGGTGCCACGGACGAAGATGTCACAATCGAGGAGGTTGTCAAGCACCTTGAGGTTTTCGTCATTGATCCCCAAGACGGTCTGGGAATACAGCGGGTCAAGTTCGACGGTGCGGCTGGTTATGTTCATCACTGCTTTCTAAAAAAATGTGCGGGCACACGTTCTAAGCGAAGCGCTCACTGTGTACCCCACGCGTGCCGCCACCGCTTGGGAGGTGGCGCGTTGGTGCAAGTCCTGTGAAGTTATTTTCTCAACAGCTATCTTAAGGCCTACCAGCGGTTCGTGCGCACGCCGATGGCGGCCAAGGCCACCATGCCTGCCGACGCGGTGCGCAGCACCTCCGGGCCGAGCTTGACCGCGCGCGCCCCGAGGCGCTGGAAGGTGGCCACTTCCTGCTCACTGAGCCCGCCTTCCGGGCCGATGATCACACAGATCTTCCCGTCGAGTTCCACCTCGCGCATGGGGGTGGCGGCCTCTTCGTGCAAAACCAGCACATGATCAAATTCGGCTAAACGCTCGGCCAGCTCCGCGGTGGACACCGGCCCTGTGATCTCCGGCACGCGGGATCGCCGGGACTGCTTGGCCGCGGCAATAGCCGCCTGACGCCACTTGCTGATCCCCTTTTCCCGCTTGGCGCCCTGCCACTTGGCCACGCACCGGCTAGCCTCCCACGCATAGATGGCATCGGCGCCAGCCTGGGTGAGCAAGTCCACCGCCAGCTCGGAGCGCTCGGACTTCGGCAGCGCCTGCGCCACCGTCACCGTTACCTCCGGCACAGGCTCGTCCACGCGGTCGATGACCTCCACCTCGAGGCTGTCCTTCCCGCCGGTGGCAACTACCCGGGCGTGGGCGCGCTGGCCGTGGCCGTTGGCCACGATGAGCTCATCGCCTTCCTTCAGGCGCACCACCGCGACCGCGTGCTTGGCCTCAGGACCGGTGATGCGCATGCGCTGGCCTGGACCCGCAAGCTCGGGAAACTGCCCGCGCAACACGGCGTCATAGTCGGCGAGGAATACGGGCAAGGACATGGTGGCGCTACTACCTTCGAAGATCGGCTAGGGGATGGGGGCTAGTTAACACTAGCGGCGGAAGCGGTTGCGGATGCGGCCGAACAGGCCCTCTCCGTGATCGTCTTCGCGGCGCACGCCGGTGGTCTCCCCGCCGTGCTCGCGTAGCTTTTCTAAGAGCTCGCGCTGCTTGTCGCTGAGGTTGGTGGGAACACCCACCTCGACATGGGCGTACAGGTCACCCTGTCCCTCGCTGCGCAGCCGCGGCATGCCCTTGTCCTCCACCCGAATGGCCGCGCCCGGCTGGGTGCCCTCCGGGACGGTGACGGTAATGGTCTCCCCGTCGAGCGCCTCGACGTCGAAGTCCACGCCCAAGGCGGCATCAACCATCGGAACCTCGACGTTAAAGTGCAGGTCATCGCCCTCACGGATGAAGACCGGGTGGCGGTCGACAGTCACTTCCACGTAGAGATCGCCGGCCGGCCCACCGCCGTGGCCGACCTCGCCCTGGCCTGCCATGCGGATGCGCATCCCGTCGTTAATGCCGGCCGGGATCTTGACCTTGAGGTCGCGGCGGGCCGGGATGCGGCCGTCGCCGCCACACTTCTCGCAGGGATCCGGGATGACCTCGCCGGTGCCCTCGCAGGTGCGGCAGGTGGTGGTGGTCATCACGTTGCCCAAGAAGGAGCGCTGAATCTGCTGGATGTGGCCGGAGCCGTTGCACACGCTACAGGTCACCGGCTTGCCGTTAGACTTCGATCCGGTACCGGTGCAGACATCGCAGATGATCGCGGTGTCGATGGTGACATCCTTGGTCACGCCGCTGAAGGCATCCTCGAGGCTAATGCGGATGCGCAGCAGCGCATCCGAGCCCGGCTGCACGCGCGAACGCGGGCCTTGGGTGCCACCGCCGCCGAAGAAGGCATCGAAGATGTCGCCGAAGCCACCGCTAAACCCGCCACCGGGGGTCCCGCCGCCCTGAGCCATGGGGTCGCCGCCGGCGTCGACGATGCGGCGCTTGTCCGGATCCAGCAGGACCTCCTGGGCGATCGAGATCTCGCTAAACTTCTCCGCCGCTTCCTCGGAGTCATTGACGTCCGGGTGGTACTTGCGGGCGAGCCTGCGGTAGGCCTTCTTAATCTCGTTGTCGGAGGCGTCCCTGTCTACGCCCAAGATTCCGTAATAGTCACGAGCCACGATGTGCTACTTTCTTCCTTCGATTCTCTTCCGCTGGTACTTGTGGTACTTGGTCACGCGTGCCGGTTTAGGGGCATATCCGGCACCGTTAGCAGACGGCGACCGTGAGTGCTAAGAATCCCATGATAGCCCCTTGCCCCACACTGACCGCAATTGACGGCACAATCAATGCCATGCGGGCTCCCCTCCGGTCGCAAAGGGACTGGGCACCATGGGTGAAGCGTGTGTCGCGTGGATAGGTGGGCCGCTTTTTATGCCGAAGCTGCGGAGTCACATGGTGCATGCACTGTGTCTTTTTGCGCCTAGACCCCATTGCTCCAGTGACCGCGTGCTACTGCCCACCTAATACCCGGCCAACGTATTGTGCAACGGCTAAGACCTTCGACATTGTTCCCGAATAGTCCAAATAGGTAGGCCCCACCACTCCCAGCCCGCCCAGGGTTGCCCCCTGCGAGCCATAGCCGGTGGCCACCACCGAGGCCTGGGAGAGCTGATCGTCGCCGGATTCCTCGCCGATGAGCACGCTCACATGCCCCAAATCCTGCACGTTGGCCAGCAGCTTGAGCACCACCACCTGCTCTTCGAGCGCCTCGAGCAAGGTGGGCAAGTCCTTGGCCACCCTCGAGAGATTCGACGCCCCAGCCAAGATGAGGCGATCGTTGGGCTGTTCCACCAAGGTCTCGATGAGCACCGTGGCGCAGCGCAGCACGTGACCCTGGATGTCCGCATCCACGGCAATGCCGGAGTGGGCGGGGTCGGCCAATTCCGCGAGCGCCACCGAGGCGTCGGGTAAGGTCTTGCCGTCGAGTGCCCGATTGAGCACCTCCTTGAGCCTGCCCACCTGCTCGGGCTCGCAGACCTGGTCGAGTTCCACGTTGCGCTGGTCAACGCGCCCGTTGTCGGTAATCAGCACCAGCAACAGGCGCACCGGGGATAGCAGCACCACCTCGCAGTGCTTGACCCGGCTGACCTTGAGATTGGGCAGCTGCACCACCGCCGCCTGCCGGGTGAGCTGGGACAACAGCTGCACGCTGCGGCGCAACACGTCCTCGAGGTCCACCCCGCCCTCGAGGAACTTCAAGATGGCGGTGCGCTCGGCCACCGAGAGCGGCTTGACCTCGTCGAGGGAGTCCACGAACAGCCGGTAGGCCTTCTGGGTGGGGATGCGCCCGGAGCTTGCATGCTGGCTGACGATGTAGCCGCCGGCCTCTAAGGCCGCCATGTCATTGCGGATGGTCGCCGAGGAAACGTTGAGCTTGTGCCGCTCGAGAAGCGCCTTGGATCCGACCGGCTCCTGCAGGGAAATATAATCCGCCACGATCGCGCGCAGCACTTCCTGCCTGCGCTCATGCGTTGCCCCGGACATGTCCGCTCCTTCCCTTCTGCCCCCGGCTCAAAACCTACGACCGCCTTGCAGCTCGTGGCCATCGCGGCGAGGGGCTGTTGCTTGCTCGCCTCGGTGCCCACCATAGCGCACCCGGCACACGTGCCTATTCAGGGTCGAAGAGAATGTCGGCGATGATGCCGTCGGCAAGCAGCCTCTTATCGTCGGCAAGCATAATACGACCGTGCGCCTGGCGCACAAGGCCAAGACGAGAAAGCCTCAACGAAACGGCGCGCTCGCGCGGGGAAAGCACGGCTTCGTCGACGCCCTCTTTCAGGCGCAGGCCCAGCATGAGCTTTTCCTCGTGGCGCTGATCCGCGCTTAAGGTCTCGGTGTCCTTGATCGGCAACACCCCGGTGGCGATGGTCTTGGTATAGGTTGCCGGGTGCTTGACGTTAAAGAAGCGGCGCTCGCCCAGGTGGGAATGCGCGCCAGGTCCCGCGCCCCACCAGTCGGCGTCGCGCCAATAGCGCAGGTTATGCTCGCACTGCCCGCCCGGGCGCGCCCAGTTGGAGACCTCGTACCAATCGAAACCGGCCTCGCGGAGTGCGGCGTCGATCATCCAATAGCGATCGGCGTAGACGTCTTCCTCGGGTGCGGGCAATTCACCGGTGCGCACCTTGCGCGCCATGCGGGTGCCGTCCTCGACGATCAGCGAGTAGGCGCTGACGTGATCCACACCGGTTTCTAGTACCTTTTCCAAGGTCAGGCGCACGTCGTCATCGGTTTCGGTGGGAGTGCCGTAGATCATGTCCAGATTGACGTGCTCGAAAAATTGCCCCGCCTGACGCGCCGCGTCGAAGGCACGCCCGGGCGTGTGCGCGCGTTCAAGCACCTTGAGCACGCTTGCCGACGCCGACTGCATCCCGAGCGAGACGCGGGTAAACCCCGCGCGGGCTAAAGCCTCGAAAAACTCCGGGCTCGTGGACTCCGGATTGGCCTCGGTGGTCACCTCCGCACCGGGGGCGATCCCCGTGGTGTTTTGGATCGCGCGAAGGACGCGGGCGAGCCCGTCCGCACCGATCATCGAGGGCGTGCCGCCGCCGATGAACACGGTTTCCGCCGGCCGGGTATCGCCCTGGCTGGCCCGCGAGGCGGCGGCCAGCTCCAGTTCTTTTTCCAGAGCATCCAGATAGGCTGCGGGGCTTGCCGGGTTCGGTGCCGCCTGTGCCACGGTGGGTGAAGCCGGCAAGGACAGCTCCGCCGGAGTGTAGGTATTAAAGTCGCAATACCCGCAACGCGAGGCGCAAAACGGGACGTGGATATACACCGAGAAAGTCATCAGGAGGCGTCCGCACCTGCCGACTGCTTCGCGCGCAACTTCTCCCGCACCCGTGCCACCACCGCGTCCACGCGGGCGCGCTCATTCAAAAACTGTGGCGGATGCGCCCCGCGCATCGTGCGGCAAAAACCGGGGTGCTCGTGCGCCACCGAATCCAGCCACGCCTGCGCCGCCTGCGTGATGGCCTCCTTGGTGCGCGCATACATAAGCGGGAGGTTGAGGGCGTTGAGGTCGCGGGCAGCACGCTCGGTCTCCGAGAGCTCCCACTCGACCACATGGGCCAGGTATTCCCGGATGAGCTCGGTGCGGGCCTCCAAAGCCTGGGTCAGCTCGCCCACCATCACCGGGGTGCGCGAGATGGGAAAACGCTCACGCAGGTTGGAGGTGGTGATCAACACCGGGCGCGGGGTCTCCTTCGACCCGGCAGGCGCGGCCACCGTTCCCGAGGCCACCCCGGACACCAGCGCCTGGCGCAGTCCGGCGAGCTCGGAGCACACGGCGCGGGCGTCCCGGCGCGCATCGTCGATGATCTCCTCGAACTCCGCGAGGCAGTCCTCGACGAGCTCGGAGTCCCAGTCGGCGACGGCCTCGGCGAGGTTTTCGATGTAGGTGGCCACCTCATCACCGATGTTAAAGATCTCTTGGGTGAGCTGTCGGTGCCGCAGCTTGGCATCGTTGACGAGCACGTAAGCCCCTCCCTTTGTGCATGATCGTCCAGGCGCGATTCCTGTGCATTCCTCTTGTGACGATTGCCCACTTTAGAGCAAACGGCGCGCCCTGAAATGAGGGCGCGCCGGTGGAAGAGAAATTCGTGTCTTAGCGCTTGTAGATCTGTGCGATTTCTTCCGCGTAGCGCAGCGCCACGACGTTGCGCTTGACCTTCATCGTCGGGGTAAGCTCATCGGCTTCCTCGGTCAGGTCGCGGTCGAGGATGTAGAACTTCTTAATCGCCTCGGCATGCGACACGGTGGCGTTGACGGCATTGACGGCGTCCTGAATTTCGGCGCGCAGCACCGGATCCGCGGCCATCTCGCGCACGGTGCGCGACTCCGGGATGTTGTGGGTAAGCTTCCAGCGCTTGAGCGCGTCCTCGTCCAGGGTCAACAGCAGGCCGATGAAGGGCTTGCCGTCGCCGACCACCATGGCCTGGCTGATCATCGGGTGCGAGCGCAGCGCGTCTTCCATCGGCCCCGGGGAGACGTTCTTGCCGCCGGCGGTGACGATGAGATCCTTCTTGCGGCCGGTGATCACCAGGTGGCCGGAGTCGAGGATCTCGCCGAGGTCGCCGGTGTTAAACCAGCCGTCCTGGAAGGCCTTCTCCGTGGCCTCGGGGTTGTTCCAGTAGCCGTCGAAGACCGTGAGCCCCTTGACCAGGATCTCACCGTCGTCGTTGATGCGGAAGGAATCACCGCCCACGGGCCGGCCCACGGTGCCGATCCTCTGGGGTTCGAAGTCCACCGCCGCTGCCGCAGTGGTTTCGGTAAGGCCGTAGCCTTCGTAGACCGGGGTGCCCACGCCGCGGAAGAAGTGCATGAGCTCGGGGCTGATCGCCGAGCCGCCGGAGATGGCGTAATGGACCGAATCGCCCATGGCGGCGCGGATCTTGGAGTAAACCAACTTGTCGTAGGCCTTGTGCTTGAGCTTTAGCGCGCGCGAGGGGCCTTCGGCGGTATCGAGCGCGCGGGAGTACTCGATGGCGACCTTCTCCGCACGCTTGAACGCTGCCTCGCGGACCGGACCGGACTCGTGCGCGTTGGCGGCGGCGCCGTTGCGCACCTTCTCGAACACGCGCGGCACGCCCAGGATGAGGTTCGGGCGGGCGCGCTGGAATTCCACCGACAGCGAGGAGAAGTCCGACCAGTGCGACTGGGTGGCACCGGAGATGACGATCGCCAGCGAGACCGCGCGCGAGAACACGTGCGCCAGCGGCAGGAAGGTCAGCACGCGGTTGCCGGGCACGGCGATGGCACCAATCGGGTGGGTGATCACGGCCTGGGCCTCGGCGTACCAGTTGGCGTGGGTCAGGCGGCAGCCCTTGGGGCGGCCGGTGGTGCCGGAGGTATACACCAGGGAGGCCAGGTCAGCGGAGCGGGTGGCCTCGATGCGCTCGTGGACGGCGGCATCGCTAATGCCGCGGCCTTCGAACTTCAGCGTCTCGATGGCCGAGGAGTTGATCTCGAGGATGCGGCGCAGCTTGGAGGTGGATCCGTGCAGCTGCGGGGTGCCGTCCTCCCTCAGCACGAGGTGCTTCATCAGGTCGGTGTGGTCGCGGGTCTCGGTGATGGCGAAAACGGCGCCGGAGTCCTCGATGATCCACTCGATCTGACGCAGCGAGGACGAGCCGTAGATCGGCACGCTAACCGCACCGGCCGCCCAGATGGCGAAGTCGAGCAGGGACCACTCGTAGCGGGTCTCGGACAGCAGCGCGATGCGATCGCCTTGCTGCACGCCGGCGTTGATGAAGCCCTTGGCTACCTCGAAGACCTCGTCAACAAATTCCTTGGCGGTGACGTTGACCCACTCATAGTTCTTTGGGCGGGTAAACAATACGCCGTAGGGGCGAATGGCTGCCTGGTGCAGCAGGGCGGTCAGACAGGTGTCTTTTTCTCCCACCGTGTACAGCGGCTCGGTGGTTACTTCCTGCATGGTCATCAAAACTCCTTTTTCGGTTGCTGTTAAACGTTGTCTCGCCAGTTTCGGTGGCTGGCAGTGTGGGTTTCGTTCAGTTGTGGTCTAGGGATGGCGACACGCCCACCGCGTGCGCTGTGCATGAACCGCCATCTATGTGTCCTAACTCTCGTCCATCGCAGGCCTTTCGTCCTTATCGGACTCCCAAGGTGTGGGGCTTTGTCAAGCCCAGCGGGTAAAGCTGGTACCCCGACCTCGACTTTTGCGCCTTCGACGCCGGGTGTGGTGGCGCTTCATAGCAGAAAAGTTGACCGTGGAAGATCGTTTCTCATGAATCATAGTTGTGAACTAGGCCATAGTTGGCCAACTTTCGGAGAAAAATTTACTTTCCTAGCTTTGCATAGATTTTTCCCTGCAGAGGTGAGGAAACCCTCAAATTGATCGATTGGCAAACTTTTCACATTCATAGTTTCCGCCTCTTAAGGGCGGATTTTGCACCCGAATCCACACAAACAAAGGTGTGGGAATAATTACGCTTTCCCAGCTAATGATCGACAAAATCCAAGTACGCAGGAGTTTATTGGCCCGAATGGATCCTTCATACGCTGTTCGCCTCATGATTTAGCAGGACTTAAGCCTTTTCACATGGCACAATGGCGGATGTGTCTTATCAAGAAATCCTCCGCGAACTAGCCAGCGCGCATGCGATCGCCACCGGCTACACCGGATACGGCGGCCACTATGTCGACGCCAGTGACGAAACCCTCATCAAGATCCTGCGCGCCTACGGCGTCGATCTTGGCCCCAACGAGTGGCCGGATGAGCACCAGCTCGGCACCGCGCTGCAGCGTCGCCGCGACGAGCTATTTACCCGCCCGCTGCCCTTGTCCATCGTGGCAACCGAGGGCGATGGCTTCGTGTTCAACGTCCACGTCCACGACGGCGCCCCCGCGCAACTCGTCATCGCCCTCGAAGACGGCGGAACCGCCATCCCCACCCAGGTTGATAACTGGGAGCCCCCACGCACCATCGACGGCGTCACGTGGGGCGAGGCCTCCTTCGCCTTGCCGACGAACCTGCCCACCGGCTGGCACACCATCACCTTGACCTCCGATACGCTCTCGGCCACCGCCGCGGTGATCGTCACCCCGCGCAGGTTACACACCACCGACGAGTATGTCGCCCACCCCGTCCACGGCGTGATGGCCCAGATCTACTCGGTGCGCAGCGAAGGCTCCTGGGGCATGGGAGACTTCCACGACCTCGGCGAGCTCGCACACACGCTGGCCACCGAGGCCGGCGCGGACTTCCTGCTGATCAACCCCATGCACGCCGCCGAGCCTTTCCCGCCCGTGGAGGATTCCCCGTACCTGCCCACCACGCGCCGGTTTAGCAACCCGATCTACATTCGCGTCGAGGACATCCCCGAGCTTGCTAGCTTGCCTGCCGACGTTCGGGCTGAGGTCGCAGAGATCGCCAGCGAGTTCCAGCCGCTCAACCGCTCCAACGAGATCATCGAACGCAACCCGATCTTCGCTGCCAAGCTGCAGGTCCTGCGCGAGATCTTCCACGCCGGGCGCACCCCTTCCCGCGAGGCCGCATTCCAGGCCTTCGTCGAGCGCGAGGGCAAGGGCTTGGTCGACTTCGCCACCTGGTGTGCCACGCAAGAATTGACCGCCGCCCCGCAGGAGGCCCACGCCGTCCCCGAGGATCCAGCCTTGGTAGCCGAGTTCTACATGTGGCTGCAGTTTATCTGCGACGAGCAGCTTGCCGCGGCCCAGAAGAAGGCCGTTGACGCCGGCATGAAGATCGGCATCATGGCCGACTTGGCCGTCGGTGTCCATCCCGGCGGCGCCGACGCCGCAACCATGGCCGATGTCCTAGCCCCTGAGGCTTCGGTGGGTGCCCCGCCGGACAACTACAACCAGCAGGGCCAAGACTGGTCCCAGCCGCCGTGGCATCCCGAGCGCCTGGCCGAGCAGGGCTACCGCCCCTGGCGCGACCTGCTACGCACCGTGCTGCGCCACTCCGGCGGCATCCGCGTCGACCACATCCTGGGCCTGTTCCGCCTGTATTGGATCCCCCGCATGCAGTCGCCGACCACCGGCACCTACGTCAACTATGATTACAACGCGCTGGTGGGCATCCTCGCACTCGAGGCCGAGCGCGCCGGCGCCGTGGTCATCGGCGAGGATCTAGGCACCTTCGAGCCGTGGGTGCAGGAGGTCTTGGCCTCCCGCGGCATCATGGGCACCTCCATCCTGTGGTTCGAGTCCTCCCCCAACGGGCCTGGCCCGCGCTACAAGGAGGAATACCGCCCGGCCGCACTGAGCTCCGTGACCACCCACGATTTGCCGCCTACCGCGGGCTACCTCGAGGGCGAGCACATCGAGCTGCGCGAGAAGCTGGGGCTGTTGGAGGATCCAGCGGCAGAAAACGCCATCGACCTCGGCTGGCAGGCGGAGATCCTCAACCGCGTGCGCGAGCAGGGTGAGTTCGAGGGATTGAACCTGCCAGGCGATGACTTCCAGGGCAAGCCTCGCAACCAGCGCGGTGCCACCGAGGACCTCATCGTTGCGCTGCACCGCTTCATCGCGCACACCCCGTCCGCGTTGACCTGCACCTCGCTGGTGGATATGGTCGCCGACAAGCGCGCGCAGAACCAGCCGGGCACGGTGCGCGAGCAATACCCGAACTGGTGCATCCCGCTGTGCGATGCCACCGGCGAGGCTGTGCTCATCGAGGATCTCGGCCAGGCCGAGCTCTTCCGCCGCGTCGCCGACGCCTCCAGGAGATAGATCACCGGGCTGTCGTCGTGGCTCGTGAAAAGGCACCACTTCCCATCTGGAAGTGGTGCCCAAAAACTCACTGCAGCTTTGACTCTACCTGCCTTACTACAGCAGCGAGACCATCCACGCCACCACCAATAAAATCAGCAGCAGGTAGAGCGACTGCGTCACCCTTGACTGGGGGTATTTGCGCTTGTTGCGGGGCAACTGTTGATCTTGTTTGCGCAGTTCTTCCGGGTTTGCCATGAGGGTCGGGCCTTCTTTACTTCACGAACTATCGACAACTGTCGGCACTGTCAGCTACCCCAAACCGCGGAGGGACGTGGGGGTGCCTGCGGGTGACACGCTGTTTCAACTATTTGTTTTCTCTTGCTCACCGCCGCCAGTGGGCTCGTGGGCGTTTCCTCCCACTCTAGCCCCATGTGGGCGAAAAGCCCGCACAAGCACAGCTCCGGCCACGTCCACCACGCGTAACCACACCACCGCCAGCACCCCGCATAAGGGGATCATCACCACCATGACGATGGGTGCCTGCAGCCACAAAGGCGCCGAGGTCAGAAACTGCCCCACGGCATCGACAATCCCGACGATAGGTTCTGGCACCACTTCCTCCTTCACTCTGATCCCTTGCCTGCCGTTTCAGGGCACGAGGCCTGCTCATCTTCAGGCCCCGCCGGCCACGGTCGCCTAGATAGCCCCGGCCAGCCCACGGCGGCGCAGCAGGGCGCGGATGTCCTTGTCGCGGCCGCGCAGCGCGGCAAAGGCCTCCCCGTAGTCGCGAGATCCGCCGCGGGAGAGCACCAGGTCCCGGAACCTCGTTCCGGCAGCCCGCGCCGCCGCCGGCGAGGATCCCAGCCCCGCCGCCTCCACCTGGCGGAACCAGTCGAAGCCGTCGGCGTCTAAAACCTCCGCCCACAGGTAGGAGTAGTAGCCCGCCGCGTAGCCGCCGGCGAAGATGTGATTGAAGTAGGTGGAGCGATAGCGCGGGGCAAGCCCTGCTACCACCAATCCTGCGTCTTCCAGCGCTCGCGCGGCAAAGGTCTCGATGTCGGCTGCGGTAAGCTCTGCTGCTTCCTCGCAGCTGAGAGAATGCCAGGCTAAGTCGATGATGGCGGCGCCCAGATATTCGGCGGTGGCAAAGCCCTGCCCGAACTGGCGGGCACGCTCGATCGCGTCGAGCAGCTCCTGCGGGATCGGCTCACCGGTTTCCACGTGGAAGGCATAGTTGCGCACCACCGCCGGGTCCAGCGCCCAGTTTTCGTTGATCTGGGAGGGAAACTCCACGTAGTCGCGCGGGACGTTGGTGCCCGAGAAACTCGGGTAGCGCACCGCGGACAACAGCCCGTGCAGGGCGTGGCCGAACTCGTGGAAGACGGTGCGCAGCTCGTCGAGGCTCAATAATGGCTGCGATCCGTCGGCGGGTTTGGACAGGCCCATGACGTTGACTACCACCGGCTTGGTCCCCAGCAGCTCCGACTGGTCGACAAATGAGCTCATCCACGCCCCGCCGCGCTTGGAGGGCCTGCCGAAGTAGTCGGTGATAAACAAGCCGATGGCCCCCTTTTCGGTGCCTGACTCATCCTCGCGCACCTCCCACACGTCAACGCCCTCGGCGTAGCCGCGCAGGTCTTCGCGCTTTTTCACGGTGATGCCATACAGCCTGCGCGCGGCAAAAAACACGCCCTTTTCCAGCACTTGGTCCAGCGGGAAATACTTGGCCAGTTCGGCCTCGTCAAGGTCGAAGTCGCGGGCGCGCACCTTGGATTCCCAATAGGGCCAGTCGGCGCCACCGACCTCGCCGCCGGCCGCCTCGACCAGCAGCTTGTGCTCGTTTTCGGCATTTTGGCTTGCCGACGGCGCCAGGTCGTACAACAGCTTGCGCGCCGCCTGCGCCGTTAGCGCCGTTTCTTCCGCGATGACGTAGTCGGCATGGGTGTCATAGCCTAAAAGGCGGGCGCGCTCGGCGCGCAACTGCGCCATTTCCACGACAACTTCGGCGTTGGTGTCTTGGCCTCGCTTCTGGCTGGCCTCGTATAACTTCGCCCGCGCCTCCGGTTTTTCCAGCACCGATTGCAGGGACTGCACGCTTGGCAGCTCCAAGGGGATCACGTAGCCGGTCCTGCCCAGCGCGGCGGCATCTGCGGCCGCGGCCTCAATGCGGGCGGGGTCAAGCCCTGCCAGCTCCTCCGGAGAATCAAAGCCCACCGCTAGGGCCTTGGTGCTGGCGAGCAGGTTGCGGCCGAAGGCGTCGGAAAGCACCGATAGCCGTGCGTTGATCTCCTTCAAGCGCTGCATCTGCTTATCATCTAAACCCGCGCCGCGGCGGGCGAAGGTACGCAGAAGGTAGGCGTGCAGGCGCTGGGATTCCTCATCATCTGGTGCCGTAGCCTGCTTGATGCGCTCGAATAGCTTTTTGTTGAGGTAGAGCGCATCCGCATGCGCGGCCAGCAGTGGGGCAACGGTGGCGGCGATCTCCTCCATCTCCTCGTCCGCATCCGTGCCCAGGAGGTTGTAAAACACCGCGGCCACCCGCTCGAGGTCCCTGCCGGAACGCTCCCAGGCCTCGACCGTGTTCTCCCAGTTCGGCGGCTGTGGGTTAGCCACGATAGCGTCGATCTCGGCACGCTGGCGGGCCATCGCCTCGTGGAAGGCCGGCAGGTAATGGGCCTTGTCGATGGCCGCGAAGTCCGGCAGCTCGAAAGGCAGGGGCGAGGGGCTCAGTAGTGGATTGGAGGTCATGCCCGCCAATATTACCGCCCGCACGGGCTGCCAGGGTCAGCGATGACCGCCCTGCGGGTATTGGCACGCACGCCACCGCGGTGGCGTTTTCAACGAAACGTGGCTCACGATGGCGGAGGCGATTGCTAGGCTTAGCCTCATGACAGTGCCCGGCCACCACGCACCAGCTTATGAAATCAACCCCGGCGGCACCTATCAGGGGCGCCTGCTTGCGGCAACGCCCGGCGATGATTCCGCAGGCCTCAACGCCGATGCAAAAGCGCAGGCACCGGGTGATTCCCAATCATTTTCCTCCCGCGTGCACTACCCGGAGATCACCTACGCGCTGCTGCCCGATCGGCTCGGCCCCGCGAAACTCCAACCGCGCCCGCGCGGGCTTGTCGATGCCGTCCATCAGCCTCCTGCACCGGTGTCCACCGCCAACGAGCTGCGCTTGAGCATCACCACTCCCGCCGGCGTGCGGCCAGGCGATGACCTGCCCGTGGTGGCATTCATCCACGGTGGTGGCTACGAATGGGGCGCACGCGACGAGCCTTGGTTCGACGGCGCCGGGTTCGCCCGCGACAACATCATCACCGTCTCCGTCTCCTACCGGCTCGGCGTCGACGGCTTCCTCCCCTTCCACGACGATATCCCGTACCACTACCGCGGCATCGACGACTGCAACACCGCCCTCGACTGGATCCAGAAGAACATCGAGGACTTCGGCGGCGACCCCACCAACGTCACCCTCATGGGCCAATCCGCCGGCGCCGGCATCTGCCTGTGGCTTGCGCGCCGCGACCATTACCGCGGCGCCTTCCGGCGCGTGTGGGCGATGTCGCCCGGGTTCCCGCGCACCCCTCTTGCCCGCCGCAAGTGGCTGCTGCGCGCCATCGCCGGCCCGGTAACCCGGAAAAACTTCCACTCACTTGGGATTGCGGGGCGCGCTGCCGTATTCAAGAAATTCCGGCGCTTCGTGGCAACCGACCTGCCACTGGGGCCTTACCCCTATTCCCCCGACGAGCTTGCCGACGTCGACCTGGTGATCACCTGCACCGGCCAGGAGTTCCACCGTCATGGCTTCGCGCGCAAGCTCGACGCCTCCGCCATAAGCTGGCTGCTGCGCCCGGTGTTCGCCGCTCACCTGGGAGCCCGGATTGGCTACCGCGCGGCACCCCCAAAGTTCTTCGGGCAGTTGATCACCGATTCACTGTTTACCCAGCTGGTAGCCACAACCGCCGAGGCCAGGCCGAATACCTGGGTCGTGCTGTATGAGGGCACCGACGAGCGTCCCGCGCTGCACTGCTGCGACCTTCCGTTGATTTTTGGCAACTACGAGCTGATCAAGAACACGCCGTGGGATCTGCTGCACGAGCCCAGCCCCGCACTGCTTGAAAAGTGCCATCGCCGCGCGGTGGACTTCGCCCGCGCGGCCACCCCCGCCTGGCCTGCCTACGGCCGGGAGCGGCAGGTACTTTCGGTGGACATCAACTCCGGCGAGCAGGCGCTGCGCACGGATCCATTCGCGCGCACCCGCCGCTACTTCACGCACGTCACAAGCAGGTAACCTCCATGTCTGATTTCTCACTGACCACCGGCAACCACCTCGACATCATCCGCGCGATTGCCGCCGGGCACGACGTTGCCGGCTTGGATGTTCACGGCGATCTCGGCTCGGCTGCCTCAAGCATCCGCCCCATCACCGGCGAGCAGACCAACTTTTCCTACATCGTCGATGAGAAGACGATCTGGAAGTTCTACGCCACCCGCGCCCACGGCATCGGCCAAGAGGTCCGCATCGGCCGGGTGTTGGATACGTTCGTTCCCCCGCTTGTTGGCTACCTCACGCACAATGGCGACACCGTCTGCGTGGTCACCGGCTTCATTCCCGACGCCACCGACCTGTGGCAACTGCGCGAGGATCCGGCACTTGCTGCCCACGTGCCCGCGCTCGGTGACAGCCTCGGGGTGATCCATAGGTCCTTGGCCACGGCTTTTGGCACCAACGAGATTACCGGCCTGGAACTTGCCACGCGCCTGCGCGCCCGCCTGGAGGGCTTTGCCCGCACCACGGCGCTGCTTGATCCCTACCTCCCCGCCGCCCGCGAGGCCTATGCGCAACTAGACACCATCGCCTCCATCAGCGTTCAGGAGATCCACGGCGACCTGCACCTCGGCCAAATCTTGCTTGCCGACGATCACCTCTACTACCTCGATTTTGAGGGCGAACCCGGCGCGAGCATCGGCGTGTGGGATTCCCCGCTGCGCGACATCGCCGGTCTTGCCCGCAGTTTCCACTATGCGGGGCTCAGTTTCGATGAGGCGACCTTCCTGCCCGCCTATGAGCAGGCAACCGGGTCCCAGGTGGATGCGGCCGTGCTGCGCGCATTTGTTATCGACCGCTTTTGTTATGAGGTGGTCTATGAGCTCACCCACCGCCCCACCTGGGTTGATAAGCCCCTTTCCTCGGCGAGGTTGGTGTTCTAAGCTCGCGCGGCGATTTCGTTCAGTTTCTCGCGCAGCTGCGGGTGGGCGAGCTGGTCGACCATCCAGGGGCTAAACGCGAAAGGCGCGGCATCGACAGCGGTAAAGAATTCGCGCGGCTGGACCCACGCCATCTGATCTATTTCCTCGGTCTCCGGTGTGAGCACGCTGTCTGTGGCAAGACGTGCGACGAACACTGGGCAGATCTCCCATTCGACGATGCCGTGGGAGTCGACCGCGCGGTAGCGAAAGTCCGGCAGCACCATCTCTAGGTTTACGAGATTTCCCGGATCCACGCCGATCTCGTGGGGCACACGCCTTGCGGCTGCTTGCTGGGCAGTCTCGCCTGGGGCAAGGTGCCCGCAGGCCGAGTTGGTCCATACCCCCGGCCAAGTTTTCTTCTCCAGGGCCCTGCGGGTAATTAGAAGGTTGCCCTCGGTGTCAACGACGTAGCAGGAAAATGCAAGATGAAGCGGGGTGTTTTCGGTATGCACCTCTGATTTGAGGGCGGTACCGATGGGGTTTCCCGCCTCATCTGCTAGTACGACGAGCTCTGCTGTGGCCATGCGATAAGCCTAGCCCACAGTCCACCTTTCGCTGCTATCCGCGCACCCATGCCCCGATGACCCCGGGCACCGCCGGGGTGGATTTCCCCAGCAGCGCACTGACGTTGTCATCGCCTTCGATCGCCGTGGTCAGCCTGCGCATCTTTTCCTTCTTGGATTCACCGGCTCCGGCACCTGCCATAGGCATGCCTCCCATCACGGCGCCCGGCCCACGCCCTGCACTTGCCGATTGTGCGGTCGCTGCTACCGCACCTCCCGGCGCGCCTGCCACTGTTGGCGCGGCGCCGACACGCCCACCGGCGCCGGTTGCCCCGCTCACATTGCCAGCCCCACCGAGGCCACCAGCGGCAATCCGCCCTACTCCGGCAACTCCTGGTGTTGCTCCCCCGTCGCCCCGGCCTGCGTAGTTGGCCGCTCCCATTGCACCGCGTCCAGGAGTTCCTCCACCGTTTCCTGTGGTGCCACCAGTACCACCAAACGCCGTGGCCCCCGGTAAACCACCAAAACCGCCGCGCGTTCCCATGGTACTAACCGGGGCCATGCCCATTCCGCCTGCCGTACCCATGCGGTCGGTGCTTGCGATGGGGGTTGTCACTCCACCAACGCCTGCCGGTGTGGTGCCCAAACGCGTTGGGTTCAAAGCTGCTGCACCGCCAAAGTTCGGGCCAGCGCCGATGGCACCCACACTTCCGGCACCGATCGCCCCGCTTCCTGCCGCCTGCGATCCCAGACCGGCGGTGTTTATCACTCCACCTGTGCCAATTCCTGGTGACATCGTTCCGAGCCCACCTGCCGATGCCGCATGGGTGCTCATTGAACCCGTGTCAATGGATTGCAACGCCGTAACCTCACTGTTGATCGCCGCAAACTCCCCCGGATCCGCCACGCCGGCGCCCGCTCCAGTACCCCCCTGCATCCCAGCCGCATTGAGCCCAGATGTGGACAGCTTTCCATTGCCCGCAACCTGGTTCATCCCCGTGTTTGTGCTTCCGCCTGCGGAGGTACCCGCAACGACGTTTTGCATCAAGTTTCTCGTGCTAGGAACCGCACGATCGGCAATACCTTGGAGTTCTGACTGCAAGCTCGAAAGGTAGGCCTCTTCCAATGCCTGCTTTTCGGCAGGCTCTTGTACTGCAGCCACGGCCGTCTGAGCTTGCATGATCGACATTTGAAGGAAGGGAACCGAAGAAAGGAGATTTCCCAATGCGCTTGAGATGCTTGGAACACTGCTTGCAAATGCATCGCCGTGCGTCGCAACCTCATTGATTCTGGACACCGCGGCATCGATAACCGCACCTCGGTTCGACGATCCGATAGACTGCGCTACCGCCCTGAGGTCATTCGCAATTGACTGAACATCGGCTCCGAGGCTGTTCCAATGCTCCATAGCTTGGCCCACGGCTCCGTGATTTGTTTGCCACAGTGCAGATGAAAGTTCAGACAGCGAGTTGGACTTGCCTACGATTGGCGCTTCAAATTCAAAACTTAGATAACGTGCATCCGGTCGCGGCCTAAACTCAACGCCTTCCGCCCCGATTCGACCACCTTCATCTGCGATACTCAATCCGCTACGGGTGAAAGACTCTTGTAAGGAAAGTGCCCGTACAGTATTCCTAAGCTGTTCGGAGATCCAAACTACTTGATCAGAGAACGACTGCAAGATTTCTGCTGCCGAACCTGTTCCACCGAAAAGGATCTTGCCATGGTTTTCACCGAGTGAATCGAAGCCCGGAATACGGGAGTAGCTTGAATCAATCAAATCCGTTGAAGAAGCCTGAAGAACTGTATTGGAGATCTGAACCACTTCACTAAGGCGTGCGAGCTGCTCTTCAATAGAATCGATAGACAAATTCAGTTCCATTAGGAGATTCCTTTCAAGTCAAGGATCGTTTTCATTTTCTGATCAGCGTCAGAGCAAAGCTTTTCCAAGGAAACATCTCTAACCACCCCACCCAAGGCGGTTACGCCCAAGCGTCCTCCGGTCGTCGAAACGCTCACCATGCAATTGGAGTCCGATAAGTGCGGGAATGGAGAATGAAAAATTGCGCCCGTAGTGACACTTTCAAATGGCATATTCAGCTCAGCGAAATTTTCTGAGACTACATCCCTCACCATTTCGTCGGAAACGAGAGAATAGGCCACCTCACTCTTTGTCCTGTCTTTGTTTCTAAAGCCACAGAAGGCAAAATTCTTGAATGTTCGTTGGTGATTTACACCGTTTGACTCAAGGCCCATACCAGCAATCTCTGCCGCCGTCAGCTCTTCGCAGACGTTGAAGAATTCATAATCCGGCGCGCTCACATCAAAATCACCAAGACGAAAGCGACCCTGCATGGCGGAAGCCTGAGGTACAGCTTCGATCCCTGCAGCGGGGTTTACGGGTGTTATTGTGCTCGGTGATTCTCGTTCGTTATTCGCAATGGCATCGACTGCGAATCCACACCCAGATAGCCCGAGAGCAGTAATCCCAATCACGAGGATTGCGCTAAGTTTTCGCACGCCGGCCGGATGATCTTTTGGACGCTTAGCTGAAGTGAGTTTCATCACGGATCTCCAAGTTAAAGGCAGGGTTTTGAGGCAGGTTTATGCACGCCAAAGGCCTACATGAAACTACTTAGACGGGTGTTGCGGGGCTCCGGTTCCCTGGAGGGTGAAACTTTTTTTTCCCGGCCGAACGCTCGTTTTGGTGTTTCATTTCCCAGAGCCTTTTTCGCGGCTTTCCTTCCTTTTACCTACCCGTTTGTGTGATGTGGTTCCCAAATGTGTTGGTTTTTGAGTGGTATCGGAACGTAAATGGGCGCGGGTTTGTTGGGACAGGTGAACGTCGGCAAGCGAAGGCGCAGGTTAAGTGGGAGAAGCGAGTGTGTCGCGGGCGTGTGACAGTATTAGATGGACGTAAAAATTAAGCGAAAGTTTGGTGTTTAATCCGTGCGATCAATCGCCCGAATTCTCAGCAGCGCCAAGGCGCTGTGGCCCTACTACCTAGGGGTCGTCATTTCCGCGGTCATCGTTGCCGTATTGGCGCTGGTGACACCGTTTATTCTCAAAGACGCAACGGATACGATCGTCGCTTCAGTCGCGGGTGATACCCCCCTTGAAACCGCTACCACCAGGGTCATGTGGCTGGCGGTGGCGCTTTTTGCAGCGCAGCTATTGAACACGATCCTGCACAACGTCGGTGGCTACATCGGCGACGTCATGGCCGCACGCATGCGGCAGATTTTGTCCACCCGCTACTACGCGCAGCTGCTGGGCATGCCGCAGCGATACTTCGACAATCAGGTCACCGGCACGATCATCGCCCGGCTTGATCGCTCCATTTCCTCCATCACCCAAACCCTGCAGGCGATGGCCAACAACTTCTTCCCCATGATCATCACGCTCGTCGCGGTGCTGGGAATTTCCGCGTGGTACTACTGGCCGCTGGCGGTGCTGCTGGCTGTCATCGTGCCGGTGTACATGTGGCTGACGGGGCTTACCAGCAAGAGGTGGCAAAAGATTGAGGCGAAGAAAAACGAGCAGATCGACCTCGCCGGCGGGCGTTTCGCCGAGGTCATCGGCCAGGTCAAGGTAGTCAAGTCCTTCGTATCCGAGGTCCGCGAACTGGGCACCTTCGGCCGCAGGTACCGCACGACCGTCGAGCTCACCAAGAAACAGTCCTCCTGGTGGCACTTCATGGACGTGGCCCGCGGCGGGTCGATGGACTTGGTGTTCTTCGCCATTTACCTCATGCTGTTCTATCGCACCCTGCACGGGATGTTCACCCTCGGCGACATGGTGTTGCTGCTGCAGCTGGTCAACATGGCCCGCCAGCCGCTGACCATGATGAGCTGGGTTGTTGACACCACACAACGCGCGATTGCCGGATCGAAGGACTACTTCGAGGTCATGGAAAAGCCGCTCGAAGACACCGTCAATCCGGAGCTGGTGGCCGCCACCCGTGCCGTTGACGTGCCAGTGCTGCACGAGGATGCGGTCCGCCCACTGGTACCGCGCGGAAATCGCCCGATGATTTCATTGCAGGGCGTCTCCTTCGAATACACCGCCGGCGAGCAGGTGCTGAGCGACGTTTCCTTCGAGGCGCAGCGCGGGCAGAAGATCGCTTTGGTCGGCGAGTCCGGTGGCGGCAAGTCCACCATTGTGAACTTGATCCTTGGCCTCTACCAGCCCACCCAGGGGCAGCTATCGATCGCCGGATACGATGTGTCCCAGCTTTCCGCCGAGCAGCTGCGCGCCAGCGTCGGGGTGGTCTTCCAGGAGTCCTCCCTGTTTTCCGGCACGGTGCGCGAAAACATTGCCTACGCACGCCCGGATGCCACCATGGAAGAGATCGTGGAGGTGGCCAAGAAAGCCAACGCCCACGACTTCATTATGAGCTTCCCCGACGGCTACAACACCGTCATCGGCGAGCGCGGCCTACGCCTGTCAGGTGGGCAGAAACAGCGTGTGGCGGTGGCCCGCGCCATGCTCAAAGACGCACCTGTGCTTGTCCTCGACGAGGCCACTTCGGCGCTGGACACCAAAGCCGAGCTGGCGGTTCAGGCTGGCCTCGAGCAGCTCATGGAAGGCCGCACCACGTTGATCATCGCCCACCGCTTATCCACCATCGCCGACGTAGACACCATCATCACCTTGCGCGATGGGCACGTCGACGAGATCGGTTCACCAGACGAGCTGGCACGCTCCGGCGGGATCTACGCCGAGCTGTTGGCTCTGACGGCCCACTCCACAGAGGCCAGCAAGCAGCGTCTAAAGGCATTCGGCTTCGAGGGTTAGCTGCCAGTTGGATGGGCGCCAGCCGCAGTCATGACAATGCGTCCTGATATCCACTGATCGCGACACCAAAGCAGGGCTGCCTGGTTAATCCTTCGGGAGCGAGCTGCCCCTGGAAAAGCCCGACGTAGCGAAGTCATCAGCGGGAAGTGGCCCGACAAGTTCCATGGGCACATCACAGGCAAGACACTTCGTGCTGCGCAACGCCGCTTATATTGAGAATTTCCACTCTGAAGGTTGTGCACCACGCTCAGAAGGTCTCCTCATCGCACTACCTGGTTATCTAGCGTCAAAAGCACCAAGAGTTTTATTCATAGGTACTTTGTGCGCTATCTCAACCTGCGGCGCTGTTGAGTAGCGTAGAGGCATGAATCTGATTAGCTTTCCTACCCTCGACGAGCTCACAGCCCGCCACACCATGAAGTGGACCCGCTATCCCAGCGACGTTTTGCCCCTGTGGGTGGCCGAGTCCGACTTTGCAACGTGTCCGCCCATAAAGAAGGCGCTACAAGCGGCAGTGGAAAACGAATCTTTCGGCTACCAGCCGGACGGGTCCGCGCTTCCCGCCGCCACCGCCGATTTCTACCGCAACCGTTACGGTTTTGACGCCAAGCCCGAGTGGATCTTTGCCGTGCCCGATGTGGTGCGCGCGCTGTACGTGGCGATTAGCCACTTCACCGCACCAGGCTCCAAGGTGATCGTGCCGGTGCCGGCCTACCCGCCATTTTTCCAACTGCTGTCCGCGACCGGGCGCGAGGGCGTCTTCCTCGACGCGCGCGGCGGGCTGGACCTCGACCAGGTAGAGCAGGCCTTCCGCGATGGTGCAGGCTCGATCCTGTTGTGCAACCCCCACAACCCGCTGGGCTACACGTTTAAGCAGGACTACCTCATCGAACTCGCCGAGCTCGCCGACCGCTACGGCGCACGCGTGCTTGTCGACGAAATCCACGCCCCACTGGTCTACGATGGCGCCCACGTCGTGGCCGCAGGGGTATCCGCCACTGCCGCCAAGGTCTGCATCACCGCCACCGCCACCTCCAAGGCGTGGAACACCGCAGGCCTGAAATGCGCTCAGATCATCTTCAGCAATGAAGACGACGTGAGGAAGTGGAATCAGCTGTCCCCAGTCATCCGCGACGGCGTGTCCACCCTGGGCCTTATCGCCGCCGAGGTGGCCTACACCGAAGGCCTCGAGTTCCTCGAGCAGGAGCTGGACTATCTCAAGGCCAACCGCGACTTCGTCGCCCGCGAGCTACCCCGCCGCATCCCCGGGGTCAAAGTGCCACACCTGGAGGCCACCTACCTGCTGTGGCTGGATTTCACCGAGACCACGGTGCCAGGCAACCCCTCCCAATTCTTCATCGAGCACGCCAAGGTGGCCATGAATGACGGCGAGTTCTTCGGCGAGATCGGCCGCGGGCACACCCGCCTGAACATCGCCACCTCCCGGGAGATTCTCACTGCGGCGCTCGATCGCATGGAGGCGGCCTACGCCGCTTTGTGAGCCGAGACTGTAGACGTCTGCAAGGCTGCGTGGGAATAACGATTCGGCCGTCATCGTTACAGGAAGACATGAGTAACCAGCTTCCTTTGTCCCTGCTCGACTTCGCCACGATCTATGACGGGGAACGCCCCGGCGTCAGCTTTGCCCGATCGGTGCAGCTGGCACAGAAGGCGGAGGAGCTGGGATTCGAACGCGTGTGGTACGCCGAGCACCACAACATGAAGTCCATCTCCTCTTCGTCCCCGGCGGTGCTCATCTCCCACATCGGTGCGCACACCAAGCGCATCCGACTGGGCGCGGGTGGGGTCATGCTGCCCAACCACTCCCCCTACACCGTGGCCGAGCAATTCGGCACGCTGGCCGAGCTCTACCCCGGCCGCATCGACCTCGGGCTCGGGCGCGCCCCGGGCACGGATCAAAACACCTTGGGGCGCGCGCTGCGCCGCAATCCCATGGCCGCCGAATCCTTCCCCGAGGACGTCGTGGAGCTACAAAAGTACCTGGCCGATGAGTCCATCATCGACGGCGTGCGCGCCATCCCCGGCGCGGGCACCAACGTGCCGCTCTATATCCTGGGATCGTCCCTCTTCGGCGCCCAATTGGCCGCGCGCCTGGGTTTGCCCTACTCCTTCGCCTCGCACTTTGCCCCCACACACCTCGAGGCGGCGGTGTCCACCTACCGCGAGAACTTCCAGCCGCGTCACGACGGCGACAAGCCATACGTCATCGCCGCCGTCAACGTGCTTGCGGCCGACACCACCGAGGCCGCCCTCGCCGCCCGCGAACAGGTCATGCGCGCGTGGGTGCGCAACGTGGCCAGCCGCGACCACTACCTCAACGACGAGCAGCTCGACGCCGTCATGGACTCCTACGCCGGGCAACAAATCCAAGACATGATGCGCTACACCGCGGTCGGCACCGGCCCCGAGGTGCGCGACTACTTACAGAAGTTCGCCGCGCATGCCCAGGCTGACGAGCTGATGATTTCGCTGCGCACCCCCAGCTTCGAGCAAACCCTCGAAAGCCTGGAGATCTTGGCGGCCAACCGCCCCTAGTCCCAGGCGTCCTTGGCCCGTGGCAGGGTCTGCTCCACCACGGTAAAGCCCGGTTCATCCTCGGCGACCTCGCCCTCGACGCCGAGATCGCCCGCGATAACCACGTTGCCGGGGATGACGATCGTACCGTCCGGCTCCTGTGCGAGGCGCACCTCCTGAAGGGGATTGCCGTCCTCGTCATAGCCGGGTGCCGCCGCCTGCTCGTGCTGCTCCAGCTTCTCCGCGGTGTCGGTCTTGTCCCACCGGCGGGTCACCACCTTCCTGCGGGCGGCGGCGTCGTCGGACATACCGCGGATGAGGGAGTACATCATGATGAATTGGGTTATCAGGAATGGGAAGGCCACGATGATCACCACCTCCTGCAGGGTGGTAATTCCGGTATCCGGGGAAATAAGCAGCAGGGCTGCTGCCACCGCGCCGATGGCCACCGTCCACAGGATGCGATAGCCCACCGGGGTCGCGTCCTCCTCGCCGGCTGCGAACATGTCGTTGATCATGCCGGCGGAGTCGATCGACGTCACGAAGAACAGCACCACGATAATCAGCGCGAGGATGCTCACCGGCACCGTGAGCGGGAAGTGCTCGAGGAAGCCGAATAAGGCAAAGGCCACATCGCCCTCGTGGACCACCGGATCACTCAAGACGCCAGGGTTGCCCAGCTCAATGTCGATTCCTGCGCGGCCGAAGATGGCAAACCACACGATGGCAAAGAGGGCGGGCAGCGCCAGCACGCCGCCGATGTATTCGCGCACGGTGCGCCCCCGGGAGATGCGGGCGACAAACGTGCCCACAAACGGCGACCAGCACACAGTCCAGGCCCAGTAGAACACGGTCCACTTGCCCTGCCAGCCGGGGTTATCGCCGAAGGAGTCAGACCAGAACATTACCTCGGGAAGCGAGCCCGCGTAGATGCCGAAGCTTTCCACGGTAAATCGCAGCAGTGCCAGGGTGGGACCTGTTGCCAGGATAAAAAGCATGAGCGCAACCGCCATCGCGATGTTGAGGTTGGAGAGCATCTTGATGCCTTTCTCCAACCCGGAGGCCACCGAGGCGCAGGCTACGGCGGTGATGACCACGATGATGATCAGCTGCACCCAGCTCACCTCCGGGGTGCCCCACAACTTGTGCATGCCAGCGTTGATCTGCAGCACGCCCATGCCGACCGAGACGGCGATGCCGAAGGTGGTGGCAACGATGGAAAGTACGTCGATGAGCTTGCCGGGGGTGGAGTAAATCCGTGCGCCCAGCACCGGGGCAAAGACGGAGCTCACGCGCGGCGGCAGCTTGCGCTTGTAGATGAAGTAGCCCAGCGCCAGCCCCGGCAGGGCCATAATCGCCCACATGTGGATGCCGAAGTGATAAAAGGTAAAGGCGAAGGCCTCGTGGATGGCCTGTTTAGTCATCGGTTCGGCATCGGCCTGGGGGACGTTGACCGCGTGATTGAGGGGCTCGGCCACACCCCAGAACATGAGCACGCTGCCCACGCCACCGGCAAAGAGCATGGCGAACCAGGCGGGCAGGGAGTGCTCGGGCTCATCATCGTCATCGCCGAGCTTGAGGCGTCCGTAGCGGGAGGCGAAGACGCCGATGAGGAAGATGAACATGAGCGAGACCCCGCCGATGTAGAGCCAGCCGACGTTGGTCAGCATCCACCCAGCCACGGAGGAGAAGAATCTGGTGGCGCTATCGCCTGCGAGGATCGCGCCAATGACGAAGACGATGATCGCTCCAAGTGCGCCGGTGAAGATGAAGCGATCGGGACGTGAAGAATTCATAGGTTAAATTTCTAAAATAGGACAAACTTACCCCATCAACGCTATGCAGAGCGCAACTTACCTAGCAACCCCACTTCGGCACCTCAACCGTTTCCACCTGCAGCTTTATCCAAAGTTGAGACCCAATCGGAACCGAACCGCACCCTTTTCGTGATCGTACCGTTACCTTTTCGTTAGCATCCAACTTCGGTTTTACTTATCGACGACCAGCCCGGGCACCCGCGCGGAAAGGTACTCCACGAGCTCGAAGGGGCGCGGATCCGGGTGCGGCGGAAACTCCACCGTGTAGGCCTCCAGCCCGCGTGTTTCTTGCACCAGGTGCCTCGGCAACAACACCGCCTGGCTGCGCAAACCCGCCCGTGTAATGACTAGGCGCGCCAAGTCCGTGACGGGAAAACTCACCCCGGAGTGCACGATGTGGATGCGATCGTCGATGATGAGCACCGGCTTGCGGCGCCTGATAGATACGAAGATCCAGCTGATCGCAGCCGCGACGATCCCCAGCCCCGGCCCGAAAGCGGCCACAGTATATAAGGTGCGCCAGAAACCGGCCGCGGGCATGCCGTCGACGAGTACCACCAGCACAATAGCCATCGCCGCGATGAACGCGAAGGCAATTCTTGTGGCTTTGCTGCGCAACAAGGCGGCATTGGCGGTGCGCACGGTGAGGGTCATAGGGCATTAGTTTAATGAACCAATCCCCCAGCATCAGCGCTTGGCGCTGCTTTAGCCACGATTTAACCCAGCAGCACTGACACCACCACGATCACGGGAAACGAGACGATGGTGGTCACCAGCCCCGCATCCCGAGCGAGGGCAACGTTGGTCTTCTGTCGCAGCGCATAGGCGTAGACATTCTGCGCCGTCGGCAAGCAGCCGAGAATGACCGCGGCCAGCAGGGCGTGTTCGTGTAGGCCTAGCGCCCAGGCCAGCACAAAGGCTATCGCGGGGTGCAGGAAGTTCTTGAACACGACCACCGCCCACACCTCCTTGCGCCACGCGGAGTGGAACTGCAGCCCCAAGCCAAACAACACCAGCGCCAGCGGCACAGAGGCCCCACCAAGAAGCGCGATGGGTTCGGCGATCACCGCCGGCGGCTGCCACGCCAGCGCGGTACACACCAGCCCGGAGACCGCAGCAATCAGCATCGGGTTGCGCACGGGGGTCAGCACCAGCGATTTCCACATCGACGCCTCCGGGTTGCGGTGAAGGAAGTCCAGCCAGGTCATGGTCACCGGGGCGTAGAAGGCGATTTGGAACAAGATGACGGGGATGACCAGCGAGGCGTCGTCGAGCACATAGACCGCCAGCGGAATGCCAAGGTTGCCGGCATTCGAGTAGCTCGCGGCCAACATGGCGATGACTGAGTCCGCCACCGACCGCCGGGCGAAGAGGTGGTAGGCCACGAAGAAGGCCAGCCCCGTCGCCAGCGCCGAGCCCACGATCACCACGAAGTTGCGATTGAACACCTCGCCCAAGGTCAGGTGGGTGAGCTTATCGAACAACAGCGCGGGCGTTGCCACCAGGTAGACGAAGTTGCCTAAGACCTCGGTGGCATTCTTGCCCAGCGCACGGGTGCGCCCCAGGACCATGCCCACGCCGATGATCACCACGATGATGACGAATCCGCTTAACACCTGCTGCATGCCCATCATTATCCCCCTATCATTTTCCCTCCCTGCCGCAAGGTACTACCCTGCTTACATGTTCTATTCACACCGGCGCCGCCCGGCCGCCACGGTGCTCGCAGTAGCGCTTTGCAGCTCCCTCCTGCTGAGCGGATGTTCCGCGGGTCACACCGCCACCAGCCTTTCGGATGTCTCGCCGGCCGACACCATCACCGTCGGTGCCACCACCGCGCCCGCTTCCTTGGACTTCACCACCACATCGGGGGCAGCGATCCCACAGGCGCTCATGGGCAACGTCTATGAGGGCTTGGTCCGTATCGACCAAAACGGCGCGGTCGCCCCCTTGCTGGCAACCAGCTGGGACACCAGCGAGGACGGCCGCGTCTACACCTTCCACCTGCGCCAGGGCGTGCGCTTTTCCAACGGCGACCCCTTCAACGCCGACGCCGCAAAGTTCAGCATCGATCGGGTGCTTTCCGACGCCTGGACCAACGGGCTCAAGGCACAAATGGCCAAGGTGGAGTCCACCCGAGTCATCGACGAGCACACCCTCGAGGTCACCCTCACGCAGCGCTCCAACACCTGGTTGTGGACGATGGGCACGCTCATCGGCGCCATGATGAGCCCCACCGGCGTCGATGATTTGGCCAATAACCCGGTAGGCACCGGCCCCTTCATCGTGGAGAATTGGGCCGTAGGCTCGTCGTTAAGCATGACCCGCAACGAGGACTACTGGGGGGACACACCCACCGCACGCCGTGCGGTGCTGCGCTATTTCTCCGACGCGATCTCCATGACCAACGCCGTGCGCGCCGGCGACATCGACATCGCCGTGGGCCTGCAAAACCCCGAGCTGCTGGACTCCCTAGCCAAGCAGGACGACCTGCAGATCGAGGTGGGTACCACCAACGGCGAGGTGCTGTTGTCCATGAACAACCAGCGCGCGCCTTTCAACGATGTGCGCGTGCGCCAAGCCGTCATGTACGGCATCGACCGACAGGGGCTCATCGACGCCGCCTGGGACGGCTACGGGCTCGATACCGGCGGCACTCCCGTCCCGCCCACCGATCCCTGGTACACCGGCACCTCGCAGTATTCCTTCGACCCGGACAAGGCTAGGCAGCTCATGCAGGAGGCCGGCGCCGTGGGCACCCCGATCACCATTTCCGTGCCTTCCCTGCCCTATGCGCAGGTGGCAAGCGAGATGATCTACTCCCAGCTGCGTGACATCGGCTTCGAGGTCAGCATCGAGTCCACCGAGTTCCCCGCCGTGTGGCTGGCGAAGGTCTTAAAGGGCAAGGACTACGACATGTCCATCGTTGCCCACGTCGAGCCGCGCGACATACCCACCCTCTTCGGCAACCCCGACTACTACCTCGGCTTTGACGACGAGCAGGTCCAACAACTGCTCGCCCAGGCGGACTCCGCCCCTGCCGAGCAGTACACGCCGCTCATGCGCGAGGCCGTGGCGCGGATCATGGACCAGGCCGCCGCGGACACCGTGTTCAACCTGCCCAACATCGTGGTCGCCCGCACCGGCATCGACAACATTCCCGTCAACTCCGTCTCCGATGGGCTGGCGCTGGCACCTGTGAGCAAGCAAGGAGCGACAAAGTGACAAGGATCCTCATCCACCTAGCGCGCTACCTGGCAACGGTGATAGCCGCGAGCATCATCATCTTCATCGCCTTGCGCATCGTCCCCGGCAACCCCGCAGAGATCGCCCTGGGGGTCACCGCCACCCCGGACAACGTCGCCGCCCTGGAAAAGTCCATGGGGCTCGACCGCCCGCTAATCGAGCAGTACTTTAGCTGGGCAACCGGCATGCTCACCGGAGATTTCGGCACCTCTCTTACCTCCGGCAAGGACATCTCCCCATTGGTTGTCGACCGCCTGCAGGTCTCGCTCATCCTCATCCTCGCCTCGATGGCGATGGCCTTGGCCATCGCCGTGCCCACCGGCCTGTGGGCCGCCCGGCGCGCCCGCCACGCCGACGGGGTGCTTATCACCGCCACCTCCCAGATCGGCATCGCCATCCCCAGCTTCCTGGCAGGTGTCTTATTGGTTGCCTTGTTTGCCATCCAGCTGGGGTGGCTGCCGCCGAATGGCTGGGTGGTTCCCGAGCAGGACTTCGGCGGGTTCCTTGCGCGCCTGGTGCTACCGGTGTTCGCCTTGGGCATCGTGCAGGCTGCGATCATGACCCGCTACGTGCGCTCGGCCGTGCTGGATGTGATGAACGAAGACTTCATGCGCACCGCGCGCGCCAAAGGCCTCAGCCTGCGCCAGGCGTTGCGCGCCCACGGCCTGCGCAACGCCGCGCTGCCGGTGCTCACGGTCACCGGCTTGCAGATGACCTCCCTGCTCGTGGGGGCCGTGGTCATCGAGAAGGTGTTTGTCATCCCCGGCCTTGGCACCATGCTGTTATCGGCGGTCACCAGCCGCGATCTGCCCACCGTCCAGACGATCGTCATGGTGCTGGTGGTCTTCGCGGTGGTGGTCAACGCGATCGTCGATCTCACCTATCTCATCGTCGATCCGCGCACCCGTAGGAGGGCCTAAGTGAAAAAGTTCTGGAACGCTTTGCCCACCACCGGGCGCGTTGGTCTGGTCATCGTGGCCTTCGTGGTCTTCCTCGCGGTGGTATCGCTGGTGTGGACCCCGGTGGATCCGCTGCGAGTCGACGCTGACGCCCGCCTGCAGGGCCCCAACCTCATCCACTGGCTGGGCACCGACCGCTTCGGCCGCGATGTGTTTAGCCAGATTATGGTCGGCGCCCGCATCACTTTGCTGGTGGGCGTGGTGGCTGTGGCTGTGGCGGCGCTGTGCGGCGTGCCCCTAGGGGTGTGGGCGGGCATGCGCCGCGGCGCCGTCGAGTCCCTCATCATGCGCACCTCTGACCTGCTGCTGGCCTTCCCCGGCCTGCTGCTGGCGATCATCGCCACCGCCATGTTCGGCGCCTCCACGCTGACCGCGATGGCCGCCATCGGTCTGGCCAGCGTCCCGGCCTTTGCCCGCATCGCACGCGCGGGCACCTTGTCCATCATGAGCCGCGACTTCATCGCCGCCAGCTTCCAGGCGGGAAAGTCCGCGTGGTTCGTGGCCACCCGGCACGTGCTGCCGAATATCGTGGGGGTCATCATCGTGCAGGCCTCCGTCTCCTTTGCGCTGGCCATCCTCGCCGAGGCGGGCTTAAGCTTCTTGGGGCTTGGCACTCCGCCACCGGATCCGAGTTGGGGCCGCATGCTGCAGTCGGCGCAGTCCTCGCTGGCGACCGCCCCGATGCTGGCGCTGTGGCCGGGGTTGGCCATCGCCGTGACCGTCTTGGGCTTTAACCTGCTCGGCGACGGACTGCGCGACCTGGCCGATCCCCGACGGCTGAGTATGACCGACAAACACGAGGCGAGAAAGGCCTACTAATGAACACCCTTGAGGTACGCGAGCTTCACGTCGCCGGTGTTGTCCACGACCTGGCGCTTTCCATCGCCCCCGGCGAGCGGGTGGGGCTTATTGGCGAGTCCGGTTCCGGAAAGACACTCACCGCCTTGTCGATCATGCGGCTCATCGACTCCCAGGGCAGCATCACCCTCGGCGACACCGACCTGCATCGACTGCCCGAAAAGCAGCTGTGCCAGATTCGCGGCCGCCGGGTGGCCATGGTTTTCCAGGAGCCGATGACTGCGCTCGATCCGCTGTTAAGCGTCGGCAAGCAAATCGTCGAAGCGATCCGCATTCATGACAAGGTGCCGCGCGCGAAAGCACATCAACGCGCGCTGAAGCTGCTTTCCGACGTCGACCTGTCCGACACCCACTTCGGCCGCTACCCACACGAGCTTTCCGGTGGCCAGCGCCAGCGGGTGATCATCGCCATGGCGCTGGCGCACAATCCCGAGCTGCTCATCTGCGACGAGCCCACCACCGCGCTGGATGTGACCAGCCAGAAGGCGATCATCGACCTCATCTTGAACCTGGTGGCTACCCGCGGGATGTCCCTGCTGTTTATCACCCACGACCTTGGTTTGGTCTCTCGTACCTGCGAGCGCCTCTACGTGCTCCAAGAAGGTCGCATCGTGGAGGAAGGCCCCGCCAAAATGGTCCTGGGCAACCCCAGCCACGACTACACCCGCCGCCTACTTGAGGCAGCGCAGCTTCCCCCGGCCAAGCCTTCGCACGCCACCGACGAGGTGGTCATCGAGGTCAGCGATGCCACCAAGCGCTTCCGGCGCACCACCTCGGTCGATGGCATCTCGCTCAAGGTCCACCGCGGCGAGCGCCTTGGAATCGTGGGCGGGTCCGGCTCCGGCAAGACCACCCTGCTGAAGATGATCGCGGGGCTGGAAAAACCCACCTCAGGCACCGTTTCGGTGACCACGCCTGCGCAGATGGTCTTCCAGGATCCCATGGGCTCGCTCGACCCGCGCATGACCACCGCCGACATCGTGGCGGAGACCCTCCCCCACCCTGATCCCGCCCGCGTCGAGGAGGTCCTCACCCAGGTCGGCATCGACCCCGCGCTGGGACACCGCCTGCCACATGAGTTTTCCGGCGGCCAGCGCCAGCGCATCTCCATCGCCCGTGCGATTGCACCGCACCCGCAGATCGTGCTTGCCGACGAACCCGTGTCCGCGCTCGACGTCTCGGTGCGCAAAAAGGTCCTCGCGCTCATCGATCGCCTCGTTGAGCAAGAGGACCTGACCCTGGTGTTTGTCTCCCACGACATCGCGGTGGTGCGCAGCGTATGTACCCAGGTTGCGGTGATGTGCGAGGGCAAGGTCGTAGAATACGGCCCCGCGGACAAGGTGCTACACCACCCGGAGCACCCTTACACCCGCACCCTCATCGAGGCGGTGCCCCGCCTCGAGATGGCCAATTTCTAGCCTCGCGCCGATGGGCACGACCAATGTCGCATCAATCCAACCACGAGGTTAGGAATCGTAAATCATGCGCAGGCTAGAACCATCGAGCACATGTTCCTCAACAACCTCGAAGCAGGAGACTAGCTCGACAAACTCGGCATGCTCGGCCTGACTAAGAACTCGATCCTTGTCCATGGGGGACACTTTAGTCCCCCGCGCGAATGTTGGCAGCTCTATGCGCCTAGCGCTCCAGTAATTTCTGATGCAGCAGGTTGAAGATGCCTGCCCCATCGTGGCGGATGCCGTCGTGCTGGAATTGGTTGGTGACATGCAGGCGGGCATCGCCGAAGGCCTCGGCCGTTGCCATCGACTGCTCGAAAGGCACGAAGATGTCATCGAGGTAGACTGCAGCGGCAATCGGGCAGGCATTGCCCAGGCGCTCAGGATTGTAGGGGCTGGTGTTCCACGTGTGGTCCGCCAGTTCGCAGGCGGCATCCTTGAAGGCATGCAGCGCCGGATCTTCGTCGAATTGCCAGGGGAAGATGTGTTCGCCGGTCAGATAGAACACATCCCCTCTGGGGTCGGCATCTTCCTCGAAGCCCGCCATCTCCTCGCGGATGCGGTGGGCCGCCCACTGCGTACGCTTTCCTGCGACCCCGCCGTAGATGGACTCATGGATTGCCGCATAGAGCGGGCCTTGCTCAAAACTTAACGCTGCACCCGCGGTGGCGAGGAAGTCCGTCTTCAGGCGCTTTTCGCCACAAACCACCCTGAAGGGATCCTCGAACAGGTACGCCAGGGTGTGGAAGCCATTGCCCCTTCCCAATTCGATGCCCAGCGTTCGAAAGCGCCGCGAACTCAATCGCTCGCCGGTCGGCAAAAGCTCCGCGGAGTTGTCAAGATGGTGGGCGATCTCCTTAATCTTTTCGCGCGCGAAGGGGTACTGCGCAAAGAACGCCTCCTGGCGGCGGCGCAGCTTGGCGAAGGTGGCACGGTAGACCTCGTCGGCATGGCAATCGATGGCCGGCAGGCCCCCTGTGAGGTAGGCGCGGGAGACCGCCTCGGGATAGGCGGAAAGATAGGCGGTGATACAAAAGCCGCCGAAGCTTTGGCCGAACAAAGCCCACTGCGTGATGCCGAGGGCTTCGCGCAGCGCCTCGGCATCATCGACGATGAATTCCTGACGGAGGACCGCAAGGTGGGCTGCGTCCCTATCTTCTGGGGCGCTGTGGCCGTCGATACGCGCGGAACGCCCCGTGCCACGCTGATCGAGCAAGATAACGCGGTAGTGCTGCAACGCCGCGCCGATCAAGCCGCCGTCATCGACAGGGCGCGGTGCGGGAAAGCCCGGACCACCCTGAAAATAGACGATCGCCTCGCGGTCTTCGCCCCCATCGGGGACGAGCTCACGGGCGAAAAGCTCGAAGGTGCCAAGCTCCGGGCGGGCAGGATCCCACGGGCGGGTCAGGCGATGCTCACGAATGGTAAGCCCGAAGTGTCTCGACGAGGTCGTAGTCAAAGTCATGGCCACCATCTTATTCACGCCCCAACCATTGACAGCGGATTTCCCTATAATTGAACATGGTTTATGTACCCAAAGCAAAGGATTTCCAGTGCCCCGACTCGTCATAGACAACCTTTCGAAAAGATATGGAACCATCCAAGCCCTCGACGGGGTATCACTTTCGGTCGAAGCCGGTGAGATCTATGGGTTCGTGGGCTCCAACGGCGCCGGTAAGTCCACCACCATGCGCATAGCCTTGGGTGTGCTGGCCGCCGACAGCGGCAAGGTCTTCCTCGACGGCAAGGAGATCAACTCCACGCTGCGTAGGCGCATCGGCTACATGCCCGAGGAACGCGGCCTGTATGCGAAAGAGCCGCTGCTCGACCAGCTCGTATTTTTCGCCTCATTGCACGGAATCACCACAGCCGACGCCCGCGCGCGAGCCCTCAGTCTGCTGGAGCGTCTCGGCCTAGCCCAACGAGCAAGCGACAAGCTGGAGACCTTATCTTTGGGTAACCAGCAGCGCGTACAGCTGGCCGCCTCCCTCATCCATGACCCCGACGTCCTTGTCCTCGACGAGCCCTTCTCCGGCCTTGACCCCGTGGCCGTTGATGTCATGAGCGAACTGCTCATCGAGCGCGCCCGCGCAGGGGTGGCGGTGCTGTTTTCCTCCCACCAGCTATCCCTCGTCCAGCGGCTGTGCGACCGGGTTGGCATCATCACCGGTGGGAAGATGCGCGCCCAGGGAAGCATCGATGAGCTGCGCGCCGGCGGCGAGGTCATCTACGATATCGCTACCGCCGTGGACCCGCAGTTATGGTGCCCACCGCACCTTCAGGCGCACCCCGTTGGGCCTGAACGCTACCACGTTGCCGTGGGAGAAACCGATCCCCAGGCTCTACTGCGCGCGGCTGTTGCCCATGGGGCGGTGGAGTCCTTTTCCCGGTACGTTCCCGACCTCGACGAGCTTTTCAAAGAAGTGGTTTCCCAATGAACGCCTACTCCACCAGCCAAACCATCCGCACCGTCGCCCTCCGCGAGATCCAGGTGGTCTCGCGCCTGAAAGCGGTGCGCATCTCCATCGCCATCATCGTGGTGCTCATCATCGCCGCTCTTGTGGCCTTGAGCTACTTTGCTTCCAAGGACGATGCGGACGACAGCACCCAAGCAATGGCGCTCGTAGGGGTCGAGGCTTCCCTTTTCCCTGACGGTTCCTTTGAGTTTTCTTCGCTTTCCGACGCCAAGGCTGCGCGTGAGGCAGTAGAAAATGGAACCGACTACGCCCTTATCAACACCGGCAGCGGTTACGAGCTGCTGCACTCTGGAAGCGCGGATCCGCTCGTCCAGGCCACAATCGAGCAGGTCTTGGCCGACGATGCGATGGCGACAGGGCTCGCCGAACTGGGCGTGGATCGGGCAGCATTTGAGCAGGCTACCGCCGCCCCGATTGTCGAGGCCATAGATATCTCCGCGGCCGCGGAACAAAAGGATGACAGCTACTATGCCGCCATCGCCACTACCCTGACGGGCATTGGTATCCTCATGTACTTCATCATCCTGTTCGCCGCCAACGTCGGCGGCCGGATCTGCGAGGAGAAATCCTCCAAGGTCATCGAGATCATCTTGGCCACCGTCAAACCGCTGGACTTCCTCGCCGGAAAGATCATCGGCAACCTCATTTTCGGCACCGCCGCCTCCCTGGCGATCGTGGCCATTGGGCTGGTAGGTCTCAAGCTCAGCGATCTTGGCGAGGGGGTCAGCATCGACTACTCCATTCTTCCCTTGCTCGTGGTTATGTTTATCCTCGGCATGCTGTTTTTCGGCAGCCTCTACGCCGCCGCCGGCTCGCTCGTGGCACGCACCGAAGACCTACAAGCAACGCAGATGCCTGTGATGCTATTTGTCTTCCTCACCCTGTATGCGCCCATGTTTGGCATGAACGCCCTCGAGTCCACCATCATGCAGGTGTTTACCTGGCTGCCACCGACCTCGCTGACCGTGGCGCCACTGGAGTACGCCGCAGGCAACATCAACGCGGCACAATTAGCCGGCGCGTGGGGCGTATTCCTTGCCACCACCGTCGGGGTTATGTTCATCGTGGCCCGCGTCTACCAAAACGCCATCCTCCACAGCGGTACCCGCATGAGCTGGTCCCGGGCGCTGAAGGGAACCCGTTAGAAGGGCGCGGGTTCGGGAACCTCCTCCGTATTCGAGGCCTGTTCCTTGGCCTTGGTATTGGCCTCCACATTCGCCTCGCGGCGCTTGTGGCGGGCCCTGCGCTGGACTCCGTAGCTGCGATTGTAGAGTCGCTCCATGCCTGTGGAGTACGAGGTGACCACCCGACCATCCGGGGTGGTCCAGGTCAGCACACCATTGTTGATGGTGTAGCTGACGATGCCTGCGGTCTTCGCGTTGTGACAGCTTCGGCACAGGCGGGCCCCGTTGGAAGGGTTGGTCGCTCCCCCGTCGGCCCAGTTGACGACGTGGTCGATGTCGCACACCCGGCGCTCGCAGCCAGGAAAGCAGCAATGCTCATCGCGCACCTCAAGGAAGGCGCGCTGCACGCTTGAGAAGGCATAAGAATGAACCGTCTTGTTCGCCACCGCGCCGATATCGCGCGAATAGCAAACGATGTCTTGCCAGCGCCGTAAATCCTCGCCTTCGAGGAAGCCAAAGCCGGGCATGAAAAGCCCGTCCATTCCCTCGACGGAATACAGGTTGACCACCACCGACTGCTTCTTGAGCAGCCCCTTGATCAAGGCCTCGAAGACCTCCGGGCTCATGGTATGGACCGGCTCCTCGGTCGCGGCTTCTTCCTCAGCCTGCTTATTGAGTTGATCGCGCATCTTATCCAACATGTCCTGCAACACCCGCGCGGTAGGCTCACTCAAGAAGGCGAGGAACATCCATTGATTGTCCCCCATCTGCTTCATCTCATTGTCCGGCAGGCCCGTCTTCGGGGTCGATCCATCACCGAAGTGGATGGTCACGATGTCTAGCACCAAATTGCGTAAGGCATTCGGCAGGTGCATCACCTCCGCCTTCTTGCGAGGGGTGATCAAAAAGGCCACCTCCTCATCGATCTCCGCAAGTTGCTCCGGGGTGAGCGCGACCAAGGGGCGCAGCAGGGACGTCAACCGCCGCATCGAACAGGGATAGTCATGCTTGATGCGCCCCAGGGTTACCGGCATGTGGTGCAGCACCGCCAGGCAGGTCAAAATGGTGCGGGTGGTGTAGATGGACTCACCCAGCTTGGTGGCCAAGGTCATCTCATGGGTATAGGCGTCCACGCTTGAGGCATCCTCATCCCGGATGGTAAAGGCGTACCACTGTTCGAATAGGCGCTTGTGCGCCTCCGCATCGTTTTCACTGACTGGGCAGCCCGGCTCGCGGTGCGCGAAGTAGGCCCCTTCCTCAATGCTGATCTTTCGCACCGTTTCTACCTCCTTTCATCTTCTCGATTCATCCTCCAACTAGCCTCCAAATTAACCCATTCCCAGATACCCCACAAGGGTATTTTTCCTGCAAATTTTGCAAAAACTCACGCCGTTACCCGAACACACTTTCGTATGCTGGGCGAACGAAAATAAATTTGCACGCCTGCAAACCGCAACAAAAAGGCTTCGGGCGGTGGACGTCGGCAAGCACACCACAGGCGATTAGGATGGGGCGTATGACCGATCCCCACTTCCACCCCGAAACCGTCGAAGATTTCCGCGCAGCACACCAGCAGGTGCTCGAGCGCATGAGCGATGCCGCGCGACGCGCCGGGCGCGACCCCCAGGACGTGCGGCTGATCGCGGTGAGCAAAACCAATCCCATCGAAAGGGTGCGGCTTGCGGTGCAGGCCGGGATGACGCTCCTCGGCGAGAACCGCCCCCAGGAACTGGCAGAGAAGGCCGAGGCCATCCCCGGCGTTACCTGGGCTGCGATCGGGCATCTGCAACGCAATAAGGCCCGCGAGGTAGCTCGCTACGCACACGAATTCCACGCGCTGGACTCGCTGCGGCTTGCCGAAGCGCTCCAGCACCGCCTCGAGCTCGAAGATCGCACCTTGGACGTATTTATCCAGGTCAATACCTCCCACGAGGAGCAGAAGTCGGGCTTTTCGGCAGACGAAGTCGAGCCCTTCCTCCCCCAGCTTGCCTCGTTGGATCGGCTGCACCTGCGCGGGCTGATGACCATGGCGGCCTTCGATGCGCCGGAGGTAGTAGTCCGCGGCAGCTTCGCACAACTGCGTGAGCTACGTGATCGCCTCCGAGAGGTGCTTCCCGACGGGATGAGCTGCGAGGAATTGTCGATGGGTATGTCGGGCGACTTCGAATGGGCGATCGCCGAGGGCTCGACGAGCGTGCGGGTGGGTACCGCACTCTTCGGCCACCGCGCCAATTCCGCCTATCTCAAGTAAGCACGATGCGCGGAATTCTCATCGGCTTTGCCATCATCTTCTTCGTCATTGCGGCGGGCTACATCTTGGCGCGAAAGAAGATCATCGGGGGCGACGAGCAGCGCCTGGTGCTCAACCGAGTGGCTTTCTTCGCCGCCACCCCGGCGCTGATGGTCACGGTGGTCGGCTCCTCGCACCCGGATGAACTTTTCTCCCCGGTCATCGCCGTGGAAACACTCGCGGCGCTGATCACCGCGGGACTTTTCGCCGTCTTGTACCTCTGGTTTGCACCAAACGATGCCGCGCGCGACCGGGGCACGGTCACCATGGGAGCCACGGCAGCAGGCTACGTCAACTCCAACAACATCGGTTTGCCCGTGGGCATGTACGTCTTGTCCAATGCCGCCTACGTAGCGCCCCTTCTCGTGGTGCAGATGGTGCTGCTTACCCCGCTGATCTTAGCGTTGATCACCCCGCGCAAGGCTGAGGGATCCCGAACGAGGCAGGTGCTCGGCGCGATCAAGGGTGGGCTCTTGAGCCCCATCGTCATCGGCGCGGCCGCGGGCTTGGTATTGTCCCTGACCAGAACCTACGAACAGGTTCCAGAGATCATCGTGGAGCCGCTGACGCTATTGGGCGGGGCTAGTATCCCCATGATCCTCATCAGCTTCGGCGCAAGCCTGCACGGCACCTCGGTGCTCCAGCAAAAGCAATACCGGCTGGGGACTGTGCTTGCCACCGGCTTGAAGGTGGTAGGCATGCCACTTGTGGCGTTCGCGTGCGCGTGGGTTGCCGGTTTGCGTGCCGACGACCTCTATGCCGCAGTCATCCTCGCGGCCCTGCCCACCGCGCAGAATGCCTACAATTACGCCGCCACCTACCGCCGCGGCGAGATCATCTCCCGCGACACCATCATGTTGTCCACCTTCCTGGCACTGCCGGCGATGCTGCTCATCGCCTTGGTATTCGGGCGTTAGCCCCGTGTGGGGTCAGTGCTATGTCCGATGTACTCACGCCTCGGCAGCAATTTTCGGTAGCTTCGAAGACATGACCCTCCCCATCCTCACGTTGGACCTTGGCACCTCCGGCGCCAAGGGGGCGCTGGTGAGCGTGGATGGCACCGTTTCCGCCACCAGCTTCCACGCCTACCCCACCACCAGCCTGCCCGGCGGTGGCTCCGAGCAAGATCCGCAGGCGTGGATCGACCAAACCCGCGAGACGATTCTCGATCTCTTGCCAGCCAGTGGCGTGGCGGCGATCGTATTGACCGGGCAGATGCAAGATCTCATCTGCATCGACGCCCGCGGCCAGGCCATCGGCTTTGCCGTCCTGTATAACGACACCCGCGCTACCGAACAGGCGGCAGCCCTGCACGAGACGCTTCCGGAATGGAATGCCATCACCGGCAACGAGCAATCGGCGACCTCGCTGCCAGCCCTGTGGGCGCGGGCCATCGGCGAGGATGCCACCTTGGCCGCGAAGACCCACCACCTGTTGTTCTCCCCGGCCTCCTACGTGGTCGCCCAGCTCGGTTTGGGCTACTTCTGCGACGAGACCACCGCCTCGACCACCGGCCTGCTGGATTTGTCCTCGCGCACGTGGAGCCAGCGCATCTGCGAGGCCGCAAAGATCAGCGTGGCGGCACTGCCCACGATCAGCTCGGGCATGGTGGGATTCGCACCGGCCAACAACCACCTGGGCATTCCCGCGGACACCCCCATCGTCCTAGCCCCCGGCGATGCCGCCTGCGCTACCGCAGGCCTCGTGGGGCTCAAGGTTGGAGAAGACTATGTCTCCTTTGGCACTTCCGGGTGGCATGCGCAGGTGGTCAAGGAGCAACAGGATCCCGGTGCCACCCATCAGCTCGCACTGCCGGGGCACGGCTTCTTGCGCATCGCGGCGATCCTCAGCGTTGGCGGCACCGCCGATTGGGCCCGCCAGCGATTCCTGCCGGGCGTGACGACGTCGGCAAGCGATGCCATGTTGATGCGCGCCGTGCGCCAGCCAACGGGCATCATTTCACTGCCCAGCCTGCGCGGCGAGCGCTTCCCGGTGCGCAACGATCTCCTCGGCGCCGCGCTCATAGACATCCCCGCCGACGCGGATAACCTGCGCCTTTATGCCGCCGTCCTGGAGGGGGTGTGCTTTGGCTTCGCGCATGACATTTCCGGGACCGGCCCGCTGCCCGCCACCGGTGGCGGTTCCCGCTCGCTTCCCTGGATGCGCATGCTTGCCGACGTCACCGGCCGCACCATTCGCGTGACCCCCAGCAACGACGCGGCGCTGCGGGGTGCGGCCATCTTCGCCGCCGAGGTCCTCGACCTAGGCACGATCAAACCGCTCTCAAGCCACGCGATCGTCGATATCGAACCCGACCCACAGGCGCATGCGGCCTATCAACCATTGCGGGTGCGCCAGCGCATGCTCTATGACGCCCTGAGCCAGCTGCCACGATAAGCCAGATGTGGCAAAGTTAAGAAATTCATGAGACACTAGGGCGGAAACTTCTACGAAAGGAACCCGCCATGGGCATTATGGACAAGGCCAAGGAGCTGTTGAACTCCGAGGAGACCACCGACATGATCCTCGACAAGGCCGAGGAGCTGGCAAAGGCCAAGCTCGGCGAGGACAAGGCTGAGCAGATCGCACAGGCTCGCCAGGCCGCCGATGAGAAGCTCGGCAACGAATTATAAACGAAAGCGGGAAGGAATCCTCATGGATCCTTCCCGCTTTTTATTCCATCACCAGGCTGGTCAGCCAGGCCACGTGTCCGTACTCTGGATCCGCCACTAGGTTCTCAAGGTAGGCGCACACCTTTCGCTCCGCCAGGGTCAGCTCCTCGAAGGAGCCCAGATCGAAGCCGATCTGGGTTGCGACATGCTTGCCCAAGGTGAGGGTCGGGTTTTCGAAACGCCACGCCATCTTCAGCTCATCGACGATGTAGCCCTCGCTGGCGCTCAGCGTCGCCGGGCCACTGAGTCCGAGCACCCCGGCAAGCTCGCGGGATAGCCCCGAGATCCGGCTGTGCGGCGCGAAGCAGTCGACGAGTAGTTGGTAGGACACAACGGTATTGTGAGTGCGCATCTTTTGCTCCTTTGCGTGAGAACTGTTCGCCACGTTGGAAGCAAGGATACCCCTCCAATGCCTATAGGTCGATAGTTATTTGGCCTGTGGGGGAAATTTCTCACCCAAAAAGGCCCGCGACTACTTCTCGTCGGTCGACAACGCCGCCACAAACGCCTCCTGCGGCACGGACACCGAGCCCAAGGACTTCATGCGCTTCTTGCCTTCCTTCTGCTTCTCCAGCAGCTTGCGCTTACGCGAAATATCGCCGCCGTAGCACTTCGCGAGCACGTCCTTGCGCATAGCGCGAATGTTCTCGCGGGCAATCACCTTCGAGCCAATCGCCGCCTGGATCGGCACCTCGAACTGCTGGCGAGGGATGAGCTCTTTGAGCTTCTTGGTCATCTTGTTGCCATACCAGTTCGCCGAGTCGCGGTGGACGATCGCCGAGAAGGCATCCACCGGCTCGCCATTGAGCAGGATATCCACCTTGACCAGGTTCGCCTCCTGCTCTCCGGCCTCCTCGTAGTTCAGGGAGGCATAACCCTTGGTGCGGGACTTGAGCTGGTCGAAGAAGTCAAAGATGATTTCGCCGAGTGGCATGGTGTAGCGCAGCTCCACGCGATCCTCGGACAGGTAGTCCATGCCGCCCATTTGTCCGCGCTTGGACTGGCACAGCTCCATCGTGGTGCCCACGAACTCGCTGGGAACAATGATAGTGGTCTTGACAACCGGCTCCCAGACCTCGCGCAGCTTGCCACCCGGCCAGTCGGATGGATTGTGAACCTGGTGCTCGCTGCCGTCTTCTGCCACCACTCGATAGTTGACCGAGGGGGCGGTGGAGATCAGGTCGAGGTCAAACTCGCGCTCGAGGCGGTCGCGGGTGATCTCCATGTGCAGTAGGCCGAGGAAGCCGCAGCGGAAGCCGAAGCCCAAGGCCACGGAAGTCTCCGGCTCATACGTCAAGGAGGCGTCGTTGAGCTGAAGCTTTTCCAAGGCGTCGCGCAGGTCGGGGAAGTCCGCCTGGGAAATCGGGAACAGGCCCGAATACACCATCGGCTTGGGCTCCTCATAACCCTTCAGCGGCTCCTCGGCGCCGTTGTGGGCCCAGGTGACTGTGTCGCCGACCTTGGACTGGCGCACGTCCTTCACACCGGTGATCAGGTAGCCCACCTCGCCGGGGCCGAGCCCCTCACACTTCTTCGGAGTCGGCGAGACAATACCAATCTCGAGCAGCTCATGGATGGCGCCGGTGGACATCATCTTGATCTTCTGGCGCGGGGTGAGCTTGCCATCGATCATGCGGATGTAGGTCACCACGCCCCGGTAGGTGTCGTAGACGGAGTCAAAGATCATCGCGCGCGCCGGTGCGTCGATGTCATACTCGGTGGTAGGCGGCGGCACCAGCTCGGCGACCTTGTCGAGCAACGCGGCCACACCCTCGCCGGTCTTGCCGGACACGCGCAGCACGTCTTCCGGCTCGCAGCCGATGATGTTTGCGATCTCGAGCGAGTACTTCTCCGGATCGGCGGCAGGCAGGTCGATCTTGTTGAGCACCGGGATGATCTCGAGATCGTTTTCCATTGCCAAATAGAGGTTGGCGAGGGTTTGTGCTTCGATGCCTTGGGCGGCGTCGACAAGCAAAATAGCACCCTCGCAGGCCTCGAGCGCGCGGGAGACCTCGTAGGTGAAGTCGACGTGACCGGGGGTGTCGATCATCTGCATGACGATCTCCTCCCCTGCGAAAGGACCGGAGCTAGGCACCCACGGCAGGCGCACGTTCTGAGCCTTGATGGTGATACCGCGCTCGCGCTCAATGTCCATGTTGTCCAAGTACTGATCGCGCATGTCGCGTTCATCGACGACCTTGGACAGCTGCAGGATGCGATCCGCCAGGGTGGACTTGCCGTGGTCGATGTGTGCAATGATGCAGAAGTTACGGATTTGGGAGGTATCCGTAAAGGTCTTTTCCGCGAAGTTCTTGGCCATATGGGTCCCTTATACACCTTTCTATAAGTGTGTCTCACACTACCGCATCCATGCCCAAAAGTAGATATCGTGCAGGGGGTTTGATTGCGAAGCCAAAGGTGTAACATCGCGTGGTAACAAAGCTAGATTTGTTCGGGATAGATTCGTTAGAATGTCTAAGAAATTCTAAGAATACGGTGGAAGCCCCTTCCGCCGGCGTTCTCGACTTATTCCTGAAAGATTTCTTTCCAAAGGTGCGTTTTCGACATGGGCAGCAACGATACGACCAAGAAGGCCCTGCTGGGCCTTGGCAAGCTGGCCCTGGTAGCCAAGCTTGGCAAGACGCGTAAGAAAAAGCACCAAAGTCCGCTCGACGATGGCCTCGCCCATCTCAATGACCGGCTGGGGCTGTATGAGAGCACCCACCACCGCACATTGCGGCAGGATTCTCCCGCCTGCGAGGTGGCCGCAGCCGTTGATTGCGCCCGCAATATCTTCTACGCCCCGGACATGGACGGCCAAGTCGACCCCGGCGAGGTGGTGTGGTTCTGGGCCCCCACCTCGGACGTCGACCCCTCCCCACTCGAGCGCGCCCTCGTGGTCATCGGCCGCCACGGCCCCGACATCCTCGGCCTTTTGACCTCCCCTAACCCGATCCACCAGCGCGAAGACTCCTGGCTCGATATCGGCGCGGGCCCCTGGGACGAGACCGGGCGCCAATCGTGGGTGCGACTGGACAAGGTGGTCAAGCTGCCCGAGACCTCCATCCGCCGCCAGGGTGCGGTGATCCCTCAGTCCCGTTTCGAGCGCATCGCCAATCGTCTTCGGGCCGACTACGGCTGGGCTTAGCTCACCGCATTTTTGGTTTTGAGCGCGGGCAAATGCTAGGCTTTTACCTCGTTGTCAATTCACGTTCATGGGCAGCGGGATTTCCTTTCATGCTCAACCGGCCAGGACCTTGGGGCAGGTTGGAGGAAATCGACAGGGCATGACTCCTCACAGATTGCGCCCTCGGACCCCTCGCAGCTTGTGGCAATAGTAGAAGAATAAGAGGCATTTGACATGGCAAACATCAAGTCCCAGAAGAAGCGCATCCTGACCAACGAGAAGGCTCGCCAGCGCAACCAGGCAGTCCGCTCCGCAGTCCGCACCGAGATCCGCAAGTTCCGCGCCGCCGTTGAGGCTGGCGACAAGGCTGCTGCTGAGGCTCAGCTCCGCGTTGCCTCCCGCGCACTGGATAAGTCCGTTTCCAAGGGCGTTTTCCACCGCAACAACGCTGCTAACAAGAAGTCCTCGATGGCTCAGGCTCTCAACAAGCTGGGCTAAGGGCTTCGCACAAAAAGGTGTCCACCATTGTCGGTGGGCACCTTTTTTGCGTTTAGGCCACCCCGCTAAAAATGAGCAGCGCCCCGGCGATTATGAAGAACACGCCGGCGGTGAGATCGATCCACTGCGAGATGGACAAAAAGCGTCTGCGATTGGCCTCGGTGGAAATCGCCAGCGATAACACTCCGAAGCCAAGGATGTTGGAGGCTACCACTACCGCGATGACCGCGGCGGCCGTGCCGAAGCTAGGTGAGGCCGGAAGCAGTGGAGCCACGATCGCCGAGAAGTAGATGATCACCTTCGGGTTGGCCAGGTTGGTGGTCAGCCCGTTGCGGTAGCTCGACAGCCTGCTACCCAAGAACCGGGAGGGATCCACGTCGGCACCGGCTACCGGCTTGCCCCACTGGGCGCGGGCGGCCTGCAGCATGCGCACGCCCATGTAGATGATCCAGGCGCCGCCGAGGACCTGGATGAGCTCGAGCACCGCCGGGTAGGCCGTCAGCAAGGTGGCCGCCCCAGTGACGGTGAGGGTCACCCAAAAAAGGATGCCGGTGGCAATCCCGAACACCGCCGCCAGCGCGTGCGCGCGCGATCGGGTAGCAAGGCGGGTGATGAGGAAGATATCGGGACCGGGGGTGGCCATGCCTGCGAGGTTGAGTCCGGCCAGTGACAATAGCGCACTAGCGCCCACCGGCGGCCTCCAAGCGTTGCACGAGGTCATGCTGGCCGAACAGGCGGGCGGTGTCGATAGCCGAGGGGGTCCCTGCGGTGGGATCCGCGCCTGCGGCAAGCAACATGTCCACCACCGCATCCTCCTTCTTGAAGATCGCCCCCGCCAACGGGGACTGGCCGCGGTCGTTGAGACGGTTGACGTCGGCGCCGCGGGCGATGAGCGCCTCCAGCGCGCTGGTGTTGCCGGCGTAGGCGGCGAGCATGAGGAAGGTATTGCCGTCATGGTTCATGAGATCGACGTTGATGCCCTGATCGATGTAGGCGCCCAAGGTGGCGCCATCGCCGCTTCGGGCAAGGTCGAATAGCCTGGCGGCAAGTGCTGCTTCATCGTCGTCGAGTGGAGCCTTGGGAAACTCATTCGAAGTCATGGCGTCATTCTAACCGGCAAGCAGTGCCACCCGCCGAACAGCGTCCTCGATGGCGAAACGATCGTCGTGGAAGGTCTGTCCCTTCACCGATGCGTCCAGCTCCGCCATGAGGATGACCGCCTTGCTGACGGCATCCCCGCTCCAGCGCCGTGCAATGCGGGCCGTCTTTTCCACCACGAAGGGGTGCATACCCAACTGCCGCGCCAACCCTTGAGCATCGATGCGCCCGCGGGTGGAGTACAGCCGTGCGATGGCGGAGACCTTCATGCTCAACGCCGCCGTGAGGGCGACCGGGGAGATACCAAGCTGCAGGGCGCGCCTCGTGGAGGCCACCGCCCGCTGGAGCTGCCCGGAACAGGCGAGATCGGCGATGTCGAAGCCGGAGACCTCCGCCACGCCGACGTAGTACTGGCGTACCGCCTCCACCGTGAGCTCCCCGCCGGTGTCGGCCACCAGCTGTGCCACTGCCGAGGCCAGCTCGCGCAGATCCGATCCCACGGACTCGAGCACGGCGTGGATCACGTCCGGGGTGGGGCGCACCCCGTGGCTTCGAAACTCGGCCAACAACCACTCCGGCCGATCCTTGGCGGGCATCTTCGGTACCTCCACCACCCGCGCCAGCTTCTTGAGCTTGGGAATAGCGCTTTTGGTTCGCCCGCCGCCGGAGTGGAGGATGATGAGGTACATGCCGGGGCCGGGATCCTTCGCCGCCGCCAGCACCGCCTCGAGCGGCTCCTTGCCGCAATCCTCAGTGTTGGTCAGCACGATGACCCGATCCTCGCCAAAAAGCGAAGGCGAAAGCAGCTCCACCAGCTCCGACTCCGTTACCTCCCCCGCTCTTAACGTGGTGATCATCACGTCCGCTCCCTGTGGGAGGCTATCGCGAATGGAGTCAATGATGCGCAGGCGGGCGCGCTCCGCGAGGAACTCCTCGGGGCCAAGGATGAGATGGGTGGCGGGGACGGTGGTGCTCATGACTTTTATCGTGCCACAAGTAGCAGCCCGATCGCCGCGGCGGCCATCAACGTGGCGGCCCGCGGCTTGGCGTCGATAAGCAAGACCGCCAGCCACGCCGACAGCAGCACGGCAACGCCCACGCCGGGGACGGCGACGTGGGCGAAGGGCAAGCGCGCACACCCCACGCCCACCGCGCCGACGAGACTGACCAGCGGGTCGGCCGCCTCGATAAAGATCCATTCCCCGCCGCCGGGCAGCGCCGTTGCCACCAAGCCGGCAAGACCCAAGACGGTAATCGGCGCCACCAACGGTGCAACCAGCAGGTTCGCGAGCACACCAACGACGGAGACGTGTCCGGAGACCAGCGCCACCAGCGGCATCGTGGCCACCTCCGCGGCGAGGGTGACCGCCAGCGCCCGATTGAGGATGTCCGGGGTGGGCAGCCGAGCCATCCCCCGGTAGAAAAACGGCGTGAGCACCACGATGCCCGCGGTGGCCGCAACCGAAAGCGCAAAACCCGCGCGAACGGCGAAGTCGGTGTCGTAGAAGATGAGACCCAGCACCGCGATGCTCAAAGAATGAATGGGCACAGCCCGCGTCGAGGCCAGCATCGCCGCAATCCCGATCGCCCCGGTCACGCTGGCCCGCAGCACGCTCGGTTCTGGGCCCACGAGGAACGCAAACCCGCCGATCGCCAGCGCAGAGACCACCATTTGTCCCCGCGGCCCCGCACCCAGTGCCGCCGCAGCCACCACCGCCACCGTGGCCACGATCGCGACATTGCCACCGGAGACGGCACTCAGATGCGCCAGCCCCGTGGCCACATACGCCTGCTTTTCTGCCACCGACTGCAGGCTCACGTCCCCGTTGGTCATCGCCGGCAGCAATCCCGCCCCGGGGCTGCCCACCAGCTCGCCCACGCGGGCGGCAAATTCCTGCTTCCACTCGCGCACCATCGCGGTCCAGCCGTCGCCGGGTTTAGCCAACTCCACCCGCGAGGCGGCCACGAACACCCCGGTGAGCGAGGGCCGCTCGGAATCCTGCACCGTGCCGGCGATGCGAACAACGTCGCCGGCGTTGATCGCACCCGGCGCGGTATTCGAAAACACCGGCACGGAGCCGGGCACCCCGTCGACAGTGGCGTCCATGATCCAGCCCTTGGCTGTTTGTTTGGGCGCGGACTGCAGCTTGGCGTAGAACTCCCCCGGCCAGCTCACCGCGCGGGCAATGCGCAAGCGGTACCAGCCTGACACCACCGCGCCCACGCCCATGACCACCACCGTGAGTGCTTGCCCATAGTGACGAAAGCCCACGGCGATGCCACCGGCTAGCGCCACCACCCAGGCGGCGGCCCACGGGCCGTGGACAAGCAGTGCGATAGTGGCCAGCCACACCACCGCCGCCGCAGGCACCAGGCGCAGGTCAGTCACACCGTGACCCCGTCCTTGAGCGCGGCGAACTTGGCGGGCCCGATGCCTGGAACATCCATGAGCTGTTCCACGGAGCTAAATCCGCCCACCTGTTCGCGGTGGGTGAGGATGGCATCCGCCGTGGATGGCCCCACCCCGCGCAAGGTGGTGAGTTCTTCGGCGGTGGCGGTATTGAGGTTGAGCTTGCCCCCTGCCGCCGGTTGCGGCGCTGCCTGCTCGGCGGGCACGCGGATGTGGGCGCCGTCGGCAAGCCTTTCGGCGAGGTTGAGCCCGGCGTATTTCGGGTCGGAGTAGTCGATGACCCCGTTGCTTGCGGCCGCCAGCGCGTCGGCCACGCGCGCGTTCGGTTCGAGGGTGTGCAGGCCGGCGGCGTCCACATCGCCGGTCACCGCCACCACCACCGCGGTCGGGGCAGTGCTTTCCGACGTCGGGACCGCCACGGGGGCCGGGGTCACCAGCTCCGGTGGCGGCCCCGAGCGCAGCACCACCCCGGCCACCACGAGCACGACAAAGCCCGCCACGGCGGCTATGTGCATGGGCCTGATGGCGATGCGCGGGCGGGCGGGGAGGTCGAGGCGCATGACGTCTTCTACCCCGGTGGGGCGGGTTAGCTCTGCTATGCGCTGGGTTACCGCGAAGTTCTTCTTGGAGGATTCTTGTTGTGCCTTCATGCGCCCACATGATAGAAACCTCACCGAAGGTTGCAACCCCGCCTGCCCAACAAGCCGTCTAGCCTGTGGATAACTCGACCGACCTGCGGAAATGAACCTGTGGATAACTTTATTTTTCGGCAGATTCTTCCTGCGGGGCCGAGAAGACGGCCGAGACACCCAGCGCGCCGGGACCGGTGTGGATGGCCAAGGTCTTTTCCATCTCTAGGATCATGATGGTAGATTCCTCGCCCAGGCCGGCGCGCAATTGCGCCTCCAGCACCCGGGCGGCCTCCTTGGCCTCGTTTTGTTGGATGGCGATGAAGGCGGGCTCGCCGGCGGCGCGGGCGACGACCAGCTCGGTGAGTTTGGCCAGGGCCTTGGACTGCGTGCGGGTCTTAGCGGCGAGCTCGATGCGCCCGTCGTGGACGTGCATGATCGGCTTGGTGGCCAGCGCTGTGGACAGCAGCGCGGTGGTCGCCGAGATGCGCCCGGACTTGCGCAGCTCGTCGATGCGGTGGACGTAGATCCAGGTGTGGGAACGCACGAGTGTGTCGTGGGCAAGGTCGGCGCACTCCTGCAGGCTGGCGCCGTCTTGGGCCAGCCGCGCCGCCGCCATGGCTGCCGCGCCCACGGCCATGCCCACGGTGTCGGTATCGATGACCACCACGGACTCGTCGAACACGCCCGCCGCGGTCACCGCCGCCGACCACGTCGACGACAGCTCCTTCGACAGGTGCAAGGCCACAACCCCGGCGTCGCCGCCGCGTTCCAGCTGGCGGGCGTAGGCGGCCGTGAGCTCGAGGGCGGACAGCCCCGAGGTGGAGGTGGCCTCGCCTTCGATGTCCATGCGGTGCAGGCCCACCACGGTGATTCCGAGTTCCTCGACCACGTCCTGGGGCAGCCCTGCGGACGAGTCGGTCACGATTCTTACTGGCATGCCCCTACTTCCCTAGGGCCACGCCCATGTTCCACCCGTCAAGGTACCACTGCGCGCCGTCGATGTTGGTGGAGTTAAACATCGCCGAGGGCGGCACCTCGTCGCCGGGACCCATCGCGTCGGTGGAGCCGGGGGTAAAGCGCGGGCGGGCGGTCAGCTGCGCCCAGCAGGTGTTGCCCAGGCCGGAAAACATGGGGTATTGGTTGACGTCCAGCGCGAGCAGGCTCGAGGTCAAAGCGCTAATGGTCCCACCGTGGGCGACCACCAGCACGGTCGACGAATCCCACTGTTCGTAGGTGTGCATGAGCTCGTCGATGACGGCCCGTGCCCGGGCCGCGACCTGCATCCGGGACTCCCCCTCAGGTGGGGCCCAGGTGGCGTCGTGGCGCCAGGCGGCGCGGGCACCGGGGTAGGCGGCGTCGACCTCCTCGTGGGTCTTGGCCTGCCACACGCCCAGGTTGGTCTCCCGCAGGCGCGCATCCACGACCGGGGTCACCCCGGCCTTGGCGCCGATGACCTCCGCGGTGACCTTGGCGCGCTGCAGATCCGAGCACAAGATGGTGCCGATGTTTTGGGTGGCCAGGTAGTCGGCCACCGCACGGGCCTGGGCAACGCCGGTGGCCGACAGCTCGGTATCGATATGTCCTTGCATGCGTCGGGTGGCGTTGAACTCGGTTTGCCCGTGGCGCAGCAACATCAAGCGGCGGGTCATGATTTAGAGCTCGTCTTCTTCCGGCTCCGGCTCGGCGAGCGGGATGTCGTCGAGGGACTCGACGGTGCGCACGTCTACCTCTTCTGCCCATTCCTCGGGCCGGGTCATGGTCTCTACTCCTTCGACCTCGATGAGCGGGCAGTCACGGTAGAGGCGGTCGAGGCCGTAGAAGTCGCGCTCGGTGTTGCGCTGCACATGGATGACAAGCATGCCATAGTCCAGCAGCACCCAGCGATTTTCGCGGTTGCCCTCGCGGCGCTTGGGCTCCTCACCCACTGCGGTGAGCTGGTCCTCGATCTCCTCGACGATGGCGCGTACCTGGCGCTCATTATCGGCCGAAGCCAAGACGAATACCTCGGAGATGGCCATGACGTCGGAGACGTCGATGACGGCGATGTTGGTCGCCTGCTTTTCGTCGGCAGCAAGCGCCGCGATCTCCGCGAGGCGGATGGTGTCTTGAGATGCAGTCACAAATAATCCTTCGATGGGTGTGCGTACAAAGTCCGTTGTGGCCAATTTTTCCACGAACCGGGGCGATGTACCTAACGCGGGTTCGGATCGCGCGCGGTATCGGCGCCACCGGGGTGATAGAGCCTGCGCTTATTAATGTATTGCACCACCCCGTCGGGCACGAGGTACCACACGGGCAGCCCCTCGCGGGCGCGGCGGCGGCAACCGGTGGAAGAGATCGCCATCGCGGGGATCTCGATGAGCTCGACGCGCTGCTGGCACGCGGGCGGGAGGAAATCTTCCCTCAGCTCATATCCGGGCCGGGTAACCCCCACGAAGGTGGCCATGCCCAGCACCTTCTCCCAATCGCGCCAGCTCAAGATGCTCGATAGCGCGTCGGCGCCGGTGATGAAAAACAGCTCCGCGTCCGGGTAGTGGGCTTTAAGATCCGTCAGGGTGTCGATCGTGTACGTGGCACCCGGGCGGTCGATGTCGACCCGGGAGACGGTAAAGCGCGGGTTGGAGGCGGTGGCGATGACCGTCATCAGGTAGCGGTCCTCGGCCGAGGAGACCTCCCGGTCCGATTTTTGCCAGGGGTTGCCCGTGGGCACGAACACCACGAGGTCGAGGGCGAAGCGGGCGGCGACTTCGCTCGCGGCGACGAGGTGACCGTGGTGGATCGGGTCGAAGGTGCCGCCCATCACACCCACCCGCCGCACGGGGGCTTGTTTTTCCATAGCCATCTAGCCTAGCAACACCCCGTGCGGTTACCTGCATTTATTGCTTTCCGACGATCAGGGGCGGGTTTGCCCCTGTCCCTGCAGGATCCACTTGGTGGTGGTCAGCTCCGGCAGCGCCATGGGCCCGCGGGCGTGCAGCTTCTGGGTGGAGATGCCGATCTCGGCGCCCATGCCGTACTGCTCGCCGTCGGTAAACGCGGTGGAGGCGTTGATCATCACGGCCGCCGCGTCCACCTCGTCGGCAAAGCGCTGGGCGGTGGCAATATTGCCGGTGGCAATGGCCTCGGTATGCCCGGTGGAATAGGTGCGGATGTGGGAAAGCGCCTCGTCGATGCCCGAGACCACCTTCGCGGCGATGTCCATTGAGAGGTACTCGTCGGCCCAGTCGTGCTCCGTGGCGGCCACGATGTCGCCCGCGCCGAACGCGGCGAGCTCCGCGACCTCGCCGTGGACGGTGACGCCGGCGGACTGCAGCGCGGCGATGATGGCCAGCTTGTCGGCGTCGGCAAGCGCGGCGTCGATGAGGACGGTCTCGGTGGAATTGCACACAGAAGGCCTGCGGGTCTTGCCGTTGAGCAGCATCGCGATGGCCTCATCGAGGTCGGCGACGTCGCGGTCAATGAAGAAGTGGCAATTGCCCGTGCCGGTCTCGATGGTGGGCACGGTAGCGCCGGTGACCACGGCCTCGATCAGGCCCGCACCGCCGCGGGGGATGACCAGGTCCACCAGGCCGCGGGCGGTGATGAGGTCCTGGACGCTGTCGTGGGTCTCACAGGGTAACAGCTGCACGGCCTCGGCGGGAAGGCCCTTTTCCACCAGCACGCGCTGCAGGATCTCCACCAGCTTCTCATTGGAATGGCGCGCCGACTTCGACCCCCGCAAAAGGGCCACGTTGCCGGACTTGAGGGCCAGACCAAAGGCGTCCACGGTAACGTTGGGGCGGGCCTCGTAAACCATGCCCATGACCCCTAAGGGCACGCGCACCTTGCGCATCTGGATGCCGTTGGGCATCACCGAACCGCCCACGACCTCGCCAACCGGATCCACCAGACCTGCGACCTGGATGAGCCCGCCCGCAATACCCTCGATGCGCGCGGCGTCGAGCTTGAGCCGATCGATGAGTGACTCGCTCATTCCCCGCATCTGCCCGGCCTGAATATCGAGCGCGTTCGCCTCCAGGATTTCCTCGGTGGCGTCGACGAGCACCTGCGCCGCGGCGCGCAGGACCTCGTTCTTCTTATCGCTGGTCAGCTTGGCTAAAATCGGCGCGACCTCCTTGGCCGCGCGTGCCTTGGCCAGCACGTCGGCGCGCTCGACCTCGCGCGCCGGGGACAGGACTATCGTTTGTTCTTCAGGATTCATAGCCCATGAGTATAGCGGGCACACTTATGCACGGCTTGCATAATCGGAGAGATAGTCCGCGTGCACGACCGGCCGCTGCATGCCCGCTGGCAGTTCATCCGAATGCTTGCCCAGCATCGACTGCAGCACCGCGGAATCGTAGTTGACCTCGCCGCGGCCTACGACCTGCCCGTCCGGATCCAAGATCTCCACGATCTCCCCCGAATGGAAGTCGCCGTCGATCTCGGTGATGCCGACCGCCAACAGCGAATGCCCGCCCGCGGTCACCGCCTTCACGGCACCGGCGTCGATGCGCAGGCTGCCGGTGGTATCGGCCGCATACAGCGCCCAGAACTTCCACGCCGAGAGCCCGTTTTCCTTCGGGTGAAACACCGTACCCACGCTCGCGTCCGTGAGCGCCGCGTCGATATTGCTTGCCGACGTCAACAGCACCGGAACCCCACCCCGGGACGCGAGCCTGGCGGAGTTGACCTTCGACCCCATCCCGCCGGTGCCCACGACCCCGCCATCTCCGGCGACCACGCCCTTGAGGTCATTGCCGTCGCGCACCTGGGAGATGAAACGCGCGCCGGGCTCGGCCGGGTTCTTGTCGTAGAGCCCGTCGACGTCGGAAAGCAAAATCAAGGCATCCGCGCCGACCAAATTCGCCACGATCGCGGCCAGCCGGTCATTGTCCCCGAAGCGCATCTCCGTGGTGGCCACGGTGTCGTTTTCGTTGATGATGGGCACAGCACCCAGCTGGCGCAGCCGCTCTAAGGTGCGCTGCGCGTTGCGGGCACGCTCGCGCACGCCCGCATCCGATGCCGTAAGCAGCACCTGGGCGGTGACAATGCCATAGTGCTTGAAGGACTCGCTCCACGTGTGCGCGAGGTGCACCTGGCCGACGGCGGCCGTGGCCTGCTTGGAGGCGAGATCCGTGGGGCGCTTGTACAAACCCAGCGGGCCCATGCCGGCGGCCACCGCGCCGGAGGAGACCACGATGAGATCCGTGCCCTGCTGGATGCGGGCATACAGGCAGTCCACGATGCGGTTGATCCGCTGCGGGTCCACCCGGAAGTCCTTGCCGGTCAGCGAGGAGGAGCCGATCTTGACCACGATGCGCTTGGCAGAGGCGATGTGGCGGCGAAGTTCGTGCTCGGGCATCCAGGAGGTAGCGGTGTGCGTCATGGACAGTAATTCTACAATTCGGCGCAGACCTAGCCCTGCCAGCGGTCCTTGTTGGCGGACTCGCGGGTCACGGAGCTGCCGTCGCCAAAATCGAACTCGTCGATGAGGCCGCGTCGCACCTGGGAGGCGCGCTTGCGCTCCTGCGCGGACTTGCGGGTGGTGTGCGCGAGGCGGATGTCTTGGCCGCGGCCGGTAAGCGTGGGGTCCACGCCCGCGGCCGTCATCGGCTCCCACTCGAAGGATATCGGGCCGATGGACACGGTGCAGCCGGCCTTCGCGCCAGCCTTGTAGAGGGCATCCTCTACGCCTAGGCGGTTGAGGCGGTCGGCGAGGTAACCCACGGCCTCGTCGTTTTCGAAGTCGGTCTGGATGATCCAGCGCTCCGGCTTCTCGCCGGATACGATAAACCCGCCCTCGATCTCCGGATCCGGGGTGATCTCGAAGTCGTGACCCTTGCCCCGAGCATCCACGGCTTTCGGGCGCACGACGATCTTCTCGGCCTTCTGCTTCGGCTGCTTGCGGCGGGCCTCGTGCACGATTTCCATCAGCTTGTAGCGCAGCGGGTCGAGCCCCTTGCGGGCAACGGCGGAGATGATAAACACCGGCCAGCCGAACTGCTCCTCCAGGTCCTCCTTGACGAACTCCGCGAGCTCCTGGGCCTCCGGGATGTCCACCTTATTCAAGATGATGATGCGCGGGCGTTCCCGCAGATCGCCCAGGCCGGTGTCCTCATCGAGTGCGGACTGGTAGGCAGCAAGTTCTGCCTCGAGCGCCTCGATGTCGCTTGCCGGGTCGCGCCCCGGCTCCAAGGTAGCAGTGTCGACCACGTGGGCCAGCACCGCCGTGCGTTCGATGTGGCGCAGGAAGTCCAGGCCCAGGCCCTTGCCCTCGGAAGCGCCCGGGATGAGCCCCGGGACGTCGGCGATGGTGAAGGTGTCATGTCCCACCTCGACCACGCCGAGGTTCGGCTGCAGGGTGGTGAAAGGATAGTCGCCGATCTTGGGCTTGGCCGCCGAGAGCACAGAAATCAGCGAGGACTTGCCCGCCGACGGGAAGCCCACCAGGCCAACGTCCGCCATGGACTTCAGCTCTAAGATGACGTCGTGCTGCTCGCCGGGCTCGCCTTTGAGGGCGAAGCCCGGCGCCTTGCGTGCGGCCGACGCCAAGGCCGCGTTGCCGAGTCCGCCCACCCCGCCCTTGGCGGCGATGAATTGCATGCCGACGGTGGTCAGGTCCGCCAAGGTCTCCCCCGACTCGCTCATAACGACGGTGCCCGCCGGTACCTCCAGCACGAGATCCTCGCCGCGGGCCCCGTTGCGGTGGTCGCCCGCGCCGTTGGCGCCGCGCTGGGCCTTGATGTGGGGGCGGTAGTGCAGGTCGAGCAGGGTGTGCACCTGCGGGGAGACCTCCAGGACGATGTCACCGCCGTGCCCGCCGTTGCCGCCATCGGGCCCGCCGAGAGGCTTGAACTTTTCACGGTGGATCGAGGCACACCCGTTACCGCCGTCACCGGCGGCCAGGTGCAGGACCACGCGGTCCACAAATCGTGCCATGGAATTTACCCTTCAGGTTTTGTTGACTGTCCTAGAAAGTGTAGTCGGCCTTGGGCCGTGACCGAAACTGCTCGTCACCGCCCAAGGCCGACTTCCGCCATCCGCGCTTTTAGTTCTTGCGCTTGATGAAGCTTGCTACCAAGGCTGCCCCACCGAGGCCGAAGAGCCACCACAGGCCTATTCCGCCGGTGAGCGGGAGCGCGTTTTGCACCTTGAAGGAGCTACAGTGCGTGCGCCGACGTCAGCGAAGAGAACCGTTACACTGGTGGCTTTGTTGCAGCTATCTTGCTCGGTGGGATCCACGGCTGTATTGAGCACCTCGTACATGTCAAAGACCTCACCGCCCAAAGCATTGCCGCTTACTGTTTGCGCGGCTCCTTCAGCTGCTTTCCGACGGAAGAGCCACCGTGCTTATGAATGGTCAGCGGGCCAGTGGTTCTCATGCGATTGATGACGTCTCCGAAAGGTGCAATCAGTGATTCGGTCTCAGGTCCGCGTAGACCCCCTCAAAAAGGGAGCCATTTTCTGGGGCTCGTCCTCGACGACAAGCGTTCAACAACAAACCAAATCCCCCATGACGTCGAACTGTAGATTGCCAACGCGACCACCCTCAACAATGGCGACACCGGAGTCCGTTTTCAATTAGTGGGAAGATTCACAAAAGTGGCCGCCCAATTGACGATGATAAGCATTTCAATATTCTTCCAAATCGCCACAGGTCAAAGGATAAAAACAACTATAGTAGGCGAGCCAACCTAAATAAGAGGTGTACCCGCTTCAGCCTCTTCTTGTCCCCTTCGCCCCGGTGATGCATCCGCGGGTATGCCGAAGGCCCCAAGACTTCACGAGGAATTCTTGGGGCCTTAGCTAGGCTCAGTTGTATGAAGGCCTAAGCCTCGACAGCCTCGGCAGCCGGAACGATGTTCACGGTGCGGCGGTTGCGCTTGGTGGTAAACTCCACCGAGCCCGCAGCCAGAGCGAACAGCGTGTCGTCGCCGCCGCGGCCAACGTTCTCACCTGGGTGGAACTTGGTGCCGCGCTGACGCACGAGAATCTCGCCTGCGTTGACCTGCTGGCCACCGAAACGCTTCACACCAAGGCGCTTGGCGTTCGAATCGCGACCGTTGCTGGAGCTAGATGCACCCTTCTTGTGTGCCATTGGTTTTCCCTCCTTCGGGAAGATCTAGAAGGCCGAAGGCCTTACTTGATACCGGTGATCTTGACCACGGTCAGCTTCTGACGGTGACCCTGACGCTTCTTGTAGCCGGTCTTGTTCTTGTACTTCAGAATCTTGATCTTCGGGCCCTTGGTGTGCTCGACGATCTCGCCTGCGACGCTCACCTTAGCGAGCTCCTCAGGCTTAGAGGTTACATTTGCGCCATCGACGAGCAGAACCGGGGTGAGAGCCACGGACGAACCTGGCTCACCCTCGATCTTCTCGACCTTGACGAGGTCACCTTCGGCAACCTTGTACTGCTTGCCGCCGGTCTTGACGATCGCGTACATACGAGGGCTACCCCTTATCTATTACTCGGGCGAGGCAAACTCGAGGTCTGCCTCGCGGACGTAAAAACTCATTAATTCCACATTGCGTTTCAGAAAGCATGCATAAGACACGCGTGTCAACGTAGGGCACAATCTTCCTAAAACAGCGACTGTCAAAGACTACCCTTTAATGGGCCGAAATTACAAACCGGCCCATTCTAGCCCCTGCGGCGCACCGCCCGGCGTCGCCCACGCCCAGAACTTGCTTCACTCTTATTAACAGCAGTCTCAACCGGGCGCGTGGAGCTGCGGCCGACATCCTTGTGCTCCTGGACCGGCGAGGCAGTCACCGCCCGCCGCACAGCACGCCGGCGCGTACGACCGTTGCTGCCCGGACGCGAGGAGGTGGATATCTCCTGGGTGGGCTCCTTCGCCGCCGCGCCCGCAGGCGGCACCTGCTGCGCTGCGCTTTCCGACGCTGCGGTGCTGCGGCGAGCTCGCTTGCGCGCCCGTGTGGTTTCCGCCTTTACTTCCTGCGTGCTTTCACTGTGCTCGCTGTGCGGAGCCTCATGACCCTGGAAGTCCTCGGGCTTCGGCGGGACATCCGAGGCCGAGTTACCCCGAACCCTGCGCTTGCGACGCGGGCTCGCCTCGAACTCGGCCAGGGCCTGTTCGTAGGTAGGCTGTGCGGCGTGCGAGGCCGGCAGGTAGTCGGCACCACTCGGCGCATCGGGGTCGTGCTCATTGGCGGTGGCCACCGCCGCATGCGCGATCTCCTCCACCGCGGACACTGACATTGCCTCGTCGGTGGCAGGGGCATGACCCGCGCGGGAACCGCGGCGGCGTTTGCGCGGGCGAGAAACCTCCTTCTCCGGTTGGTCTTCCGGCACCACCGCGGCTGCGAGCTCCTCGATGCTGGGCTTCGCCGGCTCGGGCTCGTCCTCGCGTGCGGCGCCGTGGTCGTCGTTATGCATGGCAACAACCGCTGGGTGCCTGGTCGGGTCCTGGTGGCGCACGCCGTGCTGCGTGGAGGAATGGCGCGACTCGGCATCGGTGTGCTCCACCGGGTCAGCGTGGATGATCACGCCGCGGCCCTCGCAGTGCTCGCACTCCGTGGCGAAGGTCTCCAGCAGGCCCGTGCCCAAGCGCTTGCGGGTCATCTGCACCAAGCCCAGCGAGGTCACCTCGGAAATCTGGTGGCGGGTACGATCCCTGCCCAGGGTCTCCTTGAGCCGGCGCAGCACCAGGTCCTGGTTTTCCGGCAGCACCATGTCGATGAAGTCGACCACAATCATTCCGCCCAGATCCCGCAGGCGCATCTGGCGCACGATCTCCTCGGCGGCCTCCAGGTTATTGCGGGTGACCGTCTCCTCCAAGTTGCCGCCCGCGCCGGTGAACTTGCCGGTGTTGACGTCGATCACCGTCATCGCCTCCGTACGGTCGATGACCAACGTGCCGCCCGACGGCAGCCACACCTTGCGCGAAAGTGCCTTCTGGATCTGCTCGTCGACGCGGTAGACCTCGAAGGCATCACGGCCGTCGTTGGCATCGCGATCGAAGTGAGTCAGGCGGCCGGCAAGCTCCGGAGCCACCGACTGGATATAGGCGTGCACGGTATTCCAGGCGCGCTTGCCGTCGACGACCAGCTCGTGGAAGTCCTCGTTAAACAGGTCACGGACCACCTTGACCAGCATGTTCGGCTCTTCGTACATGGTGACCGGCTTGGCACCTTTGGACTCAGTCTCCTTGCTGGTGCGCTCCTGGATCTGCTCCCACAGGGTGTGCAGGCGCCCGACGTCGGCCGCGATGGCCTCCTCGCTCACGCCCTCGGCCGCGGTGCGGATGATGACCCCGCCGTCACCCGGGACGACCTTGCGCAGGATCTCCTTCAAGCGCTTGCGCTCTGGGACCGGAAGCTTTCGCGAGATCCCCGCCGAGCGCCCGCCGGGGACATAGACAAGGTAGCGACCCGCCAGGGAGATCTGGGTGGTCAGGCGCGCGCCCTTGTGGCCGACCGGGTCCTTGGAGACCTGAACGAGCACCTGGTCGCCGGACTTGAGCGCCTGCTCGATGCGGCGGTTCTTGCCGCCGAGTCCCGCCTTGCGCCAGTTGACCTCACCGGCATAGAGCACGCCGTTGCGCCCCTTTCCGATGTCGATGAAGGCGGCCTCCATGCTGGGCAGGACGTTTTGGACCCGTCCGAGGTAGATGTTGCCCACCATCGAAGACTGGGTATCGGAGGTGACAAAGTGCTCGACGAGCATGTCGTCCTCGAGCACGCCGACCTGGGTGACCAGGCCCGGGTGATCGGTGCGCTCGCGCTCGCGCACCACCATCGTGCGCTTGACCGACTCGCGGCGGGCCAAGAACTCCGCCTCGGAGACCACGTGGCGCTTCTTGCGCGACTCCTCGCGCAGCTCCACGCGGCGGCGGCGCTGCGCCTCCAGGCGGGTGGAACCCTTGATGGCCAGGGGTTCGTCGATAAGCTGCGGCTCGGCGTCGTCCGCCTCCTCGACGTTAGCCTCCTCCACGTTGGACTCAGCGTCTTCTACCCCACGTCCGCGGCCGGTGCCACGGCGCCCACGACGGCGCTTGCGGGGCTGCTGGTCGGCTAAGTCATCCTCTTCCTCGTCGTCGAATGCCTCGTCCTCGGACGGGGTCTCCACCAGAGTGGGTGCGAGGAACAGCGGGGTGGCAAAGGTGGGCTCGTTCGGCGCAGGGGTGATCGCTGGAGTGACGTCCTCGAGCAGCTCAGGGGCCGACTCCTCCCCGAAATCGAAGTCATCGTCGTGCTCATCGGTGCCCACCAGCAGCCCGTTGCCGAGGCGCTCCTCGATGTCGCGCTCGACCTTTTCTTCGATCTGGTGGATCTCATTATCCACGTTCTTTTCCACCCGGTGGCGCAGCTTGTCCTCGTCGATGGGCTCCTCGGCTGGCTGCGGATCCGCGCTCGCAGCAAGGCCAAGCTCGCGATTGACCTTGTCCTCAATCTGCGCGATCTCATTATCAACGTTCTTGCGCACGCGATAGCGCAGGCGCTGCTCGTCCGCCTCAGGGTTGGTTGCCACCGCCTGCTCCGAGGTGGCCGGGTTTGCCGGTGCGTAGGCATCCAAGACCAGGGTTGCCTGCTCCGCGGTGATATTGGACTGGGCGACTTTGTCCACGCCCGCCGCAGCCAAAACCGCCACCACCTCCTTGGTGGCAACACCGAGCTGCTTGGCCAGCGCCGACACGCGCAGCTTCGCGGGCAGGTCCTTTCTCATGTCCGCGACCAGCTTGCTGTCTACGGCACTTAACGACACATCAGCCGAACCATCAGCCACTGTCTTCTCCCTATATTTATTTGTCCATCCCCTCCCCCGGGCGCAGGCCTTGGCCGCCGCCACACAGGAGAGACGATGAATCGAATTGGCATGAAACTTCTTACTCCAACCAGCGCAAGCTCAGCGATCCACGCGCCACAACCGGCGCGGAGCGAACGAACACTAGCCACAGCCCATTGTTTCATACTTTCGTTGCACCGATTGCCCGCAACGCGAACGCAGAAATAGCGGGTCGGTCACACCCGCCTACCGCGGCAGCTGCCGCCCGGATCGCCACCGCCGGGGTCATCGGTGCGGCGCGGTGGGCGTCGGCAAGCAAAGGCCGCGCACGGCACAAACCTGGGGTGAGGGGCCAACGCGGCACGAAACGGGGGTGGAAAATCGGGCGTGGCCTGGAAATGCTGGCTACGATTGATGTGTTCGCCGCCCGGAAAGCCGTGGCGAGCAGCACAATGAAATGGCCACCCCGTACAATCGAAGTCGTTTGACGAGGCGCCGACAGGCCACGATCAACCTAGCTTTCATGCCTTACATAAGGAGACACCCTATGAAGAACACCCGCATCCTTGCTGCTGCCCTGGCAATGACCGTCGCCGCAGCTGGCCTTTCGGCCTGCACCAACTCCCAGAAGGACTCCGAGACCGGCGCCGTCGACACGGCAACCTCCGTGAAGGTCACCGCGCCGGCCACCACCGCTGCAACCGAGGCCACTGAGAGCACCGAGAGCACAGCGGCAACCGAGGCAGCTGAGGCTGGCCTGGAAACCGAAGAGACCGAGATCATGCTTTCCGACGAGGCCACCGCCGAGACCGCTGTTGTCACCAGCGAGGTAGTCGTCAACTAATACAGGCCACAGACATGCTGAAAGCCCAAGGCGTAGTGCCTTGGGCTTTATCCGTTCATCGGCTTAGAGGTTCGGGAACCAGATGGAAATCTCGCGGGCGGCCGACTCCGGGGAGTCCGAGCCGTGCACGACATTCTTGGCAACACTCAAAGCGAAATCACCGCGGATGGTGCCAGGGGTAGCCTTGGCCACCGGGTCGGTGCCGCCGGCAAGCTGGCGCCATGCATCGATGGCGCGCTCACCCTCGACAACACCAGCAACCAGCGGAGCGGAAGTGATGAACTCCACCAGCTCACCGAAGAAAGGCTTGTCAGCGTGCTCAGCGTAGTGCTTCTCAGCGGTCTCACGGTCAGCAACGCGCAGGTCCATAGCCACCAGCTTCAGGCCCTTGCGCTCAATGCGGGCAATGATGTCACCGACGTGGCCTGCAGCAACACCGTCCGGCTTGATAAGAATCAGGGTACGTTCAGTCATGATTAGGTAGCTTACCTACTGCCCCTAGCTCGCGCATTCCCACCCCCACTGCGAGTCGTGCATCACACCTAGAAGTTACACCCGCACATGGACGGTGCCTTAAAACGGCCGTCCGTGGCCGGCCTCACCTAGTTCGATCTCGTAATCAGCCGCGATCGCAGCGACAGCCTCCTGGGCTTGTTGGTCCGTAATCCCTCGGCACCACAGATGGGTTTGGGTAATCGCACCCCGCTCGTCACCCAGGCGAAGCATGCTCGCGATGGTCTCCTTTTGCTCATCGGTGTACTCCACGACGAATTCGCCGTGCTCTCGGACACGCAACACGAGCGCCAGTACGCCCGCGATACACGCCACAAAGATGGCGATGAAGGCGGGAATGTCCATGCCCAGCAGCTTCGCTGCGATTGCAATAAGGCACAGCACAGCCGCCAGCGCATTGAGGGTATTCGTTCTCACGCAGTCCCACTTTCCGGATTCTGCTTAGGTTTGGTCACCGTAGAGATTATCCCACCTGACGTGGAAACGCGTGGGGGGAGATGTCGGCCGGGTAGTGCTGGTGCCACGCCAAGCTGCGCGGGAACCGATGGAGGTCACTGTGGGTTCGCCGGCTGCTCACCCACAGCCGTTTTTAAATTAGGTTCGGGTAACCTAAACTAATAGAGACGACGAATATATCCACGGCGCTGCCACGTGCCCTCAACCCCTCCAAAGGACACACCTTGACATTGAAAACACGCCTTTTAGCAACCATGGCCACCCTCGGGGTGGCCACCACACTGGTCGCCTGTGGCTCCTCGGAGCCTGTCTCCGAGCCGGCAACATCCGACAACGTTGCAACCGCAGGGGAGGGCACCACGGTCTACCCGCTCACCATCGACAACTGCGGGCAGACCATCACCTTCGAGAAGGCGCCCGAGCGCACCGTCTCGCTCGACCAGGGCAGCACCGAGATCTTGTTGTCGCTGGGCCTTGAGGACAAACTGGTCGGCACCGCCTCGTGGACCGACCCGGTCCTACCCAACTTGGAAGAAGCCAACGCCTCCGTGCCGCGTCTGGCCGACAACGCCCCCACCTATGAAGTAGTGATGGACACCGATCCCGACTTCGTCACCGCCTCCTTCGCGCGCCACTACAAGACCGAGGGCGGCGTGGCCTCCCGCGAGCGCTTCGCGGAGACAGATATCAATTCCTTCCTCTCCCCCACCGACTGCGAAGGCTCCAAGACCATCAACGGTGGCGGCACCCGTTCCATCCCGCTTTCCGAGGACAAGGTGTACGAGGAGATCGCCACCCTTGCCGAAATCTTCGATGTCCAGTCCCGCGGCGAGGAGCTGATTGCCGAGCTCAAGTCCCGCGCCGAGGCTGCGACCAAGGACATCAATGGCTCGGGACAGACCGTCGCCTACTGGTTCGCCGACACCAAGACCCCGTACTTCGCCGGCGGCCTAGGCTCAGCCGCAATCTTGTCCGACAAGACCGGACTGACCAACGTCTTCGCCGATACTGCCGACGACTGGCCGGCCGTGGGCTGGGAAACCGTCGTGGAAAAGAACCCACAGATCCTGGTCCTGGGCGACCTGCTGCGCGATCGCTTCCCCGGTGATCGCCTCGACGACAAGAAGGAGTTCCTGGCGAACGACCCTTTGACCAACACGATGGATGCCGTCAAGAATGAGCGCTACATCGCCCTCCATGGCGCCGAACTCAACCCGTCGATCCGTTTCGTCGATGGCCTGGAAAAGATCGCCGCCTACCTGAAGGAATCCTCCTCTTAAAAAGGGTGGCATCTATGAGCGCAGTCCGGTGTGCCAGGCGACAGTGCGTCGTGCAAAGGCACCGGGCTGCCTTCTCGTATTCTTGCTTACTTTGCCCACGCCGCCACCGACCCACGCCCAGATTGAAACAACGACCTCATGTTGGAAACCACCACTGACACCCCTGCACCCACCACGCCCACTCCACCCGAGCGTGTGCCTGGCCACGCGCTTGGCCTCATCACGATCGTCATCGGCTCCTTAGTCCTCCTCGTCTTCTCCGTGGCCGCGGCCATCACCTTGGGCCCGGCCGATATCTCGCTGGTCAACGTTCGCGATATCATCCTCAACCACATGGCGGGTGCCGAGATCCCCGTCAAGCTCAGCAAAGACGCCATCGTGTGGGAGGAGCGCCTGCCGCGTGCGTTGGTCGCGGCGTGCTGCGGCGCGGGGCTTGCCCTCAGCGGCGTTATCATGCAATCGCTGCTGAAGAACTCGCTGGCTGACCCCTACGTGCTGGGTATTTCCTCCGGCGCCTCCGCCGGCGCCGTGGTGGTGGGAGTACTCGGCCTGGGCTCGGTGTCCCTGGGGCTGTCCGTCGGCGCCTTCGTTGGCGCTCTCATCAGCTTCGGGCTGGTGTTGCTGCTGGCTAATCTAGCGGGTGGCACCTCGGCCAAGGTCATTCTCGCCGGCGTGGCCACCACCCAGTTGTTTTCGGCATTGACCTCGCTGGTCATCTTCGCCTTCGCCGATTCTGACGAGACCCGCGGCGTCATGTTCTGGCTGCTCGGCTCGCTCGAGGGCGTGCGCTGGGACGACGTTGCCTTGTGCGTGGTCGTCGTGCTTCTGGCCTCCGGGATCTGCCTCTATTTCGCCCACGTCTTGGACGCGTTTACCTTCGGCGATGACGTCGCCCATTCCTTAGGCATCAACGTCACTGCGGTGCGAATCGCCTTCCTGACGCTTACCGCCTTGCTGACAGCAAGCCTGGTCGCCGTCGCCGGAGCCATTGGTTTTATCGGCCTCGTGCTTCCCCACGCTGGCCGGCTCGTCGTGGGCTCGGTTCACTCCCGCCTCGTGCCCGTGACCATCATTTTCGGTGGAATCTTTATGGTGTGGGTCGATGCCTTATCACGCATCCTCTTCTCCCCCACTCCGCTGCCGGCAGGCGTCGGCACCGCGCTCATCGGCGTTCCGGTATTCATTGTTCTCCTCATCCGCAAGAAGGGAGTCTAGCCGTGGGGCTTCGCGCAGAAGATCTGGTGTGGGACCGAGCAGGAAACCTCGTGGTCAACGGGGTGTCGCTGGTTCCCCGACGGGGAGAGACCGTTGGCTTGCTCGGACCGAATGGCTCGGGCAAGTCCTCCTTGCTTCGGCTCATGGCAGGCATGGCCAAGCCCACGGGCGGAAACGTGTATTTTGAGGACAAGCCTTTGGCGTCGATAAGCAAAAAGCAGCTGGCACGGCGGGTCGCGATCGTCTCGCAACACGCCGACACGGTCGTCGACATCAGCGTCCTCGAGTCCGTGCGCCTCGGCCGCATCCCCCACCGCAGCGCCTTTGGCGGCGATCCAGTAGCGGACGCGCTGGCGGTTGAGAAGGCCTTGAAGCACACCGACCTGGCCCACCTGAAAGACAAGTCCTGGGATCATCTCTCCGGCGGCGAGCGCCAGCGCGTGCAGATCGCCCGTGCGCTCGCCCAGGAACCCACCGAGCTGCTGCTCGACGAGCCGACGAATCACCTCGACATCAAGCATCAGCTCGAGCTCATGCGGCTGATCGTCAATCTTCCAGTGACCTCCATCGTGGCCATCCACGATCTCAACCTCGCCGCGATGTTCTGCGACCGCCTCGTTGTCCTGCGCAAAGGCCAACTCGTGGCCGCCGGCAGCCCCGTTGACGTGCTCACCCCAGAGCTTATCGCCGAGGTATATGAGGTCCGTGCCACCGTCGAGCGGGTCTCAGATACGGGCCAGGTCCGGGTCAGCTACCAGGTCTAGAACCCATTTGCGAAAGGAAAGGGTCCCGAAGCAATCTCTTGCCTCGGGACCCTTTGACGTCTCGCGGTCCTACATGTGCTGGGTGGTCAAAAGCCCGCGCTTCATGCGTTCGATCAAATTCTTGCGCAGGTAGAGCAGGTACGCCCACACCGCGATGAACAAGATCGCGATGAACCCCGCGCTCGGGTGCACGAAGGCCCCGCCAAGCGCGAAGACCTGGAGGACGAGGTCGGCCGGGATCGCCCACTTCACGAATTGGAGGAAACTCATGATCGTCATCGCCACGCCGACCGCGGTGATGTAAACCCAGTTGACGGTGGTCCAGTGCGCGCCGTTGTCCACCCGCAAGATAACCGTGAGCACCAACAGGTAGCTGATAGCCTCCATGAGCATCGTGCCGCTCATGACGCCGCGCACGCCCTTCAGGGGATCCTTGATCGGGGCGTGTCCGGGCCCGAGCGGGCCGTACTCGATGCTTTCCTCTTTCTTCTCGCTCACGCGGGTTCCTTTCCAAACAGGGTCCGGGCCTCGCCCGCGGTAACTACCGACCCGGTGATGATAACACCGGCGCCGGACTGAATGTCGGTGTCCTCGGCCAGGGCCACGGCCTCCTCCACGGCTGCGGGCAGGTCGTGGGCCTCGTAGACGCGCTCGTCGCCGAAGATGTCGCGGGCATACTCGGCAAGCTCAAAGGCATCCATCGCGCGCGGGGAGGAATTGGTGGTCACGACGATCTCCGTGAGGTACGGCTCCAGCTCGCGCAGCACGCCGCGAACATCCTTGTCGCCCAGGCAGGCAACCACGCCGATCAACCGGGAGAATTCGAAGTCACGCTCAAGGGCCGCTCCTAAGGCCTTGGCGCCGTGGGGGTTGTGGGCGGCGTCGATGAACACGGTCGGGGTCGCGCGCACCCGCTCGAGGCGTCCCGGGGATTGCACGGTGGCAAAGCCCTCGCGCACGGTGTCGATGTCGAGGGCGCGCCCTGCACCCGCGCCGAAGAAGGCCTCCACCGCGGCCAGTGCGCAGGCGGCGTTATGCGCCTGGTGCTCGCCGGACAGCGGCAGGAAGATGTCCTCATAGTCGCCGCCGAGGCCGCGCAGGCTGAGTTGCTGACCGCCGACCGCGATCGCGGATGAGGTCACGCCGAATTCCACGCCGAAGCGGGCGACCTGCGCGTCCACGCTCACGGCCTGCTCGAGGATGACCTTCATCGCCGCCGGGTCCTGGGCGCCGATGATGGCCACGTTATCCGGCGGGGTGAGCAGGTCGTCGGCGTCCCAGCGGGACTTGATGATGCCCGCCTTCTCGCCGGCGATCTGCTCGATGGTATCCCCCAAATAGTCGGTGTGGTCGAGCCCCACCGGCATGACCACGGCCACGTCGGAGTTGATGACGTTGGTGGCATCCCAGCGCCCGCCCATCCCGACCTCCACGACCGCCACGTCGACCGGGGCGTCGGCGAAGGCGGCGTAGGCCATCGCGGTAAGCACCTCGAACTTGCTCATCTTCGGCCCGCCGTTATTTTCGGAAGTAGCGTCGACCATCTCCACATAGGGCTTGATCTCCTCCCAGATCCGCACATAGTCGCGCGGGTGGATGGGGCGACCGTCGATGCCGATGCGCTCGGTGACCAGCTGCAGGTGGGGGCTGGTCGTGCGCCCGGTGCGGCGATGGAAGGCGCGCATGAGCGATTCGATCATGCGCACGGTGGAGGTCTTGCCGTTGGTGCCTGCCACGTGGATGGCCGGAAAGGCCCGCTCGGGGTGGCCGAGCAGGTCCATGAGCAGCTCCATGCGCTCTAAGGTGGGGTCGATCTTGACCTCGGACCAGCGCTGGTCGAGCTCGGCCTCGACCGCCGCGAGCGCGGCGAGGTCCTCGTCGGTGATGGAGTCATCGAGCGCCGCCTCGTCACCTTCTGCCGCCGGCTCGGCGGTGATCGGCAGGGTCAAACCGGTCTCGGTGAGCTTGAGCTCGCCGAGGTCGAAGCCCTCCTCCTCGTCCGCGATCAGCGAGGCCAGCTCCGCGAAGGAGTCCTCGTTGATGATGTCGTGCGAGTGCTGGGGCTGTTCTTGAGCTTGTTCCTGGGACTCGTGTTCGTCCTTAGGCATTAGCCCAGCTCCTCAAGGCGCGCGGTGATGCGTGCCACCTCTTCTTGGGCGACCTGCTGGCGGGCACGGATCTTGTCCACCACAGCCTCCGGCGCCTTGGCCAAAAAGGCCTCGTTGCCGAGCTTCTTTCCGGTGGTTTCCAGCTCCTTGGTGGCGGTGGCCAGGTCCTTTTCCAAGCGCTTGCGCTCGGCTGCCTTGTCGACGGTGCCGGAGGTGTCCAGGGAGACGACCACGGTGGCGTTCGACAGGCGCACCTCGATGCTTGCCGACGGCGCGAAGCCGTCCGCAGGGACGTCGATCTTCGCCAGCGAGCGCACCAGCGGCTCCTGCTCGGCCAGATCACAGCCGATGAAGTCGACGGCGGCCGGAACCTTCTGGGAGGGCTTGACCCCCTGGTCGGAGCGGAAACGACGGATCTCGGTGATGAGCTTTTCGGTATCGGCCATCCGGCGGGCGGCCTCGGTGTCGGCCGCCGTCCCGCCGTTGGTCAAGGTGACATCCGGCCATGCGGCTAGGTTCAGCGACTCCTCCTCGGTCAGGGCGGTCCACAAGACCTCGGTCACGAAAGGCATTGCCGGGTGCAGCAGGCGCAGCACCGCATTGAGCACCTGGCCGAGCACCAGCTGGGTGTTCTCCCCGGTAGCGCGAGCGGCCGGGGAGGCTGCGTCCATATCGCGCGGGATCTGCACCTTGGCATACTCGAGGTACCAGTCGCAGAACTCGCCCCAGGTGAACTGGTAGAGCAGCTCATTGGCCTTGGCAAATTGGTAACGCTCCAGGTAGTCGTCGACCGCGGCGCGGACTTCTTCCAGACGGTCGAGGATCCAGCGGTCGGCGTCGGTGAGCAGCTCGCGCTCCGGCAGCTGCCCCACGCGCGCGCCGTTCATGAGCGCGAACTTGGTGGCGTTGTACAGCTTGGTGGCGAAGTTACGCGAGGACTGGGCGGAGTCCTCTCCCACAGGCAGGTCCACGCCGGGGTTCGCGCCACGGGCCAGGGTAAAGCGCAGGGCGTCGGCGCCGAAGCGCTCGACCCAGTCCATCGGGTCGATGCCGTTGCCCAGCGACTTACTCATCTTCCGGCCGTGCTCATCGCGGACGAGCCCGTGGAGGAAGAGGTCCGTGAACGGGATCTGCGGGCGGCCATCCGTGCCGTGTCCTAAGATCTCCGGGGTCTGGGAGGCGGCGAAGGTTCCAAACATCATCATGCGCGCCACCCAGAAGAACAGGATGTCGTAGGCGGTCACCAGCACGCTGGTGGGATAGAACTTCTCCAGCTCCGGGGTCTTGTCCGGCCAACCCATGGTGGAAAATGGCCACAGCGCGGAGCTAAACCAGGTATCCAGGACGTCCGGGTCCTGGACGTAGCCCTCGGGTGCTACCTCGTCGGGGCCGACGCAGATGATATCGCGGTTGCCCTCGGCGTCTTCCGGCCCGTACCAGATCGGGATGCGGTGACCCCACCACAGCTGGCGGGAGATGCACCAATCGTGCATATCGTCGACCCATTCGAAATAGCGCGGCTCCGAGGACTTCGGGTGGATGACGGTATCGCCTGCGCGCACTGCATCGCCGGCCATCTTTGCCAGCTGGTCGACCTTGACGAACCACTGCAGCGACAGGCGCGGCTCGATGGCCTCGCCCGAGCGCTCGGAGTGGCCCACGGAGTGGACGTAGGGGCGGATCTCCTTGACGATGCGACCCTGCTTGGCCAGCTCCTCGCGGATGGCCACGCGGGCCTCGTAGCGGTCCATGCCATCGAATTGGGTGCCGGTATCGGCGATGTGGCCGGTGGCATCCATGATGGTGGGCATGGGAAGGTTGTGGCGCAGGCCCAGCGCATAGTCGTTCGGGTCGTGCGCCGGGGTGATCTTGACCGCGCCGGTGCCGAACTCGGGGTCGACGTAGTCGTCGGCGACCACGATCATGGTGCGATCCGGCAAGAACGGGTGCGGCAATTCGGTGCCGATGAGGTCGGCGTAGCGCTCGTCGTCGGGGTGCACCGCCACGGCGACGTCGCCCAGCATGGTCTCCACACGGGTGGTGGCCACGATAACGTGCGGCTCATCGTCATTAAGCGAACCGTAGCGGATGGAAACCAGCTCGCCCTCGACGTCCTTGTAGACGACCTCAATGTCGGAGACGGCCGTCTCCAGCACCGGCGACCAGTTGATCAGGCGGTTGGCCTGGTAGATCATGCCCTGGTCATACATCTGCTTGAAGATCGTCTGCACCGCGCGCGACAGTCCCTCGTCTAAGGTAAAGCGCTCGCGCGACCAGTCCACCGAATCACCGATGGCGCGCATCTGGGCGCCGATGGTGCCGCCGAACTTGCGCTTCCACTCCCAGACGCGCTCGATGAACTCCTCGCGATCGTAGTCCCAGCGCTTCTTGCCCTCGGTCTCGCGCAGCATGGCCTCCACCTTGGTCTGGGTGGCGATGCCAGCGTGATCCATGCCTGGCAGCCACAAGACCTCATAACCCTGCATGCGCTTGCGGCGGGCGATGGAGTCCATGAGCGTGTGGTCTAAGGCATGGCCCATATGCAGCTGACCGGTCACGTTCGGTGGGGGCAACACGATGCTAAAGGCTGGCTTCTTGCTCGAGGGATCGGCGGTGAAGTAACCCTTGTCCACCCACTGTTCATACAGTGCACTCTCGTGGGCCTTCGGGTCCCAGCTTGCTGGCAATTTGTCTGCGCGGTTTTGATCAGTCACGGCTTACCATCTTAGCCCACGCAACCAAAAACCCACCGCGGCGGGCGCGGTGGGCATGGGAAAGCAAATCACGGATTAGGCGAGCAGGTCCTTGACCGCCTCGCGCTCCTCCTGCAGCTCGGCAACGTTGGCGTCGATGCGGGCGCGCTGGAAGTCATTGAGCTCCAGTCCCTCGACGACCTCCCAGGCACCGTTGCGGGACACGGTCGGCAGGCCGATGATGATTCCCTCCGGGATGCCGTAGGCGCCGGTGGAAGGGATAGCAGCAGAGGACCATGCCTCGGTGCCCTGGATCCAGTCACGCATGTGGTCGACGGCGGAGGAAGCAGCAGAAGCCGCAGAAGACTTGCCGCGCACCTCGATGATCTCGGCGCCGCGCTTGGCAACGCGTGGAATGAACTCCTCGGTGTACCACTTGTGATCGAGATCGTTGAAGATCTCCTTGCCATCGACGGTGGTGTAGGTCAGGTCCGGGAACTGGGTGGCGGAGTGGTTGCCCCACACGGCGATCTTGGCCAGCTGGGTCTTGTCCACGCCGAGCTTAGCGGACAGCTGGGAAATGGCACGGTTATGGTCCAGACGCATCATGGCGTTGAAGCGGTCATTCGGCACGTCCTTGGCAGCGCTCATCGCGATCAGGGCGTTGGTGTTGGCCGGGTTGCCCACAACGAGAACGCGGATGTCATCGGCGGCGTGGTCATTGATGGCCTTACCCTGCGGGCCGAAGATCTTGCCGTTGGCGGCCAGCAGGTCAGAGCGCTCCTCGCCCTTACCACGCGGCTTAGCGCCGACAAGGAACGCGGCGTTGGTGCCGTCGAAAGCCTTGTTGACATCGTCGGTGACGACGATGTTCTTCAGCAGCGGGAAGGCGGAGTCATTGAGCTCCATGGCAACGCCCTCAGCACCGCCGATGGCCTGCGGGATCTCAAGCAGCTGCAGCTCGATCGGCTGGTCCTTGCCGTAGACATCGCCGTTGGCGATGCGCCACAGGAGGGAGTAGGCGATCTGACCGGCGGCACCGGTGACTGCAATCTTCTTGACGGATTGGCTCATGGTGGGTAGCTCCTTCGAATAACGGCGCCCTTCGGCGGGTTGCGGCCGCGGGCGGTAAGTATGAGCGTGAGATCGGGATGCCACTCACTTCGGTGTGAGCTGCATCAAATCTTGGTTCGACCCTTCCCACCTTAGCGTGAAAACCACAATGTCCGCACGGGCAAAAGCCAAAATTACTGGTCATGTGAGATTGGTGTTTGTCACATGTGACTGTTTTCTCAATGAAGTCCATATAATTCGATTAAGACCACACAAAGAAACACAAACACAGAATTTCACCCTTTTGGAGCGTGACGCCCACGACCTCCCACTGGCACTTTTGCATTGGTGTTGGATTAAAAGTCCGATCGGAAGGGATTCACCCCCGATAGAAAGTAGGAAAGTCTGAATCTATTACTTCGGAGTCGAAGGAGCCGGAAACTTAGGTATCTTATGTTCTGTGCATGCAAACGGGTTATAACCTATTGCCTCATCGACTGCCGCACTACACCCCGTGTGGCACGACCTTCACCCTTTGTGCAATGCCTCACAACCTGTGAAGGAGTCCCCTTCAGCACCGACTATGTAATGAACACAAAGGAGTATCACCGTGAAGGATCTAGTCAACAATAACGGGAACGGGCCATTCGGCGGCGAACCCGTGCTGTCAGACCAAGATCACGGCGATATCTCCCCCGAGGCTGTCCTCGATGTGGCCATGCAGCACTTCGCGTCGGTAGGCTTTTCAGACACCAAGCTAGAAAACATCGCCAAGGACTCCGGAATGTCCAAGCGCATGATTCACTACCATTTCGGCGACAAGCGTGGGCTGTATAACCGCTGTTTGGCCCGCGCCGTGTGCTACCTGCGCCCCACCAAGGAGGAGATGCAGGTGGAATCCTCCGTGCCTGTGGAAGGCATCCGGCGGATCGTGGAGGCACTGTTTCGGTGCTTCGTGGCTCACCCCGAGGCCGTGCGCCTGCTCATCATGGAAAACCTCCTTCACTTTGGCAAGGTGACCGATCGCCGGATTCTTTCCGATAAGTCCGAGGTGATCCTGCAGCTGGACAAGCTACTTATGAAGGGCCAAGACTCCGGCGCATTCCGCCCGGGCATTTCCGCCCAAGATGTGTTCACCCTCATCGTTTCTATCGCGGTGTTCCGCATCTCCAACCGCTCGATTACCATGAATCTTTATGGCGTGGACACGATGGACGAGGATAACACTGCCGGTATGGCGCGCATGGCGTGCGACGCCACGCTCGCGTTTTTGACTTCCAATCTAAAGTCCTCCTCCGATGAGGTTTCCTACCTCACCGTCAGCCAGTCGGAGGAAACGGAGCTGATCGACGAATCCGACTCCACGTACGACATTGACGGCGCCGTATTCGAATAGTTGCACATCATCAAGGGGCAGCCACCAGTGATGGGAGCCGCCCCTTGATGTTTATGTCTTTGTGTGCCTAGCGGAGCAGTACACCTGGTCGCAACATCTGATTGCGCACCAATACCACCATTAGCGCGATCGTGAGCGCCTGAACCGCATATGCCGCAGCGAGTACCACCACAAATAGCGGCGAGCCGGTGTCTGCGATGCCATTTTTCATCAGGCCCACATTAAGGAAGAAGAAGCTCAAGACTCCGATAGCCACTCCCGGGCATACCAACGTAAACGCAGCCGGGGACTGCTCCTGGCGCGAGAATACGAAGCGTTTGTAGAAGCCGTTGGAGCTCATGACGCGGTGCCCCATGAACAAGAATGCGACTTGTGCCATGAGCATCACTCCCAGCAGGAAGAAGATTTGGGAGGTGCTGGCGGGAAGCGAATGTTCCACCTTCAACGAGGTCAGGAACTGCAAGCCATGTCGGGTGCGCAGGCCGGTGATCGCCCACAGCGTCAGAATCGGAATTCCCAGCCACAAGGTGGCGGAATTGCCCAGGGTAAGACCATAACGCAAGATGCTCATGAAGCCCATCGGCAAGAACACCAGGAAAAGGAGGCCGGAGATCACGCCGAAGAAGGCGGCCCCCAGAATACCGACGATAACCGTGTACGTATTCTCGCTCATCGCAGCCGGGGCCGCCATACCAACGCCGATCATCGAGAAGGCAAAGGCAGCCAACAGCTGATTGAGGCCGCCGTTTGATTTGAAATCGAACCCGTTGTGCATGACTCGATTGAGGTAGCGGCCCAGATAGGTCAAGGCCAATGCGCCGACGAGCCCGTAAGCGACCAGCGCCGCGGGGAAAAGATATTCTATGACGTTCCACAATCCAGGAACGCTGATCGCCCCGACGATGAAAAACCCGTTAATGGTCATTCCAAGCGTCAGCGGAAGCGCCAGCAGGGTGATTTCTGCGTTGCTGTTGACGGTCACGTCGTAGCTGTCGGTTTTCTTCCACGTCTTCATCTGGCGAAGGTTCCAAGCCAACAGGACTAGGTGAATGAGGAAGAAGACATAAAAACCGACGTAGGCCATCACGATCATAGACTGCTGCAGGCCTGACCCGCTATTCCAAGCAGCGGAGATTGATTCCACGGTGGGAATGGCGGTGTTGGGGTGCGGGGTGAGGTGCATCAGGTTCATGAAGAACAGGACCGACATGCCTCCAAACCCCAGGGAGGAAAGGAAGTAGAGGGGCGAGTACTTGTCACCCAAGACGTGTGTCATCGAGACTCCAAGTGTAGTTGGGAATAGGCACCAGATTGGGACCGCGCACAACCTTACCGATACCCCTAGGGGTATGCAATTCTATACCCCCCGGGGTATCTTGGAAAGCTAAAAAAACCCGGTCAAATCCGCAGGGTGCGCCCTGCAGCCTCGACCGGGCTTCATCGCTTTTTAGGCCGTCTTCTCCTCGTCATCGATAACAAGCTGCGGCTGTTCCTCACCGCGCACGCTCGCAGCGGTGACCACGACGCGGGAGACGTCCTCGCGGTCCGGGATGTCATACATCACCGGCACGAGCAGCTCCTCCATGATCGCGCGCAGGCCGCGGGCACCGGTGCCCCGCTCGATGGCGCGGTCGGCGATTTCCTCCAGGGCATCCTGCTCGAATTCCAGCGCCACGCTATCCATCTCGAACAGGCGTTGGTACTGGCGCACGAGGGAATTCTTCGGCTCGGTGAGCACGCGAACCAGTGAGGCCTGATCGAGATTCGTAACGGTGGCCACGATGGGTAGGCGGCCGATGAACTCAGGGATCAGTCCGAACTTGATGAGGTCCTCGGGGCGGACGTCTTTGAAGATGTCCACCGCGTCGCGCTCCTGCTTGCCGCCGAGCTCCGCGCCGAAGCCTAGGCCCTTCTTGCCGTTGCGTTCCTCGATGACCTTTTCTAGACCCGCGAACGCACCCGCCACGATGAACAAAATGTGGGAGGTGTCCATCTGGATGAATTCCTGATTGGGGTGCTTGCGCCCGCCCTGCGGCGGGATGGAGGCGACGGTGCCCTCCAGGATCTTCAGCAGCGCCTGCTGCACGCCCTCGCCGGAAACGTCGCGGGTGATCGAGGGATTTTCCGACTTACGGGAAATCTTGTCCACCTCATCGACATAGATGATGCCGCGCTGGGCACGCTGCACGTCGAAGTCGGCCGCCTGGAGCAACTTCAGCAGGATGTTTTCCACATCCTCGCCGACATATCCGGCCTCGGTGAGGCTGGTGGCGTCGGCAATAGCGAAAGGCACGTCGAGCAAGCGCGCGAGCGTTTGTGCGAGATAGGTCTTGCCGGAGCCGGTGGGGCCTAGCATCAAGATGTTGGACTTTTGCAGCTCGGCTTCGTCGTCCTTCGTACGGCGGCCGCTGGTGGCGCGGGCTTCCTCGGCGCGCACGCGCTTGTAATGGTTGTAGACGGCCACCGAGAGGATGCGCTTGGCCGCGTCCTGCCCGATGACATACTTGTCCAAGAACGCGGAGATCTCCGAAGGACGCGGCAGGGACTCGCCCTTGCCCTTTTCCTCGTTTGCCGCTTGGCCCAGCTCCTCCTCGATGATCTCGTTGCACAGTTCGATGCACTCATCGCAGATGTAGACCCCGCCACCGGCGATGAGTTTTTTCACCTGCTTCTGGCTCTTTCCACAGAAGGAGCATTTCAGCAGATCAGCGCTTTCTTGCATGCGTGCCATAAAGGATGACTCGTCACTTTCTCTTCGTCTTCAGCCAGCGGAAATACAGGTGCTTTCCACTTTAGTCGCATCAGAGCCCGCCTTCTTCAAGCAGGGCGCAAAACAGCAACCATACACCTTCATGTTTAAAACTCTATTAGAATCGCGGCCATGATTATTGCCGCCGCCACATTCAACCAGGTGCCCGAGATCGTCGAGCTGTGGCGCACCTGCGACCTTGTCCGCCCGTGGAACGACCCGGTCATCGACGCCGAAACGGCCATCGACGCACCCATGGCCATGCTCATCGTCGCCGAGGAGGACGCCCAGGTCATCGGCACCACGATGGTCGGCTATGACGGGCACCGCGGCTGGATCTACTACGTGGCGGTCGGCCCTGAGCGCCGCGGCCGCGGCATCGCGCGGGAGATGATCCAGGTGGCCGAGGATTGGCTCGCCGACCGCGGGGCGCCCAAGGTGCAGCTCATGGTTCGCGGCGACAACCTCGATGTCGCGGACTACTACCGGCGCCTCGGCTACGAGGACTCCGACTGCGTCGTGCTCGGCAAGCGCCTGGGCTAGCATCGTTTGCGTGCCGACGCCCACCGCGCCACACCCAAAAAGGCCTCCTTCCCCACCGCGTTATTCGTTGTGGGAAAGGAGGCCGCCCGGCTTTTATCTTTTAGCCGTTGAGCTTGCGGTACTCGAAAACCTGGTCGACGATGCCGTACTCCAGGGCCTCCTGCGCGGTCAAGATCTTATCGCGGTCGGTGTCCTCGCGAACCTGCTGCGGGGTCTTGCCGGTGTGGCGGGCCAGGGTCTCGTCCATGAGGGTGCGCATGCGCTCGATCTCGCGGGCCTGGATCTCCAGGTCGGAAACCTGTCCGCGGGCACCCTCGGTGGCCGGCTGGTGGATGAGCACGCGCGCGTTCGGCAGCATGGCGCGCTTGCCGGGGGCGCCGGCGGCCAGCAGCACGGCGGCGGCGGAGGCTGCCTGGCCGAGGCAGACGGTGCGCACATCGGGGCGCACGTACTGCATCGTGTCGTAGATAGCCATCAGGGAGGTAAACGAGCCGCCGGGCGAGTTGATGTACATGGTGATCTCGCGGTCGGGATCGAGCCCCTCGAGCACGAGCAGCTGCGCCATGATGTCGTTGGCGGTCACGTCGTCGACCTGGTTGGCCAGGAAGATGATGCGCTCCTCGAACAGCTTGTTGTACGGGTCGGTGGTTTTGGTGCCATAGGCGGACTGCTCGACGAACTGTGGCAGCACGTAACGAGCAGAAGGCATAACCATTCCGTTGTCAGTCATTGGTGGGATACTCCTTGTGTTCTAGTTACGTGGCTTAGTTCGCGATGGGACCGTCGGCAAGCGAAATGACGTGGTCGACCAGGCCGTACTCCTTGGCCTGCTGGGCGGTGAACCAGCGGTCACGGTCGGAGTCCTTGGTGATCTGCTCGAAGGTCTGTCCGGTGTGCTCGGCGATCAGCTCGGCCATCTCACGCTTGGTCTGCGCGAACTGCTCGGCCTGGATGGCGATGTCAGCGGCGGTGCCACCGACGCCAGCAGAAGGCTGGTGCATCATGATGCGGGCGTGCGGCAGGGCGTAGCGCTTGCCCTTCGTGCCGCCGGAGAGCAGGAACTGCCCCATGGAGGCGGCCAGGCCCATGCCGTAGGTGGCGATGTCGCACGGCGAGTACTTCATGGTGTCATAAATGGCCATGCCCGCGGTGACGGAACCGCCGGGGGAATTGATGTACAAGGAGATATCGCGCGTGGGATCCTCGGCAGACAGCAGCAAGATCTGGGCGCAGAGCTTATTGGCGATCTCATCGTCTACCTGGGTGCCCAGGAAGATAATGCGTTCGCGCAGCAGACGCTCGTAGACGCTATCGCTAAGATTCATGCCGCTTCCGGCCGCCATGCGGGCGAGATCACTCATGAAAAATCTCCTTCGGTGTTTCTACTAGTAATTGTTGGCGCATACGTTTGTTTACAACGCACCGCAGCGCCTAATGTTCCCCACGATACCGTGCAATCCCGGCGAATCGGGCCGTGTTCGCTATGAGCGTTGCGCAACCGAGAACCAACCGCTGGGCGTCGGCACGCACAATGCAAGAAACCTGGCCACCCCACACACATGTGGGGTGGCCAGGTGACTAATACGAGCAGCTATTTAGGCCTCGGTGGCCTCAGTAGCCTCAGAATTCTCAGCCGACTCGTCCTCTTCCGAGCCGAAGTACTCTGCCGCGTCGACGACGTTGCCGTCGTGGTCCTTGACGGTAGCGCGCACGATGGCCGCTGCCAGGGCCTTGCCACGGCGGACGTCGCTAAACAGCTGTGCGATCTGGCCGGACTGCTGCAGCTGGGCGATGAACTGGTTCGGGTCCATGCCGTAGGAGGAAGCGGTGAACAGGATGTGGTCGGTCAGCTCCTGCTGGGAGACCTCCGGGTCCTCCTGCTCGGCGAGCACGTCGAGGAACAGCTGGGTGCGCACGGCCTCTTCGGCTGCCTCGCGGGTGTTCTTGTCGTACTCCTCGCGGGTGGTGCCCTGAGCCTCGAGCAGGGAGTTCAGAGCCTCCTCGTCGTGGGCGAGCTGGCCCAGAATCTGGTGCTGCTGTGCGTGAACCTGCTCGTCGACAACGCCCTGCGGCAGCTCGAACTCGGTCTGCGCGAGCGCGGCCTTGAGGACCTCGTCGCGGATCTGAGCGGCCTGGTTGTTCTTGGCGGTGGCCTCGACCTGCTCGGCCATGGACTCGCGCAGCTCCTCGACGGTGTCGAACTCGGAAGCCATCTGGACGAACTCCTCGTCCAGCTCCGGCAGCTTGCGCTCCTTGGTCTGGGCGACGGTCACGGTGACGGTGGCCTCTTCGCCGGCGTGATCGCCGTTTTGCAGCTTGGTGGTGAACTCGGCCGACTCGCCGGTCTTCAGGCCGCGCAGCGCGGTGTCCAGGCCGTCGATGAGGTCGCCAGCGCCTACCTTGTAGGACAGACCCTCAGCCTTGGCCTCCTCGATCTCCTTGCCATCAACGGTGGCAGACAGGTCGATGACGGCGAAGTCGCCGGTCTTCAGCTTGCGCTTGGTGTCCTTGAGCTCGCCGAAGCGCTCGCGCAGGCGGTCGATCGCGGCGTCGATGGCCTCGTCGTCGGCCTTGAGGGCGTCAACGGTGACCTCGATGGCGGAGAAGTCCGGAACGGTAATCTCCGGGCGGACGTCTACCTCAGCGGTGAACTCGACGACGTCGCCGTCCTCGAGCTTGGTGATGTCGATGGCGGGCTGGCCGAGCACGGTCAGCTCGTGCTCCTCGACGGCCTGACCGTAGCGGGTCGGCAGCATGTCGTTGACAACCTGCTCCAGAACCGGGCCGCGGCCGATGCGAGCGTCGATGAGCTGACGCGGTGCCTTGCCCTTACGGAAACCAGGAATGGTTACCTGCTGTGCCAAAGCCTTGTAAGCCTGGTCGATCTCACCCTTGAGCTCCTCGAAGGGAACTTCGACAGTGAGCTTAACGCGGGTCGCGCTCAGCTTATCGACGGAAGTCTTCAACTTCAGTCACTCTCCTGATCATTACTTGTTTCAAAAACCGGACTAGATAAAACTAACACCCCCACCCAAAGACTATTGGATGAGGGTGTTAATTCTGGTCGGGACGACAGGATTTGAACCTGCGACCCCCTGCTCCCAAAGCAGGTGCGCTACCAAACTGCGCCACGTCCCGGAAAATTTGTACCCGCAACTGAAACACTCAACCGCGCCACCGCCACACGTGCGGGGTACGCTCAGATACTGTATCCGCCGCGCCACGATTCGACAAATCCACTGCGTATCTTCACTTTTCCCATCACCCTGGGGCGCCTGGGGCGCCTGCGGCGTTGAACCGCAGGTCCATGTGCCATGCTGGAGGTGTTTGATTCCTCACGATCGCGCTTTTACGGAAGGACCCATTCCCGTGGCACAAGCCCCCGCTTGGGATAACACGCCCCGCACTAGGCTCTTCCCGGCCTCCGTGTGGGCGCTGGCGGCTGTATTCGCCCTCGTTTCGGCATGGAGCAGCGCCCGCACCGGCCAACCCGACGACCTCGCCGCCTGGTGGATCGGCGCCCGTCTGGTGGCGGAGGGGCAAGCCAATAGCCTCTATGCGGTTGATCCGGTCGACTTTTCCTCCCATACCGGCCCGCAATGGGCACAGCAGGCGCAGCTGGTCGCGGAACTCGCACCCTTCGCACACCCCTATGTCCACATCCCCCTGCTCGCTTATGTGCTGGCACCGCTGTCCGCGGTGACCACCTTCGAGTCTTTTGCCGCCGCGGTAGCCCTCATCAACGGCGCGTCCATGACACTGCTCGTGGCCGCCGCCATCTCTTTGTGGACCCGCCGCCCAGCGCCCGCTCACCTCGTGGTCATAGGTACCAGCCTGGTATGGGTGAGTACCGCGGGGAAGTCTGCGCTGTTTTTGGGCCAATCCACCCCGATGATCCTCGCGGCCATCGCCATGGCCTTAGCCTTGTCGCGCACGCGGCCGGTGGTCGCTGGCGTCCTTCTGGCCGGGGCCACGCTCATCAAGGTGACCCCGGTGGTGCTTGTGGCGGGGATGCTCCTTTTTGCTTCTCGACGCCGAGCCGGCCTCGTCGCCGCCATCCTCAGCGTCGCGGGCCTCGTGTTGAGCACCCTCTTGGCAGGGGTGTCTGTGACGAAGGAATGGATCGCGACCGTTCGCGCGATGGGATCAAAATCCCTGGTGGGGCCGATGAACTCCAGCCTAGACTCGCTGTTTGGCAAACGCACCGATCCCCTCCTCCCAATCCAAACGATGGACGGCTCCTCGTCCGCGGCGCTGGCGGTCAAGATCGCGATCGTGGTTGTCGTACTTGTCCTACTGTTCGTGCTGTGCGGCACGCGCTCAGATCACATCTTTGAGATCGCCAGCGTCACTGTGTTGCTCACCGCCATGGCATTGTCCGGCGTGGTGTGGGTGCATTACGGGATCGTGGCTACCCTCGCGATCACCGGCGTTCTCCTTCTACACCGCAACTGGTTGGGTGCATTCGCCCTGCTCTTCGCCTTCGCGCCACTCGGCGAAATCTACGACTCCGCAGAGACCACCCCCGCGGCCCTTCCCTGGGCTACGCTCGCGCTCATCCTGGTGCCGATGCTCGCGCTCATCCTCGGCGAGGTCTACGCTCACCGGCCCGCGAGCATCAGGAGCATCTGGGCTGGCGTGCTGCGCGAACTCGCGGGCTAAGTAGCAAAATGTGTGTCTAAATAGGTCTAAAAATCGTTGTCTATCTCGGCAAATACTGGTGTTGTCCCCTTGTGTGGAGGGGTGCGGCCTTAAATGGCCTTGCTTCCACAATCTGCGGACAGTTATGTGCTACGACCAATCCAGCGAAAGCCTTACTTTAGGGAAAGGCTCAGAGATGTCATCGCCATAACCACGGCGTCCATCGTGCACAGCTCTAATGAGAAGACGCCTCCCCAGGTCGTACTATCCAGCGCGGGCACCGATAACCGGCTATGCCACTACATCCAGCCAGTCCTCCTACCTCATCGTCTATGGCGGAAGCAGGAGGCAACGATCGAGCGACGGCTCAACCAAGTCGTGGGAAAATCTCACACCTACAGTTGTGGTGCCGAAACCAAATTTCATCACTTCACTGGAGCGCAAAATGGCCAGGTAGAACAATCAAACCCACCCCCAGACACACAAAATGCTACTTACGGCGACACGCCGCGCAGACACACATTTTGCTACTTAACCCCCTCAGCTTCTCCGGACAGCCCGGGGCGCATATGCAAAAACGCCACCCTGAGCGCTCATTTCAAGCTTTCAAGGTGGCGTTTTACTGGAGGGAACGACGGGAATCGAACCCGCGTTATCAGTTTGGAAGACTGAAGTATTAACCACTATACGACGTTCCCCTTGCGCACTCACACCATAGCGCACGCCCCAACAATCTCACAAATTCCTCTGCTCACACCCCTCCCGGCGTCTAAGATTTCTCTTATGGATCCGCGAATCATCGACGCCGACACAGGACATCAGCTTTGGACCGCCAGCGAATGCGCCGAGTTCTCCGGCACCGCCCGCGGCACGTTTACCAGCTACGCAGGGCGCGGGCGCGCACCGAAGCCGGTGACCAAGCTGCACGGGCTCACCCTGTGGGACTCGCACGAGGTCCGGGAGTGGATCGACGCGCGCACCGCGCGGCAGGGTGCCGATACCGAATAGGCGGGAACTTCCGCCGGGAAAACCACGTTAATGAGGGCAGATGTGCCCGATAAAGAACAGTTGAAGAAAGTGGTTTCTGAGGAAAATGGGATTGATTCTGGTCGCCGTCGTCGTGATCGGCCTTGTGTGGGTTGTATCCAACGCCGGTAAGAAGAACAGCAAGCAATTAGAGCAAAACAAGTTCGACGATGCCGTAGCCGATGCCCGGCGCTGGATTGACCGCCTCGGCAACCAGGTCTTGACTATGGCTGGCACCGATGCTGCCTCCACCCAGGCGATTGCGGACGCCTCCGAGCGTTTTAACGCCGCGTCTTCCCAAATCTCCACCGCGACCACTGTGCGCCAGGCGCAGCTGGCGCGCGAGTCCGCGCTCGAAGGCCTGCACTACATGAACGCCGCCCGAGAGATCATGGGACTGCCCGCAGGCCCGGAGCTGCCCCCGCTGGAAGGCCAGAAGCAGGCAGGTCGGGTCACCGAGACCCGCACGGTGACCCAGGACGGGCAAACGCTCACGGCGTCGCCGGTGGCCACGGACGCCACCCCAAATTATTACCCAGGTGGTATGGTGGCCGGTCGCCCTGTGCCGGCCGGCTGGTATTCGCGCCCGTGGTGGGCTGATGCGATGGTCTCCGGCATCTGGACGGGCCTGTCGGTGGCCATGTTCTCCTCGCTGTTTAGCGGCATGGCCGGTGTCGGCTACTCCGCACAGGCCTGGGAGTCCGGCTATGGAGACGGCTATCAGGATGGCCTGGATGCCGCAGACGCAGACGCCGGCGAGATCGAAGCTGGCGATGCCGGAGGTGAAGATGGCGGCGGTTTCTTCGACAACCTCTTCGGCGGCGGCGACGATAGCGGCGACGGCGGATTCCTCGGCGGTCTGTTCGGCGGCGACGGCGACGGCGGATTCGACCTCGACTTCTAAAACAGCCACCTCACAATATTAAAGGGGGCGAGACCAGCTGGTCTCGCCCCCTTTTTTTGCATTTAGGCCTGCTCGGGGAGCTCCGGCGCGATGCCGGTGCGCTCATACTCGGAGAGGATGTCGATGCGGCGCTGGTGGCGCTCAGCCTTCGACCATTCCTGATCAAGGAAGGCATCGACGATGGCCAGCGCCTCCTCCTCGGAGTGCATGCGCCCGCCGAGGCCGATAAGCTGGGCGTTGTTGTGCTCGCGGGCCAGGCGCGCGGTCTCTACCGACCATGCCAGCGCACAGCGGGCGCCCTCGACCTTGTTGGCGGCAATTTGCTCGCCGTTGCCGGAGCCGCCGAGCACGATTCCGAGCGAGCCCGGATCGTTGACAACTCGGCTGGCAGCCTCGATGCAGTAGGCCGGGTAGTCGTCGTTGGCGTCAAAGGTGTGTGCACCGCAGTCGATGACCTCGTGGCCCTGCTCTTCGAGGTGCTTGGCAATGAGATTCTTCATGTCGAACCCAGCGTGGTCCGCTCCTAGGTAAACGCGCATAGCCACGAGTCTAACCCAAGATTTTTTATTCAACCCCTTTTACACCCGAACACAAAACTAAGCCTTTGCTTATTTGCATGATAATGCAATAATGCACGTATGTTTCGGGCGTTAACCCATCCCACCTACCGCTTGCTCTTCGGCTCCCAGGTAGCCTCCCTGCTCGGCTCGGGGCTGCTCACGGTGGCCTTGTCGCTGCAGGCCTACTCCCTGGACCCGGCGCGCGCATCCTCAGTGCTCGGGCTCATCTTCACCGTCAAGATCATCGCGTATGTGGTGTGCTCCCCCTTCGTCAAGACCGCGGTAGCCCACCTGGCACCCAAGCGGGTGCTGGTAGGTGCCGACCTTCTCCGCGTGGGCATCGCCGCGGGGTTTGCCTTCGTGGACCACCTAAGCATCCTCGTGGCGGCCGTGTTTGTCCTCCAACTCGCCTCCGCCGTCTACACCCCGACCTACCAGTCGCTGCTGCCGAAGGTGCTGCCCGACAAGCAGGACTACACCGGGGCGCTGTCGCTTGCCCGCATCGCCGAGGATCTGGAGGCCATCGCCTCCCCGCTGATCGCCGCCGCATTGTTGGCGGTGATGACCTCCTCCGAGCTCTACTTCGGCACCGCCGCAGGATTCGGCCTTTCTGCCGCGCTGGTGACCGCCTGCCAGCTACCGGCCCGCTCGATGCTGCAGTCAGATCCCAATGATTCCTACCTCGCCCGCAGCCTCGCCGGGGTGCGCCTGTCAGTTTCGCATCCGAGGTTGCGCCCGCTTTTGGGACTGGGGCTGGCGGAGGCGCTGGTGTGGTCCTACGTGCTTGTCCTCACGGTCGTGCTGGTGCGCCGCGATCTCGGGCTGGGCGAGAACATGGTGGCCATCGTGCTGGCCTGCTTCGGCGCCGGCAGCATCCTTTCAGCCTGCCTGGTGCCTGTTGCTTTACGACGATTCCCGCCGCGCACCTACATGCTTGTTGGCATGTTCTTCGCCGTTGCCACCATGGCGGCTGCAGCCGTGGCGGTGGGAAGCACGCGTGTGGGCGTCGGCACGCGAACGGTGATCATTGGGGTCTTGTGGGCGCTGCTGGGCGCAGGGCTTGCGGCCGCCGCCACCCCCATCGGCCGCGTGGTCACCGAGGCGGTCGAGGAACCCCAGCTCGACGATGCCTTCGCCGGGCAGTTCGTCACCTCGCACGCCTGGTGGCTCATCGCCTATCCGCTGGCCGGATACCTCGGCGGCGGCAGTCTGGCCGTGGCCGCCTGGCTGTCAGCGGGAGGGGCAGCGCTGGCTACCGTAGTGGCCGCGCTACTCTGGAACACAGGCACCGAAAGCGACAATGAAATAGGCATCACGGAGGACACTGTGGCTTCAACCCCACCGCTGCAAAACGCGGAGACCGCGGCAGAAACACTCAAACTGCTCGCTGAACCCACACGCTTGTCCATCCTCGCCCTCATCAAAGACAACGAGATGGCCGTCGGCGCCATCGCCGAAGAACTCGGCCGCCCCACCCCCGCCATCTCCCAGCACCTAGCCAAGCTCCGCGCCGCCAAGCTGGTCACCTTCCGCAAGGAAGGCACCACCACCTACTACGTTCAGCGCGACGAGCACGTGGACATGCTTGTCACCAACGCCCTGCATTTCGCCGAGCACCGGTTGTACGCGGTGCCGCCGCATCACGCATAGGTATAAGAACACCAGTTCGTGTGGGGCTTGAGCCATGTCGCAGGCGCTTCCTAAGGTGAGGGCTATCCCTTGAAAAAAGTCCCACGCAAAGGAGTCCCCATGGCTATGGACCTGCCAGTGTCTGCCCCGAAGGATGCACCACGAACTACCCTGCCTTTCGGCTACATGCAGGCAGCCGCCACGGTGCTGCACGGTCTCGCATGGGTGGGCGTGCTCGCCGGTTTTTTCGCCGTGACCCAAGGCGATGAAGTAGGCTGGGCGATCATTGTGGTGTCCTTGTTGGCGGCCGCCGTGTTCGGCATCTAGCTTGTCGTCATCGGTATTGGCCAACACATCATCAGGCGCTGACACCGCCAGGAATTCTTGTAAAAAGGCCTCGTTCCATGCAACAGGATGAAACGAGGCCTTTCCGTGGCGCTTTCTTTAGCCGAACTGCGGGTACTCGGTGCGTGAGCGCTTGATCTCGAAGAAATAAGGGAAGCTGGCCAGTTGCACGGAGGCGTCGAAGAGCTGGCCTGCGTCCTCGCCGCGCGGGATGCGGGTGATCACGGGCCCGAAGAAGGCGGTATCCCCCAGCTTGATGACCGGGGTGCCCACGTCGTTGCCCACGGCATCCATCGCGGTGCGGTGATACTCGCGCAGCTTGTCATCCCATTCCTCGGTGTTCGCGACGGCCGCATACTGCGGCAACCCGATGGCCTCCAGCGCCTGGGCGATGATCTCGTCGTAGCCGCCGAAGCCTTCCTTGCCGCCCTCGCCGCCGGGGTGGATGAGCGTGCCGATAGTGGTGTAATACTCATCGAGCTTGTCGGGGTGCTCGGTGGCGATCGCGGCAGCCACGCGTGCGGGGCCCCAGTTAGCCTTCATCTTCTCCATGTAGCCGGGGTCGAGATCGCGGCCGTCGTTGAGCACGGACAAGGACATGGGCACCCAGGTGACCTCGATGTCGCGGACCTTTTCTACTTCCTTGATCCAGCGGGAGGTCACCCAGCAAAACGGGCAGCTTACGTCGAACCAGAAGGTTACTTGTTCCGTCACGGCGGTTCCTTTCGTTTTATTGCTTGCCGACGCCTCACGGACGGCAGACTCGCTTCCTACAACGCACGTTATACACCGAGGAATTCCCGCGCGGGCGTCTGGCCTAAAGTGGGTGGCACACCAAACCTTATGAGTATTCAAGGAGATACATGTCCTCCATCAACCTCACCCGCATAGAGGCCCAGGCCCGCAAGGCCATGCTCGCCGACGTGCACTACGCGATAGCCCTCGATCTCACCGCCAGCGAAGTGACCTTCCCCTCGACCACCACGGTGACCTTCACCGCCACCGCCGAAGGCGATACGTTTATCGACCTGCGCGCGGAGTCCGTCGCAAAGGTCACCCTCGACGGCGTGGACATCACCCCGGAAAGCTACCGCCCAGACCACGGCATTGAGCTGGCCCACCTTGGCGTCGGAAAGCACGAACTGGTAGTGGAGGCAACCTGCCGCTTCTCGCGCACCGGCCAGGGACTGCACCGCTTCGTCGACCCCGCCGACGGCGAGGTCTACCTCTACACCCAATTCGAAACCGCCGATGCCAAGCGCGTGTTCGCCTGCTTCGACCAGCCCGATCTCAAAGCCACCTATGACCTTGCCATCACCGCGCCCGCCACCTGGAAGGTGATCACCAACTCCCCGCAAGAAGTCGAGGTCACCGGGGATACGGCCGTGTTCCACTCCGCGATCACCGTGCCGCTCTCGACCTACCTGATAGCCATCTGCGCAGGCCACTACCACGAGGTCACCGACACCTGGCGCGGCACACTTACCCACCACCCGCAGACCCCGGCCGGGCAGCCGCACGAACTGGAAATCCCGCTGGCCATCTACTGCCGCGCCTCCCTCGCCGACCACCTCGACGCCCAGCGGCTGTTCCGCGAAACCAAGCAGGGCTTCGACTTCTACCACGCCAACTTCGGCGTCGCCTACCCCTTCGGCAAATACGACCAGCTGTTCGTGCCCGAGTTCAACGCCGGCGCCATGGAAAACGCCGGAGCCATCACCTTCCGCGACGAATACGTGTTCACCGCCAAGGAAACCCGCTACCGCTACGAGCGCCGCTGCGAGACCATCCTGCACGAGATGGCCCACATGTGGTTCGGCGACCTGGTCACCATGGCGTGGTGGGACGACCTGTGGCTCAACGAGTCCTTCGCCACCTGGGGTGCGGCCATCTCCCAGGCCGAGGCCACCGAGTACGACACCTCCTGGGTCACCTTCGCCAACGTGGAAAAGTCCTGGGCCTACCAGCAAGACCAGCTGCCGTCGACCCACCCGATCTCCACCGATGCCTCCGACATCGAGACCGTGGAGCAAAACTTCGACGGCATCACCTACGCCAAGGGGGCCAGCGTCCTCAAGCAGCTGCAGGCCTATGTCGGGCGCGAGGCCTTCTTCGCGGGCGTGCGCACCCACTTCGCCACCCACGCCTTTTCCAACGCCACCTTCGCCGACCTGCTGGGCGCGCTGGAGGCCGCCTCCGGGCGCGACCTTTCCGGCTGGGCAGACCAGTGGCTCAAGACCACCGGCATTAACACGCTGGAGGCCTCCTTCGAGATCATCGACGGCGCCTACACCGCCTTCGCTCTCACCCAGACCGGAGCCCAGCCTGGTGCCGGCGAGCTGCGCACCCACCGGGTTGCCGTGGGCCTGTATTCGCTTATCGACGGCCAGGTGGTGCGCACCAACCGCGTCGAGCTTGACCTTGAGGGCGCGCGGGTAGCGGTGCCTGAGCTAGTGGGACAAGCTGCCGCCGACCTGGTCTTGGTCAACGACGACGATCTGACCTACTGCCTCATTTCGCTGGACCCGGATTCGCTGGCGTTCGTGGTGGACAATATCGACAAGATCGTAGACCCCATGGCACGCACCCTGTGCTGGTCGGCGGCGTGGGAGATGACCCGCGACGGGAAGATGCGCGCCCGCGACTTCCTCGCCCTAGTCGCCCGCGGCGCAGGCTCCGAGACCGAAATCGCCGTGCTCGAGCGCATCCTCATGCAGGCCACCCGTGCGGTGGAAAGCTACGCCGACCCCGCCTGGGCACAGCACACCGGCTACGAGCTCCTTGCCACCACCTTGCTGGAGGGCGCCCGCGACGCCGAGCCGGGCTCCGACTTCCAGCTCGCCTTCGTCCAGGCACTGGCGAAGGTGCGCCTCAACGCCCAGGCAGTGGAGTTCTTCACCGCCATCGTGGGCGGCCACCGCCCCATCGACGGCCTGGTCATCGACGCCGGCCTGCGCTGGTGGGCGCTGACCGCGCTCATCGCCGCCGATGCCATCGCGGAGCCGGACTCCCACATCGAGGCGTTGCTTGCCGAGGATAACACCGCCTCCGGACACGTGGCCGCCACCCGCGCCCGGGCCGCCGTACCCACCCGCGCGGTCAAGCAGGCCGTGTTCGACGAGGTCACCGCGGTGCCCAACACGCTGTCCAACCTGGAGCTGCGCCACAAGCTCGAGGGGCTGACCTTCACCGGCTCGGCCCCGCTGCTCGAGGGCTTCGGCGCGAAGGTGTTCGAGGTGGCCCCGGTGATCTGGAAAGAGCTCAGCCAAGACATGGGGCTTAACATCCTCACCGGCGTCTACCCGCGCTGGGAGATAAGCGACCAGGCCATCGCCGCCGCCGAGGACTTCCTCAAAGACGATTCCCTGGCACCCGGCCTGCGCCGTGTTATCGCCGAGGGCAAGGCCGGGCAGGAGCGCGCCCTACGCAACCAGCGCTTCGACGCGGTCGAATAAGATAGCGCCCGCCGCCGTGGCTGTCAACCATGGTGCGGTGGCGGGCCGGGTTTCTTGTGGATAACTTTTCTGTCGCTGGAGTTATCCACAAAAAAGCCAGGGTCCACGGGCGAGGGTCTTGCGCGGGCAGGATCTTCTTCCTACTTTGTGGGGCATGAACCGAATTGCCGCATTCGCCGACGCTCACCGCGACCCCCTCGCCCTGTTGCGCGAGGTCCACGGGCATGCCCTCGATGCCCTGGTGGCCCTGGGGCTCGGCCACGCCAAGGCCACGCAGCTACAAGCGCTGGCGGAGCTCTATTGCGGCCCGAGCACCTATCCCGACCTGGTAGAAGACACCATCGCCGCCATCACCGCCCGCGGAGTGTCCCTTTTCGAACTAGAAGACATCGAGGCACAGGCCGCCACCGCCGGCAGCAGTCTTCAGGCGTGGCGGACCCGGCGCGCGCTGGCCCGCGGCGAGGCCGCGCCCGACACTGACGCTGATACCGCAGGCGAGCACGGCGAAAAGAAGAAGCGGCGTCGCCGTACCCCGGGTTCCCAGGCCACCGTCTACCGCCGCGGCGAGGATGACTACACCCTCGCCCTGCGCGGCGACGCCGACACCATCGACCGGCTCTACCGCCTGGTCAAGGGCGAGGCCAACCCGGCCGACTACTTGCTGCGCGGCGGGGGTGCCGCCGTCAAGGTCTTCCACGTCCATGTCAAGGTCGACCTTCCCGACGCCACCACCGTCCTCGACGGCACCGACGACGAGACGCTGTTCGAATGCACCGACGGCATCGCCCGCACCAGCCGCCAACTAGCCACCCAGCTCGTCGACCCGGCACTCGGCATCATGCTCTACCACCGCCTGGAAGGCCCCGTCGACCTGCTGCGCACCCAGCGCCTCCCCAACCTCAAGCAGCGGCTGCTGACCAACCTCGAGAACACCACCTGTGCCTGGGACGGCTGCAACATTCCCGCCCTCGATGCCCAGATTCACCACATGGACTCCTGGCAACTGGGCGGGCACACCGACATGATTAACCTCGCAACCGCCTGCCCCCCGGCACAACGGGGTCAACGATGACGACCCCCGGCGCACGCCCGTCTACGGCAGGCTCGAAAGAACCCAAGGAAAGATCCTTAGGGTCTTCTCCTTCAGGCGCGCCCGCAAGCGCAAGCGTAACAACATCACCCGCACTCACATAAGGCGCAGCCACCGGCGGCGAACCCACCTGGTGGCGTAGTCCACCACACCGACAAAAGCCCGCCACCTTCTGTAAAAAGCAGGAGGTGACGGGCTAGAGGTGCGGCCTAGATGGCGGCCAGCGCCTGGTCGACGTCGGCAAGCAAGTCCTCGATGTCCTCGATGCCCACGGAAATGCGCACCAGATCGCGGGGCACCTCCAGGGTGGAGCCGGTGACCGACTGGTGGGTCATGGTCGCCGGGTGCTCCAGGAGGGACTCCACGCCGCCAAGGGACTCCGCTAGGCAGACGAGCTTGGTATTCAGGCAAAAGGCTCGGGCTGCCTCCTCGCTGTGGAAGCGCACCGAGATCATCGCGCCGAAGCGGCGCATTTGGCGGGCCGCGACCTCGTGACCCGGGTGGGTGTCAAGGCCCGGGTAGTACACGGTGGCCACCTTGTCGCTTGCCTGCAGGTGGGCGGCGATCGCCTCGGCGTTATCGCAGTGGCGCTCCATGCGCACGGCCAGGGTCTTAATGCCGCGGGCGGTGAGGTAGGCGTCGAAGACGGACGGGATGGAGCCGGCCCCACCCTGGTAGAACAGCAGGTCCTCGTCGATCTTGGCGTCGTTGGTGACCACCACGCCACCCACGACATCGGAGTGCCCGCCCAGGTACTTGGTGGTCGAGTGCAAGACCACGTCCGCGCCGAGGCTAAGCGGATTTTGCAGGTACGGGGAGGCGAAGGTGTTGTCCACGACGAGCTTGGCGTCGGTGCCGGCATCCTTGAGGGCGGCCGCGACGGCGGCGATGTCGGTGACGGACAGGCCCGGGTTCGACGGGGTCTCCAGCCACACGAGCGCGGTGTTGTCCTTGACGGCCGCTGCGACCTGGGAGGCATCGGTGGTGTCGACGACGGTGTAGTCCACACCCCAGGCGGAAAAGACCTGGTCGATGAGGCGGAAGGTGCCGCCGTAGGCGTCGTGGCCGAAGATGAGATGCGCGCCCGGGCGCAGCAGCACGCGCAGCAGCACGTCCGTTGCGGCCATGCCGGAGCTAAAGGCGCGCCCGAACTCGGCCTTCTCCAGCGCGGCCACGGTCTTTTCCAGCGCCGTGATGGTGGGGTTGCCGCAGCGGGTGTACTCGTAGCCGCCGCGCAGCTCGTTGAGGCCGTTTTGTGCGAAGGTGGTGGAGGCGTAGATCGGCGTATTGATCGAGCCGTACAGGGAATCAGGCTCGTAGCCTGCGTGGATGCTGGCGGTGGAAAAACCGTGGTGTGCGGCGTCGTGGGCGCTCATGTCGATCGTCTTTCTAAACTCGGCGGTCTAAACTCTGCACACATACTAGACCAAGCGGTTCATTCAGTATGCACGCAGCGGTGCCATCAACGCGCTAAGCAGGCTAAACCGCAGACTTAAATGGGTGAATAAAATCCGTGCTGGAGGCGGCGGCTAAATACCGACCCGCATGCTGTTGCAGCTGAATGGGAAGGTCAAACAGGCGGCTGAGGTTACTGCTCGTGAGCACCTCCCCCACCGGGCCTTGTTCCATGACAGCCGCCTGCTTGAGCAGCAGGGCGTGGGTGGTGGAGGCGGCTATTTCTTCCACGTGATGGGTAATCACCACGCTGGCAAGCTCCGGAATATTCGCCCGCATGTCGTCGATCACAGCCAGCAGCCGCTCACGCCCGGGCAGGTCCAACCCGGTGGACGGCTCATCGAGAAGCAACAGCTTCGGGCGGGTGACCAGCGCGCGGGCAAGCAGGGTGCGCGCCTTTTCCCCTTGACTCATCTGCGACCACAGCGCGTCTTTCTTCCCGTCCATGCCCACGAGCTCAAGCAATTGCTGCGTCAGCGCGACCTGCTCGCCGGTGGGCTGCCAGCGAGAAAGATAACCATTGGAGGCGGTGACCCCCGATAACACGGCCTCGAAGCACGGCATGTCCGCAAGGGCCTGCTTGGGGTCGACGTAGCCAATGTGGCGGCGCAGCTCGAAGACGTTGACCCGCCCTAGCCGCATGCCAAAAACCTCCACCTGCCCCTCGGAGGGGAAAAGCAGAGTGCCCATCACCTTCAGCAACGTGGTCTTACCCGCGCCGTTGGGTCCTAGGACCGCCCAATGTTGCCCCGGTTGCACAATAAGCCGCGCGCAGCTGGCGATGCAGGTGCCGGCGCGGACCACGCGGACGTCGTGAAGCGAAATTGCCGATGCATACATGTGTAAAGAATCTACCCCGCCGGCACGGGTTTCCGGCGCGGCGGCGGGGCTGTTAAGAATAGAGGGGTGAACGAAGAAGCACCTGACGCAACCGAAGCCGCCACCGCCGCAGCCCATTGGCTTTCCTCCGACACCGCTCAGACGTGGCTGGTGGAAAAACCGCTGGAGATCGTAGGCACCTTGCTCGTTGCTTTGATCCTCGACCGCGTCCTGCGCAAACTGATCTCCAAGGCCGCAGACATCAACATCAACAAGCGCCCCACGCGCATATCTCTGCCCTTTGCGCGCAGCCGCTCCGGCAACCTCAACACCCAGCGCGCGGCGGAGGCTTTGTCGGAGTCCCACGAACAGCGCAGGCAGGCGCGCGTGCGCACCCTCGCGGCCGTGGGCAAGTCGGCGGCGGCGATTTTCGTGTGGGTATGGGCGGCATTGGCGGTCTTAACCACCATCGGTATTAACGTCACCCCGCTCATCGCCTCCGCCGGCGTGGTCGGCGTGGCCTTGGGCTTTGGCGCCCAGAGCCTGGTCAAGGACTTCCTCTCGGGCATCTTCATGCTCATCGAAGACCAGTACGGCGTAGGCGATACCATCGACGTCGGCGAGGTCACCGGCACCGTGGAGGACGTCTCGCTGCGCTTGACTACCTTGCGCGACGTCAACGGCACCCAGTGGTTTGTGCGCAACGGCGAGATCCTGCGCGTGGGCAACTTCTCCCAGGAGTATGCCGTCGCCCTCATCAATACCCCGGTCGCCTTAAGCGCGAACACCGACGAGGCCATCGCCGCAGTCAGCCGCGCGGTGGAGGCGGTAACACAGCGCCCGGAGATCACCGACGTCTTGCTCGAGGACCCGGTCATCGACGGCGTCAACGCCGTCAACGTCGATCACATGCTCATCCGCACCCGAATCACAACCTTGCCGGGTCAGCAGTGGTTCGTCGAGCGCGAGGTCGGCGCCGCCATCCTAGGCGAGCTGCGTACCGCGGGGATCCCGCTGCCGCGGCTGCGCCAGGTCGGCGACGGCACAGGCGGCGAGGCCACCGAGTAGCGCGGTGGGTGCCGGCCCCCTGGTTGCGACTACTGTTTAGTGTCATGACCACTCACGAACTTGGAACCCCCTCCGGCGGTGGCAGTGGCCAGGCCGCAGCCGCACAGACCGTCTTCGAGGCGCTCGGCCCCGCGGTCTTCGACCGCCTCGTCCACAACTTCTACACGCGCATGCGCAACGACGACCTCATCGGCCCCATGTACCCCCAGCATGATTGGGACGGCGCGGAGTCCAGGCTGCGGATGTTTTTGACCCAGTATTGGGGCGGGCCGAGCGACTATTCCGCCCAGCGTGGCCACCCGCGCCTGCGGATGCGGCACATGCCGTTTTCCATCGGCGAGGCCGAGGCGCACCGCTGGCTGGAGATCATGGACGCCGCGCTAGCGCAGTTCAGCAACGAGGAGATCCCCACCGCCTACCGGGAGGCGATCCGCGGGCACATGCAGCGCGTGGCGTTCATGCTCATCAATCGGGCTGAGTAATGCTTACCGTCCTGCTCGGCGTGGCCGTGGGCTTGCTCATCCCGTGGCAAACGGTTGCCAATACGCGCCTGCGGACGTCGCTGGGTTCGCCGTTTGCGGCCTCGATGGTCTCTTTTGCAGTGGGCACCGTGGGCTTGCTTGCGGCCGCGGCGCCAAGCGGTGCGCTATCGCGCGTGCTTGCCGACGCCCACCAGCTTTCCTGGTGGATGTTCGCCGGCGGCGCGTTGGGGGTCGTCGCGTTGACCGGCAATATCTTTATGTTTCCGCGCCTGGGCGCGGTGGAGACCGTGGTGTTGCCCATCGCGGGCCAGATCCTGGCGGGCCTGGTCATCGATCAGTTCGGGTTTTTTCGCGCCCCGGTCAACCCGCTGACCTGGTTGCGGCTTGGCGGCGCGGCGGTGGTCATGGCCGGGGTGCTGATCACCGTCGGCCGCCCCCAGGCGGCGGGTACCCACGTGTGGGGCTGGCGGGCGGCCGGGGTCGGTTTCGGCGCCTTGCTGGCGGCGCAGTCGGCGATCAACGGCCAGCTCGGGCACGCGGTGGGCTCGCCGCTGGTGGCGGCGCTGGTGTCCTTTGCCGTGGGGATGGTCCTGTTGGTCCTCATTAATGCGGTCTTGGGCTGGCGCCCGCACCTGCATTCGGCTAAGGAGCAGCGAGGGCCATGGTGGATGTGGACCGGCGGGCTGCTCGGCGCGATGTACGTGCTGGTCAACGCCTGGCTCGTGCCGGCGATCGGCACGGGGCTGACCGTCATGGCAGGACTGGCTGGTGTGATGGCCGGTTCCTTGCTGGTCGACCGGGCCTTCGGCAAGCCGGTGCGGCCAACCCAACTGGTGGGGGTGGCAGCCATCGCGGCCGGGGTGGCGCTGATGCGGCTAGCCTAGCTTTCACCTCGCGCGGGGGCAGTTTGTGTTTTAGTCTGTATCCCACCATGAACACCACCCCATCCCCTATTTCTCGTCTGGTAGAGGTCGCCTCAAGTTTCGGTGTCTTAGGCATCAGTTCCTTCGGCGGCCCCACCGCCCACCTCGGGTATTTCCGCGAAGAGTTCGTCAACCGCCGGAAGTGGCTGAGTGCCACAGCCTATGCGGAGCTGGTTGCGCTGTGCCAGCTCCTGCCCGGGCCCGCCTCAAGTCAGGTGGGAATGGCCTTGGGCTTTCGGCGCGCGGGCTATGCGGGGATGGTGGTTGCGTGGCTGATGTTTACGGCACCGTCGGCGATCCTGCTGGCGGCGGTGGCCTTGGGCGCGCAGCAGGCCAGCGCGGGTGGGGTTCTGGCCGGGCTCTTGGCCGCGGCGGTCGGCGTGGTCGCCCACGCGGTGTATTCGATGGCCGCCTCGGTGGGCTTTTCGTGGCGCAGCGTGGCGCTCATGGCCGTTTCCTGCGCGGTGTGTGTGGCCTGGGCGCATCCGGGTGCGCAGATCCTCGTGCTGCTGGGGGCTGGAGTGGCAGGGCTGCTGGGCGCGAGCCCGTCCGGCGCGCCGGCACCGCCCGCCGACATAGGTCCCGTGCCCTCGAAGCTGGCGGCGTCGCTGGCGGCGACGATGCTGGTGCTGGGACTGTCGGCCGCCTGGTTGATCATCACCTTCCACCCCGGGGCGCCGTGGTGGTTGGGCCGCGGGGCGGACTATTTCTACGCCGGATCGCTCGTCTTTGGCGGCGGGCACGTGGTGCTGCCGATGCTCGCGCCGCTGGTGACCGGGCCCGGCGGTATGGACTCCGAGACATTCGTGGCCGGTTATTCGGCCGCCCAGGCGGTGCCGGGGCCACTGTTTACGCTCGTGTCCTATCTGGGTGCGGCCGAACGCGGGATCCCCGGAGCGATATATGCGACGGTGGCGATGTTTGCGCCGGCGGCCTTGCTGGTGATCGTCGGCATGCACTACTGGTCGCGCATCGCCGTCACCTCTGCTTTCCGACGAGCGCTGACCGGCATCAACGCGGCCGTCGTCGGCCTGTTGGCCGCCGCATGGATCACCCCTATTTTTTCCCACGGGGTGCTGGAAGCCGCATCCCCGTGGGCGGCAGCGGCGATTGCCGCGGTGGCGTTCGCGGGCCTTGGTTGGCTCGCCCGCCCGCCGTGGCAGGTGATCGTGGTCTGCGCGTTGCTGGGCTTACTGCTGCTTTAGAACAGCAGGCTCAGCCCCGAGCTGCGGTAGACGGTGCCAAAGGCCGCGTCGATGCGCACCCAGCGCCCGCAGGCAGAGACCCGAAGATAGCGTGGCACCGAGGTCGGCGCGGCAAAGCCCGGGATCAGCCCCAGCGAGGTGCAGGCGAAGATCATCCGCATGGGGATGTGAGCTTCCTGATCGTTGCCGGACACGGTGAGCACGGTCTGATCCAACAGACTGCGCGGCGGCCCGGCCGGGCCGGAAAACTGCCGGGCGAGGTTGTGCCCCTCGGTCGACAGCTGCAAGGCGACGTCCGCCGGGACTTCGTCGATAAGCGAAAACCCCTCGGCAGGCGGCAGCGCGCCCGGCCAGCTTGCCTGCGCGTTGGGACCGGATCCGGTAGCAAGGAAATCGGCGACGACAAGGGCACCGGCGTCGACGCTGGTACGGCCCTGTGCGCGTCGGGAAGCAAGCACGTCAAAGGGCGTGGTCACGAAGGTTTCTACTACCCCGCCGGGCAGCTGGCGGGTGCGCACCAACGCACGCGCGTTAAGGCCTTGGGCGCGCTGGGCCAGCGAGCGCACCCCCTCGGCGCCCTGGCTTAGGCGAACGGTAACCTCCACCGCTACTGCTTTGCCGACTCGGCGGTACGGGTGAGGATCTTTAGCTCCACGTCATTGATCGCACGCGGGCGGGCGGTGGTCAAATCGATGGCCACCTGGACGACCTCGGCGATAGCGCACGTCTTGCCATCGAGGTCCTTAATCTCCTGGCGGATGGTAAAGGAGGTCTTGCCCACCTCCACGACCTGGGACTCCACGATCACGGCGATGGTATCCGGCATGATCGGGCGCAGGTAATCCACCATAATCTTGCGCACAAACACCGGTGGGGTCTCCAACCCGCGCTCCACAAACTCCTCGTGCGCCATGATCTGGCGGGCCTCCTGGGCCAGCTCCACATAGGCGGCGTTGGTGATGTGTCCGAAACGGTCAAAGTCTGACCAACGGCACGGGACCTTGCAGGTGTGTACGTAACGATTATCTTCAGCCACGGCTTCTCCTCCTGGCGGGGCGTAAATAGAAAACTTGCGCGCCTGGCGCAAACTTCAAGACTAGTACTCTACGTTACTGGCCGGTGCTTTGCACGCCTAGAGGGGTGAAAAACAACCCGCACCCTGTTCATGCGTTCAGGATGCGGGATGAAACAACTCCCCCTCTTAGCGGGTCAGCTTGCGGTGGGTCACACGCGAGGGGCGAGCGGCGTCGGGGCCGAGGCGCTCGACCTTGTTCTTCTCATAATCCTCGAAGTTACCCTCGAACCAGAACCACTGGCCTTCGGCGATGTTGCCCTCCCAGGCCAGGATGTGGGTACACGTGCGGTCCAAGAACCAGCGGTCGTGGGAGATGACCACGGCACAGCCCGGGAACTTCTGCAGCGCGTTTTCCAGCGAACCCAGGGTCTCGACGTCGAGGTCGTTGGTCGGCTCGTCGAGCAGGATCAGGTTGCCGCCCTGCTTGAGCGTGAGCGCGAGGTTCAGGCGGTTGCGCTCGCCGCCGGAGAGAACCTTGGACGGCTTTTGCTGGTCCGGCCCCTTGAAGCCGAAGGCGGACAGGTAGGCGCGCGAAGGCATTTCGTTTTGGCCGACCACGATGTAGTCCAGCCCGTCGGACACGACCTCCCAGACGGTCTTTTCCGGGTCGATGTTCTCGCGGTTTTGGTCCACGTAGGACAGCTTGACCGTCTGTCCTACGGTGACTGTGCCGGCATCCGGCTGCTCCAAGCCCACGATGGTCTTAAACAGGGTGGACTTGCCCACGCCGTTGGGGCCGATGACGCCGACGATGCCGTTGCGTGGCAGTGTGAAAGACAGGTCCTTGATGAGCACCCGGCCGTCGAAGCCCTTGGTGAGGTTTTTGACCTCGACGACCTGGTTGCCCAGGCGCGGCGGGGTCGGGATCTGGATCTCTTCGAAGTCGAGCTTCTTGTACTGCTCGGCCTCCGCAGCCATCTCCTCGTAGCGCTGCAGGCGGGCCTTGTTCTTGGCCTGGCGGGCCTTGGCGCCGGAGCGGACCCAGGCGAGCTCTTCCTTCAGGCGCTTTTGCAGCTTCTGGTCCTTCTTGCCGGCCACCTCCAGGCGCTGTGCCTTGGTCTCCAGGTAGGTGGAGTAGTTGCCCTCGTAGGGGTAGAGCTTGCCGCGGTCAACCTCGCAGATCCACTGCGCGACGTGGTCGAGGAAGTAGCGGTCGTGGGTGACGGCCAGGACCGCGCCCTTATAGTCCTGCAGGTGCTTTTCCAGCCACTGCACGGACTCGGCGTCGAGGTGGTTGGTGGGCTCGTCGAGAAGCAGGAGGTCGGGCTCGGACAGCAGCAGCTTGGCCAGCGCCACGCGGCGGCGCTCACCACCGGACAGGTGGGAGACCGGCTCATCCGACGGCGGGCAGCGCAGGGCCTCCATGGCCTGCTCGATCTTGGAATCAACCTCCCAGGCGTCGGCGTGGTCGAGCTCTTCTTGAAGCTTGCCCATCTCCTCCATGAGCTCGTCGGTGTAGTTGGTGGCCATCTCCTCGGCGATCTCCTCGAAGCGTTTCTTCTTCTCGAAGATGTCGCCCAAGCCCTCCTCCACGTTCTCGCGGACGGTCTTGTCCTCGTTCAGCGGCGGCTCCTGCAGCAGGATGCCCACGGTGGCACCCGGATCGAGGAAGGCCTCGCCGTTCGACGGCTGGTCGAGCCCGGCCATGATCTTGAGGATGGAGGACTTTCCGGCACCGTTCGGGCCGACGACGCCGATCTTGGCGCCGGGATAGAAGGCCATGGTGACATTGTCGAGGATGACCTTGTCACCGATGGCCTTGCGCACGTTTTTCATCGTGTAGATGAACTCGCCCACAGTTAGCTCCCTTTGAGGCTAGAAGAATATAAGCAATAGTCAGTCCAAAGGGTACATGAGTTTTGCCCAACGCTCCTAGCCGAGGAACTACACCCCCACGGTCGCCGGGCGGGCCTCGACCTGGCGGGCCTCCGCGCCCGCGTCGTCGGCAAGCGCCGCGTCGTATTCCGCCGGGGCGGCCCCATCATCTTCCCCCGTGTGCTGGGTGCCGCGTGCCGGGTAGTGGTTGGCAATCATATCCTCGTGGGCCCCGCCGGGCGCGGGGATGTCCACGCCCGGGATGCCACGCACGTCCTCCGGGGTGGACTTGCGGCTTCCGGCGACGTAGCGGCTCAGCTCCAAGGCGACGTTGGTCGCGCGCAGGCGGGTGGCCTGGCGCGGGTTGCCCTCCTTGTCCTGCCAGTTGTTGGTGTAGAGGTAGCCCACGGCGATGACCGGGCGCCCCTTCTGGAGGGACTTCTTGGCGTTGACCGCCAGCTGTCCCCAGCACTCGACGTCGATAAACAGCACGTCCTGATCAACCCAGTTGTCTTCCTGTGGGCGGTTGGTGGCGCCGGTGCCTGGCGGGGTTGGAGCCCCTGTTGGCTGGTAGCCGGCGGCCTGGAGGTTGTTGGCTGCCTCCTGGCGAGCCTGTTCCTGGGTGCCGTTAGTGCCCGCGCGGCGTACGCGGCGGGAGGAGGCCACCCGGAGGCGACAGACGTAGGTGTCCTCACCGATGCGGTTGAGCACCGGCTCGTCGGTGAGGTGGCCAATGATGGTAGTGGCTGCGTGCATGATGCACTTCCTTTCTGCGCATAGATGACTTCGATCCAATGCGCTGGTCAGATGGTGTTATGAGGCGGAATTTTGCCTCACACCGGCCACTGTGATCGAAAAGGTCGACGCCGTCAACGGAGGAAAATAAAAAGGCCCGAAATCTGTGGATAACTCCGCTTCGGGAGAAGTTATCCACAGATTTCGGGCCGTTTTTTGCGGTGGCCTAGCGTGGGAAGTCTTTGTTGTGATATTCAGAAATGTTGTCCACCTGCCCCTTCGACATCGCGGCCAACATCTCGTTGTAGGCGTCCATTTCGTCCACGCCGGTTTCTTCCTCGCGCTGTTCCATCTCCTTGATCTCTGCGCGGTCTTCCTTCAGCCACTGCAGGAAAAGCGCACCGAAGACCACGATGAGTGGGAAGGAGCCGGAGGCCCAGGCGATGCCGCCGCCGACGTTTTGGTCATGCATGAGGTCAACCGCATATGGCAGGTCAAGGGTGGAGTAAAAGTCCTCGGCCAGGATCTGCGACAGCTGCATGAGGTAGACGCCGAAGTAGAGGTGGAAGGGCATGGAGAAGATGAGCCACGCCAGTCGCGACATGACAGATTCCTTCTTCGGCTTCGGGTCGCCGCCGATCATGCCCCAGTAGTAGACATAGCCGGACGCCAGGAACACCCAGTTCATGATGAGGTGACCGGCGTGCTCGGAGACCATCAGGTCGTACCAGGGGGTGATGTAGAGCAGGTAGAAGATGGAGACGAACTGCACCGTATTGACCGCCGGATGCATGATAAAGCGCAGCGACTTCGAGGCCAGCAGCGCGTTGATCCACTCGCGCATGCCGGGCATGCCGGGAGTGGATGCGGGCAGGACCTCAAGCGCGAGGGTCAGCGGCGCGCCGATGACCAAAAACACCGGGATGACCATGGACAGCACCATGTGGGTGACCATGTGCATGGAGAATTGGGCGGGCATGTACAAGCCCACACCCGAGCTCATGGACACCGCCAAGCCCACCGAGCCCAGCAGGAACCAGAAGGAGCGCCACCACGGCCAGGTCTTTTTCTGGGCGCGCAGCCTGACAAGCCCCCAGATATACAGGCCGGTGAGCACAATGCCGAAGGTGGTAAACATGAGGTCATAGCGCCAGACCGTCCACACGCCGGTAAACGTCGGCGGCTTGGTGACCTCGTAGCCCATCTCCAGCACCATCTGGGATAGGCGGATGTCGCGCGGCGGTGGTGGCGGGGTGCGCCCCAGAGACACGGCAACGCCCATGGTGGCGGCCATGATGACCGCCTCGACAACGCCCAGGCGCAAAAAGGCGCGCGGCTTGACCCCCAGCTGCGGGATGGTGACCGTGCGGTGGGCCCACCCCAGTAGCCCCAAGACCACCGTGAGTAGGAACTTCGCCAGCACCACCCTGCCGTAGGCCACGGTAAAGAGGTCTTCCACACGCACGCGGATGGCCGCATTAATCAACCCGGTCAGCGCCATCGCGAGGATGGATACCAAAGCGACCGTGGAGTAGCGGCGCACAGCCACCTCGAGGTTGGGTCCTAGGCGCCGGCCGTGCGCTATGAGCGCGATGAGCCCGCCGGTCCACAAGAAGGCGAACAGCAGGTGCAGCAGCAGCGAGTTGGTGCCGTAGTCGTGGTCGCCGCCGGAGGCGGAGTGTCCCTCCAACCCCAGCGGGGCGACCTGGATGATGGCGAACACGAGCCACACCGGCTGCCACATCCACGAGCGCAAGAACAGGGAGGCACAGCCGAAAACCAGCGCGATGATCGCTGCGGCCAACGCCGCCTGCGCGGCGGCAACCTGGCCTAGAGCCACTGACCACGAGGACGGCGATAGGGCCTGGCTCAAAGGCTGCCCCGAAACGTCGGAAAGCACCATCGGAACCATAAGCAGCTCGATCAGGCCGAAAATCAGTGCGGCGACGGAGCCGGTGCGGGCGGCGATCACGCCGTCGACGGTCAGCCTGGCTGAGGGCAGATCATCGCGATCCGGGGCGATGAAGAACGCGCTGGCAAGGAAGCTGCCCACAGAGAGGGCAACCATCACCCAACCCACGGCGCGCAACAGCGGATACCCGGCGGTGGTAAGGATGCCGGGGTCTGGGATTCCCAATGCGGCGAGGGAATCGCCAGTAAACAGCCAGCCTAGAAAGGCCGCGATCGCGCCTGCAACCGCGGCAAAACCCGCATACAGCGGCCATGATGGGCGCACCGTTGAGCGTGGGGACGTTGATTCAGCCATGCGTTAAAGGGTAGCCCACGCCCTGTCTAACACGGCGGACGGGAGCTACCGTTATCCCTCAAAAGTAGTAGAACTTGGCGACGGGCCCGACGCGTGCCACCCCCACGGCGCGATTAGTGCTTGACCGAGGACTCGATTGCGGTCGGTTCGCCCTCGGCCACCACCGTGACGATCTTGTCGGCCTTGCGCTTGCGAGCCCAGCCGATGATCATCGGCATGACCGAGATCACGATGATGAGGATCATGATCTTGTCGATGGAATCCGCGATACCGGGGATGCCGCCGAGCAGCACACCCACCAGCACCATCGACAACACCCAGCCGGCGGCACCGAGCACGTTCCACTTAAGGAAGCTGCGGTAGTGCATGTCGGCGGTGCCGGCGGCAAAGGGCACGTAGGTGCGCACGATCGGCACGAAACGGCCCAACACCAGCGCCAGCCCGCCGTGCTTGGCGAAGAAGGCCTCTGCTTCGTTGAGGTATTCGGTCTTCAGCACGCGCGCATCATCCTTGAACAGCTTGCGGCCGAAGCGACGTCCCAGCCAGAAGCCCACCTGATCGCCCAAAAATGCAGCAGCCATGGCCACCGCGATGAGCACGGGGACGGTAATACCTAGGTCGTGGCGCAAGATGGCGGCGGTCACCAGCAGGGAGTCACCCGGTAGGAAGGGAAACAGCACGCCGGATTCGATAAAGACGACCAACGCGAGGCCGCCGATGACATAGGGGCCGAACTGGTCGAGTAGGGCGCCTGCATCCATTAGGGTGGAAAGGCTCATGGGTGGGGTTTCTCCTCACACGTGTTCGAAGGGGTTGTTGGGGTTGGCAGCTGGCTCACCGTCCTGGCGCGGCTTGTCACCGTCTAGGGCTGTGAACCTTTCTTACTCGAGTTCCTATTAAATAGGCGCCGTTCTAAGAAACCGCCAAGAATCCACAACACAGCCGCGACCTGCGCCCGAAGCGTTCCGAGTAGGCTGTATTTTTGTGAGCACCCCCGATTATGACCGCGATCTTTTTCGGCAGTCCGCCCGCCGCATCTCGGTGCGGATGGGCCTGGTGTCTGCGGGCATGGTGCTCGCGGGCGCGGGCTTGTTCTTCTTCGCCTTGTGGTGGAAAACGTTCTCGGCCGACGGCCCGGAGACCTCGCACTACATCACCGTCTCCTTCGACATCATCGACCTTGTCATCGCCGTGGGCACCGTGGGCGTGGGCACGATTGTGTTGGCCACCGCGGCCGCGTTTTACTACTCCCGGGAGGCCACCGCCCCCTTGGCGGAGGCGATGACCAGGCAGCGCAATTTCATCGCGGATGCCTCCCACGAGTTGCGCACCCCGCTGTCGGTGATGCATCTGCGCGTGCAGCAGCTGCAGATCCTGGCCCGGGGCGATACCCGCATCGCGCCGGTGGCACAGGAATTGCGCGCCGACACCCAGGCGATGGCAGACATCGTCGACGATCTGCTGGCGATCGCTTCCGGCACGGTGGAGGATGCCGCCACCGATCTTGCTAGCGCCCTAGACGCCACCGAGACCCTGCTTGCGCCGAAGGCGGCCGCCGACGGGGTCACCCTTGCTCTTGCCGACGTCGACCGCGCCGCACCCGTGGCCATGTCGGCGGTCTCGCTGCAGCGTTGCCTTCGGGCACTGGTTACCAACGCGATCTCGCATACCCCACGCGGCGGCCAGGTCACCGTCGCCGTGGCCGATCGTGGGGCCGACTTCATCACGGTTACCGTCGCCGACACCGGCACCGGCATCACCGGCATCGACCCGGCGCGCGTCTTCGACCGTTTTGCCTCCGGCTCGGGCGGGCGCGACCAGTCCCACGGCATCGGTTTAGCCCTGGTCAAGGATGCCGTCACCCGCTGCGGCGGCACGGTGGCGGTGCACAAAAGCGATGCGGGCGGCACCACCTTCGCATTACGCCTCCCCCGCACGGAAAAGGAGCACTAGGCCATGCTGCCTCCACTGTTGTACCTGGAAGACGATCAGCGCTTGGGCGCGATCACCCGCGACCTTTTGGCCCTTTCCTGGGACGTGACCTGGGTTGCATCACTTGCCGACGCCAAGGTGGCACTCACCGACGGCGTTTTCTCGGTGTGCGTTTTCGATCGTTTGCTTGCCGACGGCGACGCCACCGAACTCATCACCTGGATGCGCGCCCGGCACGACGCCACCCCGGTGCTCATGCTCACCGCCCTAGGCCAGGTGCGCGATCGCGTCTCGGGACTCGACTCCGGCTCCAACGATTACCTAGTTAAGCCCTTCGATTTTGAAGAACTCGATGCGCGCCTGCGGGCGCTCACCCGCGACTACACCGGCGCCGGGCAGGGAATAGAGATCGGCTCGTGGGTCTTCTACCCCGACCGCGCCACCTTAGAATCGCCCTATACCGGGCGCATCCAGCTCACCGAAAAAGAAGCCCGCCTGCTGGCGGTTTTGGCCAAGGAGCCGCACCGGGTGTTTAGCCGCGAACAGCTACTCGGGGCGGTATTTGATCACGGCGACTCGCTTTCGACGGTGGACACCTACGTTCACTATGTGCGCCGCAAGGGCGACCGGGACCTGATTCAGACGGTGCGGGGCGCGGGTTATCAGCTTGGAACCCCCGCCTAAGGCGATCTGCCACCGCGCGTGCAACCTTGGCCCACAAGGGCGCCAGCATCGCCGACCACACCAGGGAGCAGGCCACGTCCATCGGGTAGTGCACGCCCATGACGAGCACCGTCACGCAGACCACCGGAGCCAGCATTACCGCGAATCCGCGTAGCAAGCGGCTATTTGTAATAAAGGAAAAGGCTCACCACCAGCGTCATCGCGAAGGAGATGACGCCACTGGAAAACAACTAATCCCCCACGGCTCATCCCCGCAGGTGCGGGGCGCTCGGTCGAGGTCTTCACGGTTCTTGATCGCTTCAAGGCTCATCCCCGCAGGTGCGGGGCGCTCTAGCTAAGACTAGGTGTCGTGTCCACCAGATCGGGCTCATCCCCGCAGGTGCGGGGCGCTCCGAAGTGTATGTGACCCCGCTAGGTGATGGACGGGCTCATCCCCGCAGGTGCGGGGCGCTCTTTCCTACCTAGACTGGCTGACAAACGGCAGGGGGCTCATCCCCGCAGGTGCGGGGCGCTCGTGATATGTCTTCCTGATCGTTAGTCGTGTATGGGCTCATCCCCGCAGGTGCGGGGCGCTCCGACGACAATAGTCATTGTGTCGGTTTCTTCGGGGCTCATCCCCGCAGGTGCGGGGCGCTCGCCGTGCAGAATTTCAAGAGGTCACCGGGCGTGGGCTCATCCCCGCAGGTGCGGGGCGCTCTATTTCCATGTCGGCGAAGGTCGCCGGGGTTGAGGCTCATCCCCGCAGGTGCGGGGCGCTCTTGCTGCTCCCAGTAGCGGTTGAGTAGCCCCTCTGGCTCATCCCCGCAGGTGCGGGGCGCTCTTTGTACAGTCCGATAACCCGGACGGTTTAGTGGGCTCATCCCCGCAGGTGCGGGGCGCTCTTCCACAGGTCGTACCGCGTTGTGGTTAGTTCCGGCTCATCCCCGCAGGTGCGGGGCGCTCCCTGACAAATACGCCCTAGTTGGCGGGCACCGCGGCTCATCCCCGCAGGTGCGGGGCGCTCCACTGTCTCGTAAACTTCGCTGGTCATTGGTTGGGCTCATCCCCGCAGGTGCGGGGCGCTCAGCAATTGGATGACGGGGCGGGTATTCGACCGGGGCTCATCCCCGCAGGTGCGGGGCGCTCCTAGCTTTGCGGTCATTTCTGCTCCTTGTGAAGGGCTCATCCCCGCAGGTGCGGGGCGCTCTTTTTCTCATCTAGGCGATTCGATGCCCTTTGCGGCTCATCCCCGCAGGTGCGGGGCGCTCAGTTCCAAAAGCTCGACGAACTTAAGGTGATGCGGCTCATCCCCGCAGGTGCGGGGCGCTCCTTCTTCAGGCTGGTGGCTGCGTTTTGCGCCAGGGCTCATCCCCGCAGGTGCGGGGCGCTCTTCATCCGTGGAAATAATGCCTAACGCGTGTAAGGCTCATCCCCGCAGGTGCGGGGCGCTCGTCATCGGATAGGCCACCGGGTAGATGCTCCAGGGCTCATCCCCGCAGGTGCGGGGCGCTCACCAGGCGATTATCAAGGCCCTGGGCGCTGGTGGGCTCATCCCCGCAGGTGCGGGGCGCTCGTGCGCGCTTACGCACAGCTGCTGGTGGAGATGGGCTCATCCCCGCAGGTGCGGGGCGCTCGAAATACCGGAGGGCGCGCCCGTTGTCCTAGCGGGCTCATCCCCGCAGGTGCGGGGCGCTCGCGCCTTAATATCCTCCCAGCTCACGACACAGAGGCTCATCCCCGCAGGTGCGGGGCGCTCAGCTTCGCAGCCATCGACGGGGTCACCCCGTCCGGCTCATCCCCGCAGGTGCGGGGCGCTCAGCTTCGCAGCCATCGACGGGGTCACCCCGTCCGGCTCATCCCCGCAGGTGCGGGGCGCTCGTGGGGGTCCATACTTTATCAACAACCGCACGCGGCTCATCCCCGCAGGTGCGGGGCGCTCGCATCGACTGTCACCCCGGATAGACTGGGGCGAGGCTCATCCCCGCAGGTGCGGGGCGCTCCTCCTTCGGAGATGAGCAGCCCCCACACCCCACGGCTCATCCCCGCAGGTGCGGGGCGCTCACATCCTGCATCGCAGCAGCCACATCCGCACGGGGCTCATCCCCGCAGGTGCGGGGCGCTCTTATGCGCTGGATGAGGATAATGCCGCGTTGCGGGCTCATCCCCGCAGGTGCGGGGCGCTCTGCGGGGGTCGCATGTGGCTGCGGCGTATGAGCGGCTCATCCCCGCAGGTGCGGGGCGCTCTCCTTTTTCAATGCACATATTTTCGCACACGTGGGCTCATCCCCGCAGGTGCGGGGCGCTCCATCCGTTCGTCGCTGACCATCCACGAGAAAAGGGCTCATCCCCGCAGGTGCGGGGCGCTCGCTTCCAGCTGGCGCTTTGAGTTTGAGTATTGGGGCTCATCCCCGCAGGTGCGGGGCGCTCTCGCGCTGGTGCTGCCCGCCAATCCATTGAGGGGGCTCATCCCCGCAGGTGCGGGGCGCTCTGACTCTATCGACTGGGAGGACGCGCCCGACGGGGCTCATCCCCGCAGGTGCGGGGCGCTCTGGCACACGCCCAGGTCGATGACCTCAAGGCCGGGCTCATCCCCGCAGGTGCGGGGCGCTCTAAATAGCGGTGAAATCTGTTAGTGACTGACAGGGCTCATCCCCGCAGGTGCGGGGCGCTCGCAGCCGCTAACACCCCCAGGCGTGTGATGGTGGGCTCATCCCCGCAGGTGCGGGGCGCTCACATCCGCGTTGAATTTGGGGAATACCGGAACCGGCTCATCCCCGCAGGTGCGGGGCGCTCCCAATAGCTTTCTCAGATTAGAGTAGGTAGCAGGGCTCATCCCCGCAGGTGCGGGGCGCTCTTCCTCCACGCCGATGACCTTGTAAATCCGAAGGGCTCATCCCCGCAGGTGCGGGGCGCTCCCCGGCGTGTACGGAACATCCCGGTGGCGACAGGGCTCATCCCCGCAGGTGCGGGGCGCTCCTAAAACCGAGCCCATGATTTCCCGCACCCATGGGCTCATCCCCGCAGGTGCGGGGCGCTCTGCGCACCCCACACCGAGGCCCGAGCAGACCGGGGCTCATCCCCGCAGGTGCGGGGCGCTCGTCATAGCGGGCGTGGGGTCGATTCTTGCGCAGGGCTCATCCCCGCAGGTGCGGGGCGCTCAAACGACGGCGTTAGTGTGGTAGTCCTTGACTGGGCTCATCCCCGCAGGTGCGGGGCGCTCCTGGAGGCGATGCTTTCGGATATTTTCACGCAGGGCTCATCCCCGCAGGTGCGGGGCGCTCTACACGAGCACCCTCCGCGCTAGTACGCTGGCCGGCTCATCCCCGCAGGTGCGGGGCGCTCTGCTTCACCCCAATCGATGTGGTTGGCGAGCGGGGCTCATCCCCGCAGGTGCGGGGCGCTCGTCTGGTGCTATCAGTCCTGCCTCTGCTAACGCGGCTCATCCCCGCAGGTGCGGGGCGCTCTACGCGCCACCGCACGCCCACGTGTACGACCCCGGCTCATCCCCGCAGGTGCGGGGCGCTCGAACGAGAACCACGACTTCTTTAGTGGTTCGGGGGCTCATCCCCGCAGGTGCGGGGCGCTCCCTGCTGGCCTCGCAGTGGGGGTCATTATCGGAGGCTCATCCCCGCAGGTGCGGGGCGCTCATCTACAAAGTCATCAACCGACAGTCACGCCCGGGCTCATCCCCGCAGGTGCGGGGCGCTCTCCGGCGTGTCCAACCACTGCTCGGGGGAATCAGGCTCATCCCCGCAGGTGCGGGGCGCTCCTTGCCTCGGTGGCGAATGAAAAGGTGGCCACGGGCTCATCCCCGCAGGTGCGGGGCACTCGATACGTCCATGATTACCGGCGTGCATGGGCACGGCTCATCCCCGCAGGTGCGGGGCGCTCTTGTAGATGTTCGAGTTGTAGCTCAAATCTACGGGCTCATCCCCGCAGGTGCGGGGCGCTCCCGGTTGTGTCCCCGCAGGGACTCCGGCAGGTGGGCTCATCCCCGCAGGTGCGGGGCGCTCTTCCGCCTCCCAGTGCTTAATCCTCGCCGTGGCGGCTCATCCCCGCAGGTGCGGGGCGCTCATAATCTCCCCTCAATTGAGGAAGCAGCCGGGGGGCTCATCCCCGCAGGTGCGGGGCGCTCTCTCCACTCTGCGGGCAGCTGGTATCGTCTCACGGCTCATCCCCGCAGGTGCGGGGCGCTCACTGATTTTATTAAGGGGTTTTTCACCCCACAGGGCTCATCCCCGCAGGTGCGGGGCGCTCTCCACCCCATCATCACCCCCACCCTTGAAATCGGGCTCATCCCCGCAGGTGCGGGGCGCTCTTCACTGGGCGCCGAAGGAGGAAGAATGAGCAAGGCTCATCCCCGCAGGTGCGGGGCGCTCCCTTTTTGGCCGAAATTTACGATCACCGGCGTGGGCTCATCCCCGCAGGTGCGGGGCGCTCAGAACCCGGCACCGTCGCCTACCTCCACCCACGGGCTCATCCCCGCAGGTGCGGGGCGCTCTTCACTGGGCGCCGAAGGAGGAAGAATGAGCAAGGCTCATCCCCGCAGGTGCGGGGCGCTCCCTTTTTGGCCGAAATTTACGATCACCGGCGTGGGCTCATCCCCGCAGGTGCGGGGCGCTCAGAACCCGGCACCGTCGCCTACCTCCACCCACGGGCTCATCCCCGCAGGTGCGGGGCGCTCACACCAACAAGCAGGGAGCCAGAGGCGGACACCGGCTCATCCCCGCAGGTGCGGGGCGCTCTATCCGCATCTGCCCCTGAGCCCGCGGGGGCTGGGCTCATCCCCGCAGGTGCGGGGCGCTCTCCGCGAGCGTCGCCTTCGCAGCGCAACAACGGGGCTCATCCCCGCAGGTGCGGGGCGCTCCCCATCTCCTGCTCCAACGAGATACGGCGCTTCGGCTCATCCCCGCAGGTGCGGGGCGCTCATTTCCTTGAGGAAGGGGTCTAGGCCGGTGCGCGGCTCATCCCCGCAGGTGCGGGGCGCTCCCCGGCTTTCTGTGCCAGCAAATCCAACAAGGCGGCTCATCCCCGCAGGTGCGGGGCGCTCCTTTCGGCACTGGCTAAGCAGCATGGTGTGTCGGGCTCATCCCCGCAGGTGCGGGGCGCTCCTTTCGGCACTGGCTAAGCAGCATGGTGTGTCGGGCTCATCCCCGCAGGTGCGGGGCGCTCCTGCTTGTTCTTGTGTGGTGAATTCGCGGGTTGGGCTCATCCCCGCAGGTGCGGGGCGCTCGGCTTAACAAATCCCACGAACTTCTTTTTCATCGGCTCATCCCCGCAGGTGCGGGGCGCTCGTGCAGTTGGATTCTATGCAGTCGTCTATTGGGGGCTCATCCCCGCAGGTGCGGGGCGCTCGTCATCTCAAACTGCTCACAACGAATGTTCTTGGGCTCATCCCCGCAGGTGCGGGGCGCTCGCCAATCTGGATGCTGGGAAGATCACTACGGGGGGCTCATCCCCGCAGGTGCGGGGCGCTCGGTACACGGCGATTGTGCAGCGGAGTGCCCCGGGGCTCATCCCCGCAGGTGCGGGGCGCTCCATAAATGTTCTGATCCTTCGCGCTGAAAAGGCGGCTCATCCCCGCAGGTGCGGGGCGCTCACCGGTCTGCACTGTCCACTTGGTGATCCAGCGGGCTCATCCCCGCAGGTGCGGGGCGCTCGACATGCGCCGCCATCGGCGTGAGCGGGATGAGGGCTCATCCCCGCAGGTGCGGGGCGCTCACCGGTCTGCACTGTCCACTTGGTGATCCAGCGGGCTCATCCCCGCAGGTGCGGGGCGCTCGACATGCGCCGCCATCGGCGTGAGCGGGATGAGGGCTCATCCCCGCAGGTGCGGGGCGCTCCTCAACTCGTGGGAGCCGGGCACTGAAAACGGGGGCTCATCCCCGCAGGTGCGGGGCGCTCGTGGTCCTCGACCCGATCGGTGCCGCCTCCACGGGCTCATCCCCGCAGGTGCGGGGCGCTCGGAATGCAGATCGAGCACTTCCTACTGGTGCACGGCTCATCCCCGCAGGTGCGGGGCGCTCCACGACGCCTACCACAAAGGCGCGCAAGTGATGGGCTCATCCCCGCAGGTGCGGGGCGCTCTGACTTTGCCTGTCACTAGGATTGAGCCTGTTGGGCTCATCCCCGCAGGTGCGGGGCGCTCACCAAACCCAAGCTCATAAACCTGGGGGTAGGCTGGCTCATCCCCGCAGGTGCGGGGCGCTCCTATCGGCGGCCGCGTCGATCATGATCGCCAGAGGCTCATCCCCGCAGGTGCGGGGCGCTCGGTGTGGTGGGGGTGGTCGCATGACCGCCCCACGGCTCATCCCCGCAGGTGCGGGGCGCTCTATCGGGTTGGCTACATACGGTGTTTCTGGTGGGGCTCATCCCCGCAGGTGCGGGGCGCTCGGCCTGTGCAACACCACCTGGTCGAGGCGGTCGGGCTCATCCCCGCAGGTGCGGGGCGCTCCTGTCTTATGAAGCCGAAAGACTCACCCGCATCGGCTCATCCCCGCAGGTGCGGGGCGCTCTTTCCTCCCATTCGGTGATGAAACGACGGTGCGGGCTCATCCCCGCAGGTGCGGGGCGCTCTCGTGTCACCACGGCCACGCAGGTTGCAGTCACGGCTCATCCCCGCAGGTGCGGGGCGCTCTTCTCCTCACCCTCCTTAACCTGCAATTCGGGGGGCTCATCCCCGCAGGTGCGGGGCGCTCGAAATCGCCGCTCAGACAATTACCGCCACGCACGGCTCATCCCCGCAGGTGCGGGGCGCTCCCAGAGTTGCGGTGGCAACTGCTGTATCTGCTGGGCTCATCCCCGCAGGTGCGGGGCGCTCGAGGAGGAGGGGAGCTAGTGACTTGGTTTAAGGGGCTCATCCCCGCAGGTGCGGGGCGCTCCGCGACAGATCAGTCTCGTCGTACTGGCCGACCGGCTCATCCCCGCAGGTGCGGGGCGCTCTCATCGCTGATACCGGTGCGGCACAGGCGCAGGGGCTCATCCCCGCAGGTGCGGGGCGCTCTGCGAGCGACCCGGCGCGCATTAGCGACGTGCGGGCTCATCCCCGCAGGTGCGGGGCGCTCCGATGATTGCCCGGTACGTCACTAAGGGGATGGGGCTCATCCCCGCAGGTGCGGGGCGCTCGGGGTCGTGGGTGCGTTTGGTAAGGTCGCGTACGGCTCATCCCCGCAGGTGCGGGGCGCTCCACTGATAAATAGCATTCCTCACCGTTGGGTTGGGCTCATCCCCGCAGGTGCGGGGCGCTCCTCCCACCACTGTGCGTCCGTTTCCCGAATGACGGCTCATCCCCGCAGGTGCGGGGCGCTCTGCTACGACGTCTGACATGCGCAGTCCCAACAGGGCTCATCCCCGCAGGTGCGGGGCGCTCCTCTTGGTGGTTACCTGTCGGCTCCGGCTTCGGGGCTCATCCCCGCAGGTGCGGGGCGCTCTCTCCTCGGCACTGAAAGTCTTCGACGGGTTAAGGCTCATCCCCGCAGGTGCGGGGCGCTCTGACCGCGAACTCCAGCTCGCCCTAGACCGCTAGGCTCATCCCCGCAGGTGCGGGGCGCTCGCTAATCCCCAGATTAAACGCCGCCTCTGCAGGGGCTCATCCCCGCAGGTGCGGGGCGCTCTATAGGCGGCGATCAGCAGCACACCCAGACAGAGGCTCATCCCCGCAGGTGCGGGGCGCTCTGATCACAGGCGGCTTCAAGGTCGCGGGCTTGCGGCTCATCCCCGCAGGTGCGGGGCGCTCTTGAGTAGGGAGGAATTGACACGCTCGCCAGTCGGCTCATCCCCGCAGGTGCGGGGCGCTCCGACCAGGGCGGCGTGGGCCTCACCCTCGCCAGGGCTCATCCCCGCAGGTGCGGGGCGCTCGAGCCCGCGAGCTCCCAGAAGTCCACGGCGGACGGCTCATCCCCGCAGGTGCGGGGCGCTCCTCTAATTTGAGAAAGCTATTGGCTAGGTGCAGGGCTCATCCCCGCAGGTGCGGGGCGCTCGCCGACTTATGCCCAAGCTGCGTCTGCACCACCGGCTCATCCCCGCAGGTGCGGGGCGCTCTTTTTCTGGTCTTGCACCTAGGGCAGCTAGTGCGGCTCATCCCCGCAGGTGCGGGGCGCTCCCCACGCCCTTATCAACCATCCATTTGCTTCCGGGCTCATCCCCGCAGGTGCGGGGCGCTCTCCACCAAGCGGTTGAAGTCCGTCGCCCCGATGGGCTCATCCCCGCAGGTGCGGGGCGCTCGGCAAGGGGTTTCCTGTGGAGCATCCGGCATTGGGCTCATCCCCGCAGGTGCGGGGCGCTCGTTGCTTGTGTTTGTGAGTTGGCCAGCCTTTTCGGCTCATCCCCGCAGGTGCGGGGCGCTCTGTAGCGCAAGGACCGGGTTGATGTCCCATGCGGGCTCATCCCCGCAGGTGCGGGGCGCTCCCTTAGTGACCAGCGCGTTTAGTGCCTCATTTACGCTAGCACATGCAACTTTCCAGCCGCTTGGTGCCTCAACGCTCTTGGTTGAATCACCAATAGCGCCGAGCTTTGCTCCAACCGGTGCGACGAGTTGTGCTCTTCTTATTCGGTCGCACCATGAGTTTCACGCCATCGAAGTCGGTCGGTTCCCAGTCGTGCCGATGAACCTTGAAGTCAAGACCTTGCTCATTTGCCGCGTTGTGGACCAGAATCGCCCGACCATCCTTTACGAGGTCGCAGGTTCGTTGCCAGATTGCTTCCCTTACCCGCGCGGTTGGTCGACCTACGAACACACCCGGTGAAATTTCGAGTAGCCACTTGGTCAGATCTCCGCGCAGACCGGCGGGACAAGCCGTGACGACGAGTACCATCATGGACTATTGATCCTCCCAATTCACTCCGCTCGGCACCACCGCAAGGTCGCTCCACAGACGTAGTTCTGCGTCAATTCTGTCTGCTTCGGAACGGACTTCCATCAGAAAAAGCAAGTCCTTAACCATCCTCTCCACTAGCCGCTTTTCGACGACCTTGTCACGGACGTGGTGACGAACAATTCGGTCGGCGTTCATTTGTGCGCTCGCGACAGCGTCAAAAGCTGCGGGAATGGTTATTTCTGCTTTGTAAAGATCTGCGAGATCGTAGACGAGGGATCGATCGGTGCCTTGATGGACGATGCCTAGAGCTGGGTTGAATCCAAGACTGACGATGACGGCATGGGCGATCCCATAAAGAGCTGCATTTGCAGCAGTCAGGGCCCGATTGATGGGGTCACCAGAGTCAAAGTCATTGGGATCATAGCTTCGGCGGTTCCAAAACACGCCGGTGCGTTCACTTTCCGCAGCGTAGATGCGCTTCATACGGGCGCCTTCGCGTCCACGAAGCTGTGCCATGGTGAGCCGCGAAACGTCCTCACCGGGGAACCTCATGGCATACATCTGTCGCGCGCAATAAAGGCGGCGTCGTTGATGAGTCACAATTTCCGCTTGGGCGATTGCATTTCGAGCAGTCTTGGCAACTGGCCGCCCGTGTGCATAGTAGCGGATGCCCTTTTCCCCCACCCATGCCACGCTGACGCCCGAATCACCGAGCAACGCCATCGCAGCGAAGGTCACTTTTGTGCCGGGGCCAAGCAGCAGCACCGCAATGTCCGTCGCGGGGACATGGGCGATCCCGCGATGGTCATGGATAGTCAATGCATTGTTGTCGCGGTTGACTGCCGCTCTTTCCACATAAAGGAAGGAGATCCGCTCCTCCACTTTGGAAAGCGATAGCCGGTCAAGTGGTTCGCTGCTTGGTTTCCCAGTCACAATAGTTCCTAACGTTGCGCCAGTGTCAAGAGTCCGCAACCATATGCTCGCCCGCGGCCGATTCCACCGAAAAGTGCCGCTCTAAGTAGCTCGGGGGAAGTCACTTCCAGCACACCGCGGTAACGAACCGTCCCAAGCGTGACCTTTCGGCGATTATCTTCCGCCGACTTCGCAAAACGAAGATGGTTGCGCTCGACTATGACGCACTCTTTCGCAACGAATCCGTGCCTTTGGGCGCGATCGAGAAGCCACGCGGACTGCCCTTCATCACCGACGAGTGGGACCACCTTCCCCCTCTTACCGCCCTTCACTGGGACGGACTTGGTTGGATTCGCGACCAATTCGAAATTCCAGTGTTGCCCTCTTAGTAAAGCATCTGCAAAGGGGGCATAATTGGCGATTTCAGCAGGGCGTGTTGCCCATCCTGCCTGCTCAACGATGTGGCTGGCATCGCTGGCTTCAGGGCCGACGATGTACAACACATGCTCGTGTTCTCGCTTGTCCAAGCGCCAAAGCACCCGGGCGGATTCATTAAGGTCGGGTGGAAACGCCGCACGAACTGCGGCGTGCATGACCTGAGGATTGGTAATCAGTCGACGGGCTTGACGCCGCTCGGGGTTAAGCAGCACTCGAGTCAGCGTGGTCATACCGACATCACCGCTTCCATAAAGGGATCTTCATGCTTGCCATCCTCATTCACAAAGACTGCACCTGTAGGGTCTTGTATAACCTCGCGCCACCCGTACTTGCGATGCTCTTGTGAGAAGGAGATAGGAACATCCTGACGAGGTACACCTATCTCACCTGGATCAGCATCGCGGAAAATTGGCAAAGCCACCTTCTTAGCGCGCTTAGACTTGTGAGATTTCGAGGCTTGCCATTCCAATTCTTTCAGCGCCTCGACAGCCGAACCTGGCCTTACACCAATTAGCAGATCCGGCGACACCGGGCACGACCGACGACCAAGGAACAGAGGAAAGCGCGGGTTTAGGATGGCCCCACGAAGAGCCTCAATCATCTCATCATCGTCGCTTTCGATCGCAGCAACGAAGACGGCATCCTCAAGGAAATACCTAGTCACCAGTGAATTTCCTCCGCCAACTTGCCATTTCTCCGCCGTCTGGAAGTCCTTGAGCAACGTTCCGGGCTGATCCACTCGTACAGCGAAACGCAATCCTGCAAGATCCTCAATCGGATCCGCTCGGCGTCGACCTTGTGCTGCTGCCAATAGGCCAACAACTCCCGACTTCGTGGGCATGTGGCCTGTGGCGCGAATACCGTACCGGCTCTCATCTCCCCATGATTGCATGGGGCCTTTCAGCCGCAAAAGCAGAGTTGAGGTCACTGCGCTTGCTCCTCCAGGAAGACATTCAGCGCAGAAATCAGACCGTCAAGGGTAGTCTTTTCGGCGAGACCCTCAAAGGCATCTGCAAGGTCTCCCAACCCCATCACCAACGCCTTAACTGGCACGAATCCATAGGTCTGTTCGATCTCGCGTTCCTCATCGGCTAACTTCTTTGCGCCTTGTGCACGGCGACCTGCGGTCTCATCCGCGACAACGGGTTCCTCGAATGCATTGACGAGCGATACGGACCGGCTATCGCGGACGGCCACATAAACTAGTTCTGGCAGCGTGTTATTGGCGAAGGTGTTCTGTTTACCAGTTGGCATGCTGGTGACAAAACTCTTCACAAAGGCAGCAACCGCCTCACGAGCCACGTTCGCATCACCGAGGTTCTCCGTGAGTGAATCTACGTCGACGGTGGCGAAGCGGTAGAGGGTGGAAGACATCATTTGCACGGTGCCGATCATGCCAGCACCAGCTTCGTCTTTGTCTTCTACATAGTCGTCTACGGCGGTGAAGTAGTCGAACTCCGGCTCGGACTCGTGAATTCCCAAGGCGTGAGCGACCTGTACCGATGCGTCAACGTTGTAGTTTGGGTCATCTGCAAGCATACGACCGAACATCGCAATGTCCACGCTGTGAGCGGTATCCAGCGCTTCTTTGGCCAACTTCTTATCGGGCTTTCCCTCCGATTCAATAGCGAGTGCCGCCGCCTTCTGGATCTGGTCTGCGCTCAGGAACACAAGGTAGCCAGCCTCAGGATTTCCAGCCGCTGCTTCGTCGCCCTTCTTTGTCTTCTTTTCGGTGACCTTAATCCCAGCAGCCTTGAACACGGACTCAGCGAGCTTGGCAGCTTCTTTTTCGTCGAAGTTTTCGCTTTGCTTGCGAATTTCTTCGGCAACGATGTCCACAACCTTGCGAGTACGGAATCCAACTGACCCTGCAGGTAGGGTGGCTTCGAAATCCTTGCGGATAGCCCGCTTCCACGATTGCGATGACACTCGCTGGCGAGGGACCCCACCGAACACAGCCGTCTTAGGAGCGCCGGTATCGTCGCGGTTGATCAGGCTCGGTGGCAGGGTCTGTAGTGCGTGAATGTCGATGAACAAAGTCATGAGTTTTCCTCTCTCTTGGCTTTCTAGTGATGAGTTTCTGACGAAGTTTCTTCAGGACTCAACCCGGAAGGGTGTCCGATTGCGAAGTCGCGCCCCCAACGAAGGAGGACGCTATTTCGCCGTTCGCGGTTGTCGAGATTTCTTAGGTCTTGAGCAAATTGGCCATAGTCGAATCCCAAACGATTCGAGCGCAGCAGCGTGATCAGTGATCGCGCATGAATAAGCCTCGAGCGCGACCCCTGTGCCAGGATCATGGCGTCGAAACGCGGCTTGATAGACTCTGATTCGCTGATCTGATTCAGCCTGCCGCAGGCAGATGCGAAGGAAGCATTTTTCACGTGAGTCGCAGAAGTCGCTCCTTGCATATGAACTGCGAAGAGTGTCAGAGCGTGAAACGCTGCCCGCTCTGATGCTGAAGCCGAATCGCCTTTGCCAAGCTCCAATTCACTCAATTGCGGCTGCATGACACTGAGCACCAAATTCACCGCAAGCGGATCGCGATCCACCGGCTGACCAGCGAGCTTTCGCAGTCGTGCCAGCTGGGCACGAGCCGTTGCCTGCGCAGAGTGGGTAGAGCCTCCCAGATACGCATTTTGCAGGTATTCAGCAGTGGTAGCGACAGCAAAACGTAGATTTGGCTTGCCGACGTCCACAGGCTCCTTCGCCTCGGTCAAGTCACTCATCGACTATTCCTTTCATTTTCATTCTCTTCTCGCTGAAGTTCCGTCAGAGGAAGCACCTCTTTGAGTTTTTTCCGCAGCCACATCAAGGCGGTCCCCGCAGACTGGATGCGGGTTTTATCCCCCGAGTCGACGGGTCGGCCCACGAGCGCCTTTGGGCCAGCTCCTCGGACCAATACCTCAGCCTGCAGCAGGACACTCTGCTTGAGATGGTGCTGCCACTCCACCGCACGTGCATCAGCGTTTTCCTCGGTCACCCCGGACAACCAAGCGACAAATTGCGGCTCCAACACGGCTAAGAGCGCATCGGTCGGATATGCCTGAAACTCATACTCGCCGCCGGCAGCCACCTTAAGTTGACCTGAGAAACTACCCAGAGCGATTGCTGCTTCGTTGGAAGCCTGCGCGGCGTCGAGCACGATGCGCCGAAGTCCGACTGATTCCTGTTTAAGCACGGCGATCGGCAGCTCCAAGCCGAAGTGGATCTCCGTTCCGACGGATGAGGCTTGGGCCCCATATTCCACCGAAAACAGTTCTACTTTTAATACTGGAGGGATTAGGTCAGGGTCTTGTGCCCGCAGAGTCGCCAAATTCGACAAAGTCTCCGGACGCTTGGGAGGAAGGTTCTTCGGACCGAAGCCAGCATCGTTGGCCATGCTAATCAGCGGAGGCAACCCTCTCCACATGGTCCGCTCCGAGCCAAATGGTCGAGGGTAGTAAACGGGTTTATCCTTCTTGGACTTTGCAGAGCTGTAGCGATAGGCAGTCATTGGGTCGCCGAAGATATTGGCCCCAGCATTCGGGATTCGGTCGCCGTTGGATACCAACACGCCCACCACGCGTTCCGGGTTATTTGGATCTAGATAGAGTTTGATCCGGCGGGACTGCCAAGTCGCTAGGTCGGCCGGCCCTTCAGGGAACACGAAGTCCGCTGTCGGATTTTCCCGCTGCGCGGCGGTATCTGGAGATCGCTCCCACACGGGCTTGTCACGTTCCTCGGACGCGCCCCAGACAGTGTTGAGTATCAGCGTCTCACGCAAACAATCTCCCACGACGAGAGTACCGCCGGTCATCCCCGTCCAGCCGGTACCAATTGGGTACCCTCTGCCGCCCTTTACGCGCGGGTCACCTTCAGCCCCTGATTTGATGCCGGAGAAATCAAAAGCCTGCACGTACACGACCCATCGTGCAGCCTCGGCCAGATCGATGGATTCGCGAGATGCCCCGGCGCGCATCGTAAAGAAGTGGCTGTCAGCCTCCGGAACAATTCTGTGAATGGGAGAGAACCGCCCGGTCTTCGTAGTTAGACCGGCTACCTGCATAAAAGGGGTGCTCTCATGTAACAGGTCAAACCGCTCGTGGAAACGATCGAGGTAGTCAAGTACTACCGTATCCGATTCTTGGCTGCTGACGAGCTCAAACTGCTCTTCCACCCAATCTAATGGATCGCCTTCGTCTTCCTCCCCTGGTGCGTGGGCGCGCCAGAAGATAGCGAGCACTAATCGATAGAGCGCGTACGTTTGGGCGGGGGAATCTGCCCGGATTTCAGTGACTGTGCATTTGCCGGAGAACAGATCCCTAAGCCCCAGAAGCGGTCTGCTTCCGTCTTCGAGCACGCAGGGTATCCACGGCTCGTCAAGGAGTGAAAATGTCATCTCTTTTCTTCTCCCGCTTTCATTTGATTTTTCTAACAGGTCGTTTTCTTCATTGTTTATCATTTGGGCTCGGCCCGCTGAACTTCGAAGAGCCCAACTTCCGAGCTATATTCGAGTATCGATTTCCCAATTTCAATGCGGTTTTTTTCATCAAGCCGTAATGCCACTTCCCCCTTGAGGAGGGGGTCTTTCGCCCACCCCTCAGGGGTGTCGCGCTCCAACTGGGCGATGGTAAGGTCGAAAACCTCCTTAGTTCTTGTCAAGCGTGACGGCAGCCTCAGCGAAGACGAGGCTAGGTCAAATGCTGTCGGAAAGTCGAGAACCTCGCCGTCCATGTGCATCGCATCTCCTTTTGCATTGAGCGGGCGATATCCATATTCATTCGAAATGATCGGAATGACCTCGATGCTAGGATCTGCGTCACGGACTTGAGCGCGTCCCATAGACTCTTCGGCTTCTGCTCCTCTAGCGGAAAGATACCGAGTGAACAACTTGTCAAAGTCTGTAGCTCGTTTGAGGTGAGGCACTTGGAAATCCTCAGCGCGATGTTGAGCCGCCGCTCGACGCTGATCGCTTTCTAACCTCGCATTCTCCCAAGTCGACAGCCAAGGCGCCGGAAGCTTTGCTTCTACCTGGCTTCGGTCGTAGGTGAACTGGACTCCGATGGGGACATCCGCAGGTCTCTTCAGCGGAGTGCCTCGGAAGCGCGTCGCAAGGAGCAAGTAGGTGGCCAAAATGATGCTGGGATCATAAATCGCAGCCGTACCCGCTTCGAATACCGGAATCGGCTCGTGGCGTAGAATTCCCCGGACGAACATCTTCGGAGACCTTAGCTTTTCGGGACGATCAACTCCCGGTCGGTCATGGCGGTGAATTCTGCCTACGCGTTGAGCTATCAGGTCGAAGGGAGCAATGTCTGTAATCAAAATGTCTGCGTCTATGTCCAGACTCTGCTCAAGAACCTGTGTCCCGCACACGATGAGTCGGTCAGGACGCGCTCCTCCCCTATGAGAGTTTTTCCCTAGCTTCTCCAACAGCGCGTCTTCCTTTTTGGCGCGGTCGATCGCCGCAAACGCTGAGTGGTGGAGCTCCACCTCACCAGGGAAAACCGCGCTGAGGGCACGGTAGGATTCCTGGGCGCGGCGGATGGTATTAGAGATAACCAAAATGCATCCACCGTCTGAGGCCTGCTCGGCCACTAACTCCTGAAGCGCCGCGACGCCATCCTCGATCATCTGTACCGAGATTTCCACGTCGTTTGCGCTCGCCCTTACCGGTAGCTCCTTGATGCCTTCCTTTGTCAAGGTAGTGATCAGGGGATATTCGCTGGACTCAGCATATTGTTTTCCGGCGTTGAGTCCGCGACCGTAGGCGTCGATAAACGCTTGCTTAGCAGCTAGCGGGAGAGTGGCACTGAGCATAATCACCGACACGCCATAGCGGGCCAGCCATTCGAGTGTCAATTGAAGATAAGAGCTGGTGTATGCGTCATAGGCGTGGCATTCATCAATGATCACGACTTTGCCTGCCAGCCCTAGGTGCCTCAGCATCGAATGACGCATCTGCAGGCTCATCATCAAGACTTGGTCTACTGTGCCGATGACAAAGTTAGATAGCAGCCCCTTCTTTCGACCCGACAACCACGAGCCTGCCACGACTGCACCATCGCTTGCGTCATCGTCACCGATCCCGCGTAACCGAAGCTTGTTATAACTACGATTGAGTTTGTTTTTCGAATGGGCGAGATATAAGGATGAAACAGAATCCGCTGGAGTGACTTGTTCCGCCCACGCTCTGAACCTTTCGAACAGTCCGTTCGCCGTGGCCATAGTGGGCGCTGCCATCACCACCCCTTGAGCTCCACTTTTTTGGGCAAGGATTTCCGAAACTTTAAGCGCTACCTCAGTCTTGCCTTCCCCAGTAGGTGCCTCCACGATCCACAGCAGCGGCACGCTCGCTTCCAACGCTGCCTCCAGCCCAGCAACCTGAACCGGACGCGGCTGAGCGTCAGCGGGCCACCCAAAGGAAGCAATGTACTCCCGTGCCGGATCATCGAGGTGATCCTCGCCACCACGAAACATATGAGGGTGGGTTAGCTGCACATACTGCATTCCTTTCTTTACTCGTCGGGAAAAGGAGCCAGAAGCCACCGTGGGGAAAGCCGAAGTGTTAGAGGCAATCCAGTCACACATGATGGTCAACCCAGTCAAGACTTGAATTGCGTTCATAGGGAGCTTTTGCAGTCGCGGAAATAATTGTGAAAAGCCTGTCGTGCGATCGAGAGCGTCAAGCAACTCGCGATGAACCGCTTTCCACGGGGTTGGATAGGCGGCATAGATTTCGAAAGCCTTCTCCCGCAGGTCGGGATTTGGCATGCCATGATGTGCTTCTGCAATGGCTGCTATTGATGCGGCCACGCGATGCTTCACGCCTTTGGATTTCATCCACTCGAGCAGGATCGCCGCAGAAAACTGTGCATGGTAGGGACGATGCTGATACTCGAGAACCCCCATGGCTACTGGCAGCCCAGCCTCCAACACCGAATCAATCATCGACCGTTTGGTCTCTGGGTGGACAAGCTTTTCTTGAAAGCTCATGGTGGCCTTACCCAGATCGTGGGCTGCGACGATGAATACCGTGAAGGAACGCGTTAGATCCCAACCCAACCCAGTCACACCCACGAGAAATTGCTTCGTCTGATCTGGGAGGTACCCGTCCCACACCGCCTCCGCAACTGCACCTGAATCAACCATGTGCTGCGCGAGGGACATCGGCCCTTGGTCATCACCACTCTTCCCCAGTATTGATAACGCCTGGGTCGAAAGACCTTCTTGAAAAGCTTCCCAGTCCATCGCGATTCCTAAATCAAATAACTAATTCCAATTTCCGACAATTTAGAGCATACCGACATGAAACGTACAATGCAGCCGGACGGGAAGATTGCCTTGCATACGCAGGGATGAGCCGTAGTTATTTGAGTTAACAGGCATCTTTTCCGCCTTGCCCCGCACGAGCGGGGGTACCTAGCCTGCAACATTCACGCCTCTCGATCAACCCTTTTCGTCAGGTTAACCTGCATGAGCGACATCCGCCCTCACAAAACCATGTGAGTTTCGAACCTATATTCGAAATTCTTTGCGTACTCGCGTACCAACTTGCAAATCACAAAGCACACGAAAGTTTCGGAGTACGGGCGTTTGTGGCAATAGACCATACTCAACCACATCTTCAACTGGCGCTTTGGAGTTCGCAGAAGACTGATTACTCTACTTGCGACACCACGCCCCGAAGCGACCAATAAATGTCTCGAGGCACCTTCTGCGATTAGATTCGTTTCGCAAAAAGTGCCTCTGATCTGAGCGCCCCCAGCAGGATTCGAACCCGCGACCAATCGGGTAGAAGCCGACTGCTCTAATCCACTGAGCTATGGAGGCATGCTGGACGTTTCCAACCGTTACAGGTTAGCGCATTTCCCCGCCCGCTAAAAAACCTCGAGTTGACCTAAGATAATAGGGGTTTAGGGTGCGAATTTGTAAAGCGGAGAGGATCCCCCACCTATGAACAAAAAGTCGTCGCTGATCGCGATCTTGCTGGTGATCTTATTGGCGGCTGTGGTGGGGATCGCCGTAATGAAAAGTGGCGGTGGTACGCAAGCGGACATGCAAGCGTCGGTAAGCACGTCTTCGCCCGCGACCACGACCACTTCAAGCGTTGCGACGTCCACCGCGCCGACCACCACGGAGGTACCAGTCAACAGCGGGCCCGCACCGGCCGGGGTGGGAACCTTTACCTTGACCGGCGCGGCAAACGTCACCGCAACTTATGACTCGATGCCCTATGTTTTGCCGCTCAACCCCGCCGGGCCGCAGGATACGATGGTGCGGTGGGTCGACGGCTGGGGTCAGTCGCCAGCCACAGCCGAACTAGGCACCACCTACGTGCTTGGTCATGCCTGGGGCCAGCAAAAGTTGGTTTTCAACCCGATTTCTGAGACCGTGACTGCAACGGCGGACATGGCCACACCCGTTGTCGTGCAAGGCGACGAGGGCACGACGGTACGCCGCTACGTTTCTACCGCGCTGAATGGTTCCACCATTGCGATGAGCGATGCCGCAGGTTCGCGTGAATGGGTCGTGGACACCGCCTACCTGGTGGATAAAAACGATGCCGCCTACGATACCGGGCTGATCAACGAATCCATTCCCGGGCGCATCGTACTGATCGCCTGCTCAGTCGACGGAAACGTCGATCTCAACTACAACGTGATCGTGGAAGGCCACCTCGTATAGGCGCCCCGGTGGGCGTCGGCAAGCAAGCGGCGCGAAGCCGAAAGGTAGACTAGACGGCATGACTTTGCCCTCCCCCACCATGAATGCCCGCGCCGTAATCACCGGCGCCAGCCAAGGAATCGGCATGGCGATGGCCCGTGACCTCGCCGCGATGGGCTACAACCTCATCCTCGTCGCCCGCCGCGAAGAGATTCTCTCCCAGCTTGCCCGCGAACTAGAAAACAAGCACTCCATCGTCGCCGAGGTACGCGCCTGCGACCTCGCCGATGAGCAAGCCCGCGCCGAACTCATCGCTGAGATTCAAAGCCGCGACATCAACATCCTGGTCAACTCCGCCGGCATCGCCTCCTTCGGCCCCTTCCTCAACCAGGACTGGGGATATGAGACCAAGCAGTTTTCGCTCAACGCGACCGCCGTCTTTGAACTGACCCACGCCGTTTTGCCCGGCATGGTCGAACGCGGCACCGGGGCGATCTGCAACGTGGGCTCGGCTGCGGGCAACATGCCGATTCCCAACAACGCCACCTACGTCTTTACCAAGGCTGGCGTGAATGCCTTCACCGAGGCGCTGCACTATGAGCTCACAGGCACCGGTGTCAGCTGCACCTTGCTCGCCCCAGGGCCCGTGCGCGAGGCCGTCATCCCCGATGAAGAAAAGACCATCGTGGACCGAGTCGTCCCCGACTTCTTATGGACTACCTACGAATCCTGCTCACGCGAAACGCTCGAGGCCATGGCCGAGAACAAACGCCGCGTCGTCCCAGGACCGCTGTCAAAGGCCATGAACGCCGTCTCCCAGATCGCGCCGACCGGCCTGCTGTCCCCGATGATGGGACGCTTCTATAAAAAGATGGGCGAATAGTCGCGCACCGTTCGTTTTGCCCCGCCCTCGATCACATCGTTTGGAAAATCTTGCTATGACCTCCCCCGAAACCATCGCCGCCAAGAATGACCGCCTCGTCTGGATCGACCTCGAGATGACCGGCCTAGATATTCACCGCCACACCATCGTCGAGATTGCAGCGCTTGTCACCGACGCGGATCTCAACATCGTCGGCGAGGGTGTGGACCTCGTGGTGCACGCAACCGACGAAGAATTGGCCCAGATGGATGACTTCGTCACCAACATGCACACCTCCTCCGGGCTCATTGATGAGGTCAAGGCCTCCACCATCAGCCTCAAAGAGGCCGAGGATCAAGTCCTAGCGCTGATCGCCGAGCACTGCGACCCGGAGCACCCGGCGCCGCTGGCGGGCAATTCGATCGCCACCGATCGCTCCTTCATCCGAGAGCAGATGCCGCGCCTGGACGCGGCCTTGCATTACCGCATGGTGGATGTCTCTTCCCTCAAGGAGCTGGCGCGCCGCTGGCAGCCGCGCGTGTATTTCAATCAGCCGGACAAGGGCATGGCACACCGGGCTCTGGCCGATATCGTGGAGTCTATTCGCGAGCTCGCCTACTACCGCGAGGCAATGTTCTACCCGGAGCCAACCACCGAGCAAGCCGAGGAGGCGAAAGCCCACGCAACCGCCCGCTACCAGCAGTTTTTGTAATTTGGTTACTTTAGGTTAATATCTTTCTTGCTGCTTAGCGCAGCGATGGTGGCTGTAGTTCAGTTGGTAGAGCACTAGGTTGTGATCCTAGGTGTCGCGGGTTCGAGCCCCGTCAGCCACCCCCAATAAGTACCCTTACCTGCGCAAACAGGTAAGGGTACTTTTTGGCTCTTACGCCCGTTCAGCTTTGAACTACGCTTAAGCATGGGGATTCACCTAGCGCAGCAGAGCTGCGCCGACATCATGTATGACTAACCAGCCCTTCCGGGTCCGGAGTGCATAGCTGGGGTTTGCCGGTGATGCGGTGAGGCACAAGATTTAGGGGTCCTTGGGCGTGTGAAGATGCAAGTTCCTACACCAGCACTTCGCATCCCCAGGACCCGCTTTGAACGCTACCGCCAGCCTGCTTGCCGACACCATCTGCCGCACCGTCGAGCTCGGGGTGACCACCACCGACGCCGCCGTGGCCGACGAGCTCACGCACTTGTTCTGCGCCCCGGTCACGCTGGACCCGGACTGCGCTGAGTGCGGGATGGCCGGCCGCCTTCGTGATCATGTCGAACGGAAGGTCACGGACCTGCCAATCGGGCCCTTCCGGATTTAGAGTGCGTTGATCCGGTCCTGGAGCTGTCCGGAGTGAATGAGCGACCGCAAGATGTAGTGCTTGAGGTTGCGGAAACCTAGGGCGATTCCGCGGAGCTGCTCGAGGCGTCCGTTGATGGCTTCGACGGGGCCGTTGGAGGCGCCCACGTCGAAGTAGGCAAGGATCTCGCGGTGCCGCTTCCACAATGAGCGGCCGAGCTGCGCGAGCTCCGGGAGTTCGGTGGGCACCCCGGCCCGGATGGAACGCAGAAGCTTGTACATCGCGATCTTGTCCTCCCGTTTGCCCGAGGCCTTGTAGGCGGCGATGAGCCGCTGGTAGACGCTGTAGGTGACCTCCACCGCCGCGTGCGCATCGTCGGCGGTGAACGCCTTGAACAGGCGGACCTTCTGCTTGTCGGTCGGCAGCTCAGCGCGGGTGCGCAGGGTGCGGCGGATGCCGTACAGCGGATCTCCCGTGCGGCCCCGGTGCCCGGTGGTGGCCTGCTGGATGCGTTGGCGGCACACGGTGAGCTTGCCGGCGGCCAGGTGCACGACGTGGAAGGGGTCCATCACGGTGCGTGCTTCGGGGACGGCTTTGGCGGCGGCGGTGTGGTAGCCGGCGAATCCGCCCATCGTCACTACCTTGACTCGGTCTCGAAACACCTGGTCACGGGCGTCGAGCCACTCGGTGAGCACCTTCACCGAGCGGCCCGGGACCATGTCCAGCAGCCGCGACGGACCGGTGCCGTCCACAACCGGGGTCAAGTCGACCAGGACGGTGACGAACGAGCTGCTGCCGTCACCGCGCACGTGCTTCCACTTGTGCTCATCGACCCCGAGGACCCGGACACCGTCGAGGTGCCCAGGCTCGTCGTACACCAGCGTGCGGATCTTGGAGATCGCCAGGTCATTGACCAGGTCCCACCCCAGGCCAAGGGCCTTGGCCACCGCCGCCACGCTGGTCCGATCCTGAGCCAGACGCTGCAGGATCCAACGGGTGCACCGCCGGGTGGTCTTGGCACGAGGCTCGGCCAGCATCGGTGTGCGCTGCTGGAAGATCCTCACCTCGCAGGCGGTGTTCTCACAGATGAAGCGCGGGACCCGCACATGCAGCCGGGTGGGATGGCCCACGATCGGAAGATCGGTAACCCGACGCTCGACGTGATCGCGAAGCCGTCCCGCGACTCCGCACTCGGCACACACAGGGTCAACGGTGACCGGGGCGCAGAACAGATGGGTCAACTCGGCCTCGACCGCGGCGTCAGTGATTGACACCCCCAGCTCGACGGTGCGGCAGATGGTGTCGGCGAGCAGGTAAGCGGTAGCGTTCAAGGCGGGTCCTGGGGGTGGATGCGACAGGTGTAGGAACCGTCATCATCACACGCCCAGGACCCCCTACTTCCCTTGGCTCACGCGCCCCGGAGACCCGCTACTACGCACTCCGGATCCGGAAGGGCCCTTAAAGCGAGCCCCTACCGCCCCTACCCACCCCCGCTTTTACAAGAAATTGTCTCTGCACAGGTACATTCAATAGTAACTGCGTCCCCCGACTGCGTATCACCGATCGAGCATGAGCACGCTTTCGAGAATCAACAAGAAGCTCTAAAGCACAGTAGAAGCTATACCCCTACCCCCCCCCAGAAAACTCAGACCGATCCAACCCACACCATGTCCGCACTAGATAGAAACAGGGAGAATAGAGTTGAGAAAATCAACCCTCTTGGCACTTTTGACGACATTTGCGCTGATTCTGAGTGCATGCGGCAGCGCAATGGTATCGCCAACTAACCAAAACGAAATAGCGCAAAATACCCAATCCGAGACTGGGGAATTGACGGAACGTTCAGAGCCAATCAAGCAGTCCACCGATAAAAATTTGTCTTACATCAAAAATTATACAGGAAAGAACCTGGCGACGATCGGCTATGTTTCACTAGGGGGCGACTTCCGTGACAAGTACGGAGCGACCACAGTGGAGTTGATCCCGGTTACGGCAGATGGCTCTTATATAGACTTCGAATCCGAAGACGTACTAAAGCAGTACAAGGTAGCGAACCAGAGCGTAAAGCCAAACACTGAACTTCGTATGGATTTCAAAAAAGATGACCAGGGGGCAGAAACCGGGACCGTTTCATACCAGAATATCGAAGAAATTCTACTGCATGTCACCGAAACCTCGGGCAAGTACGAGAAGATTGAATTTACGCCAATCACCATTTCTCCCGACAAATATACGTGGTACATCTCCGACTATACAGGCAGGAATCTGGCCTCTTCCGGTTATAACTCCCTCGGAGGAGACTTCAGGTCAAAGTATGGCGACGGCTCGCTCAAAATCGTTATCATCACGGACGACGGTAGTTTCGTTGATACTGAAAATGAAGACGAATTGCGCAATTACATAGTGACAGGCCAGAACATTGCACCCAACACTGAGCTCAAATACACATTCGCGACAGGGCCAGATGGCGAAGAAAGAACTTTTCCCGACACGCAAACTGTGAATGAAATCGAGCTGACTGTGCGAAGTCTAGACAAGAACTAACGGTCGCTCCAAGGAAAGCCCACTGCCCCAAATTACACAAGACCTGCCATGGGGTTTAGTTCTTTGACAGTCTTTGAACTGGTTTATGCCCTAGGCTAGGCGCGCTTGGGGCCTGCCCAGTCGTGTCGTGTCCGCCCCGCCCCCAGGTACGCTGGCCCCACTCGGCCAAGGCTCTAGAAAAGAAGCCGGCCGGACGGTCCCGCTGGGAAGTCTCTGCCCGGTCCAACTCCACCCGTGAGGCGCCCTCGGTTTGATGGCCCTTCCGGATCCGGAGTGCATAGCTGGGGTTCGCCGGTGATGCGGTGAGGCACAAGATTTAGGGGTCCTGGGGCGTGTGAAGATGCAAGTTCCTACACCAGCACTTCGCATCCCCAGGACCCGCTTTGAACGCTACCGCCAGCCTGCTTGCCGACACCATCTGCCGCACCGTCGAGCTCGGGGTGACCACCACCGACGCCGCCGTGGCCGACGAGCTCACGCACTTGTTCTGCGCCCCGGTCACGCTGGACCCGGACTGCGCTGAGTGCGGGATGGCCGGCCGTGTCGGGTGTCGTCAACGAACCGGAAGCGGCTCACCAGTTCGTCTCTTCCGCAAAATATTTAGCGGCCTTGCGCAGGATATCGCGTTCTTCCCGTAGCCGGCTGACTTCCCGTTCCAACTGGCGGATCCGCTCGGCCTCTGTCACCGAGTCCGGCGATGGGCCTGACGTGGTGGTGGTGGTGTTGGTGCGGGCTCCGGTGCCGTATTTCTTGAGCCAGTTCTGGAGAGTGTTGCGGTTGACTCCCAGTTCTGTGGCGATGGTCTGGATCGACGTGCCCGGGGACTTCTCGTAGAGCCCGACAGCGTCGCGCTTAAACTCCTCGGAGTAGGTCTTGCTTGGCATGGCGGCAGATTACCTTTCCCAGCATCATGCTGGTTTCAGGGTGTCCACCAAACAGGGGTCAGGTCCATCTTTGGTCATCCGTGCGCTGCGACAGACACTGGCGCTACGCCAGCGCCAGGACCCGTACTTTGAATCAGCCGGGGTGATCCATGACTCGGATGCGGGCTCACAGGGCGGATTCAACTGCTGGCCGCCCACCAGATGGACGGGTCTATCGGCACCGTCGACGACACCTACGACAACGGTCTGATGGAGTCAACGATCGGGCTGTACAAGTCTGAGCTCATTGATTTCGAGGCAGGGACGTGGACGGACTAGGGTAGGTGAAACGCGCCACAGCCGGATGGATCCACTGGTATAACCACGAGCGGTCGCATTCCTCGCTCGGGCATATCCCGCCGATCGAGCACTACACCAACTACTAACGAGAAAACTACGCAGGCCTTCACGCCGCGTAACACGCCACTCTCAAAAATTCAGGCCGATTCACAGCATGAAATGAGGCTCCACCATGTCCACACCGACTACCCCGCCCGGGCGAGTGGCCGGGTCGCGATGGTTGTTCCTTGCAGCCGCCGGCTGCGCGGCCGTGATTGCCATCGTCGTGTTCGTTGTCATTGGTGATGGCAACGAGGCCGAAGGACAGTCTGCACCCGCAGGTAGCGAGCAGGTAGAGGTCGACTACGACAATCTCTCGGTCCCGACCATCCCTTATACGGAGGTCATGGCCTGGTCCACCGAGCGGGTGAAGATGGAGGGTGAGCTGCCGGAGGGCACGATCTATCGCAGCATTGACACCAACCCCCGCTGGGTGAAGGTTAACCGCTTCACCGGTGAGGTCACGTACGAGCCGAAGGCGAAGGGGATCCAGTTCCGCCCCTATGACATCACCATCGGGGCACAGCTGCCCGATGGTGAGACGCTGAACATCGAGGCCACAGTGGAGGTCATTCCGTACGAGAGTGAGGACAGCAAACCCGATCTCCTAGACCCGCCGATCCTGCCGCGCACGATCGTGAGCCCGGGCGACTCGGTGACCGTGCCGCTGGAGGGGCCACAGCTACCGGAGGGTACGACCTACATCGACAATGTCGGACCACTGTGGATGCGTGTCGATGAGTCCACCGGTGAGGTGAGTTTCATCCTGGACGAAACTTTCTCCGAATATCCAGAGGGTACCAGGAATATTCTGATCACCGCATGGACACCGGACGGGCAGGTTGCGTCCATCAGGTCTGAGGTGGAGGTGGTTGCGGGCCGGTAACCCGACGACGACCTTCCAATTATGCAGTGGTGGTCGAAAGAAACACCCTGGGGCAACAGTTGTTGTTGCCCCAGGGTGTTTCTTCTGCCTGACAGCACCTGCCAGACAGGCAACGTGCCTCTAGGTGTTGACCGAGGGGGTGTCAGACGAAACCGCGCCTGCCTCTGTCCACAGACCGAAACCGCGGTCACGAGCATACCCCTCAGCACGGCGAAACTGTGTTTGGTGACGGTAGGTGGAGGTGTCGGTGTAAACAACCGTGGCCAGTCCGACCTCGATCTCTGCGAGATTGAGCATCTCATCCCACTCTCCGGTTTCCGGATGCGATGTCCACACGTACGCCTGCAGCGCAGGACCGTGTGATTCCTCGGCTTCAGACTCAGGGGCGGTCGGTGTGCCATCAAGTCGTCCCAGAGAGCCGTCAAACTGGCCCTACCGGACCCGGAGTGCATAGCCGGGGTTCGCCGGTGATGCGGTGAGGCACAAGATTTAGGGGTCCTGGGGCGTGTGAAGATGCAAGTTCCTACACCAGCACTTCGCATCCCCAGGACCCGTGTCAGCGATGGTCGGGTGTCCGTTAGCGTGGTGTATCTGTAGCTGCCGGTGACGACCTCATGAATGCACGAGGCGACCACCGCAGTACCTTTCGAATCAACTCCTACATCTCCTCGAAAGGGACACCACGATGGCCGCTGGCCCCCATTCTATCGACCCGACCACCTATCTCGACGAACTACTGGCCCAAGCCTCCCCGGACCTGATGCGCGAGATGCTCCAAGGGTTCATCAACCAGATCCTCTCGACCCAGGCCGACCAAGTCTGCGGCGCCGACTACGCCACCGTCAGTGACAACCGCACCAACGTCCGAAACGGCTACCGCCACCGCGACCTCGACACCCGGGTCGGCACCGTCGACGTCGCCGTGCCCAAACTCAGAACCGGCTCGTTCTTCCCGGACTGGCTGCTGGAACGACGCACCCGGGCAGAACGGGCCCTGACCACCGTGATCGCCACCTGCTACCTCAAGGGTGTCTCCACCCGCAGGATGAACGACCTCGTCGCCACCCTGGGGATCAACAACCTCTCAAAATCGCAGGTCTCCGAGATGGCCAAAGATCTCGATCAGATGGTGGAAGATTTCCGCACCCGACCCCTGGATACCGGCCCCTACCTCTATGTTTCCTGCGACGCGTTGGCCATGAAGGTGCGTGAAGGCGGACGGGTCGTGAAAACCTCCGTGCTGCTGGCCACCGGCGTGAACGCGGAAGGCTACCGCGAACTACTCGGCATGCAGGTCGCCACATCCGAGTCCGTGGCCTCCTGGACGGGTTTCTTTCGCGACCTCAAGGCCCGGGGCCTAAACGACGTCTACCTGGTCACCAGCGACGCACACTTGGGCATCCAGCACGCCATCGGCGAGGTCCTGCCCAACGCCTCCTGGCAACGGTGCCGCACGCACTTCGCTAAGAACCTCTCCGGACTGGTGCCCAAAAGCCAATGGCCGACCTTGTCGGCGATGTTCCACACGATCTTCCAGCAACCGGACGCCGCATCGGTGTGGAACCAGGCCCGGGAAGTAGTGACTTTCTGTGAGCAGAAGTTCCCGCACGTAGCCGACTACCTGGAAGAAGCCCTGGATGAGCTACTCGCGTTCACCCACGCCCCGAAAGCAGTGTGGACGAAGGTCTGGTCGAACAACCCCACCGAGCGGTTGAACCGGGAGATCCGCCGGCGCACCGACGTCGTGGGGATCTTCCCGAACCGAGATGCCGTCGTGCGCCTGGTCGGGGCGGTGCTGGCTGAGCAGCACGATGACTGGATCCAGCAGAAGCGCTACATGTCGCTGACGGCCCTGGACCAGACGAAGACCATGATGAAAGCCAACGTCATCGACGCCGGCGAAGCCACTCAGGAGGTCGCATGAGCCAGTCGCAACACCGGGCTCGTGCCAGTCCCTGAGATCGTCATGCTGCCTGTTTTATCGAAAGGGCAGATACACCACTCGCGTGGCCGCAAGGGCAGGGAAAAGGGCAGGCACATCCCCATACTGCGCGAGGACGTGGCCAACTACCTCCGCACCCACCGGGAGAATGATGACCACTATGTGATCGGGTCCCCCTCCACCACTACGAAACCGTGGAGCCCAACGAACGCCGACGATGCCGTGCCAGAGCTTTACCGCCAGGTCGCGGAGGCCACCAGCGTGGCACTACTAGCGGACCTACGCAGCCACTCGTGGCGCGCCACACTGCACGGCGTGTACGCCGACAAGATCGACCCCGCCACCCGGGCCACGATCTTCGGCCACACGGAACAGGTTGCCGACGAGTACTACACCGACCGGGAGAACATCGAAGCTGTCCTACGCTCAGTTACGCTTTAAACTACGCGTAAGATACGCGTAACCAGTCGTAATGCATCGTAGTTCAGCGTAAGTCACAGGCAGGAAAGTAGCACTTGAACTGCAGTAATGACGCAGATGCCCCGCTACTGCCAATATCGAGAATTTCGAACCCGCGATCCTGGGTGTCGCGGGTTCGAGCCCCGTCAGCCACCCCAAGGTTAACCCGTTACCTCATTTAAGGTAACGGGTTCTTTTGTGTCTTCGGCCCGCGGCGCCCCGCCCGTGAGTCTTAACGAGCGAAGCGGGCGATGGCGTCGGATACTTCCTTGAACTTGATCTCGGCTTCTTCCCCACCTTCGATGGCGGCGTTTTTCACGCAGTGGCGCATATGGTCATCGAGCAGGCTCAGTGCCACGTTGCGCAGCGCCGACTGCGCGGCGGAGACCTGGGTGAGGATGTCGATGCAGTACTGGTCCTCGTCGATCATGCGTTGCAGGCCACGGATCTGGCCTTCCACGCGCTTGAGACGTGCGAGGTAGCGCTGCTTTTCGGAGATGTATCCGTGATGCGCTTCCCCGTCGTGGTGGGCGATCACGACGGTGGTCGGCGTGGCGGGATATACAATATCCATCTTCTGTGTGTGCTTGTGGGTGAGTTCTTCGCTCATGGCTGGGCCGTCCTTTCTCGGCTTTCTAATTTACCCGCCGCCAGTTTGGCACGGCCCCGGTGGCACAGGTTTTGCTTAACGACGTTCCCCGCCGGCCGCGGCGATGGGCGTGAACGAGCGCAGCCGCAGCGAGTTGGAGACGACAAACACGGACGAAAACGCCATGGCGATACCGGCCAGCATCGGGTTGAGCAGCCCCAGGGCGGCGACTGGGACGAGCAACACGTTGTAGATGAATGCCCAAAACAGGTTGCCCTTGATCGTGCCCAAGGTTTTCCGCGACAGCCGGATGGCGTTGGCGGCAGACAACAGGTCGGAGTTCATCAGCGTGATGTCGGAGGCTTCGATCGCAACATCGGTGCCGGCCCCCATCGCAAGGCCAAGATCGGCCTGTGCGAGTGCTGCGGCGTCGTTAACGCCGTCGCCCACCATAGCCACCGTCTTGCCTTGTTCTTGCAGGCGCATGATCTGCGTGACCTTGTCCTGTGGCAAGACCTCGGCGATGACGTGGGATTCCTCGATTCCCACCGCGCGGGCAACATGCCGGGCGGCGTCGGGGTTATCGCCGGTCAGTAGCCACGGATCCAGCCCCAAGCGCTTGAGCTCCGCGATGGCCTGCGCCGAGGATTCCTTCGGGGTATCTGCCACCGTGAGCACCGCGCGCGGGGCGTCAGCAACGCTGAGCAACACCGGGGTGGCACCGGTTGCCCGCGCCTGGGTGAATGCCTGGGCAAGGACGTCGGGCAGCTCGCTGACGTCGGCCGGGCGGCCAACGCGCACGCGCTTACCCTCCACGGTTCCCACCACGCCGAGGCCTGCTAGGTTGTCGAAGTCCGTGACTGGCGGCAGCTCCTGTGTGCCCGCACCGCGCACGATCGCCTTGGCGATCGGGTGCTCGGAGCTGTGTTCGACGGCGGCAGCCAGGCGCAAGGCCTCCTGCTGGGAGATGGTTTCGTCGGCGGTAACCACGCCGGCAAAGGTCATCACTCCGGTGGTAACGGTGCCGGTCTTGTCCATGACGATGGTGTCCACCTTCTTCGTGGACTCCAGGATCTCCGGGCCCTTGATGAGCAGGCCGAGCTGGGCGCCACGGCCGGTGCCCACGAGTAGCGCGGTGGGGGTTGCTAGCCCCAGCGCGCACGGGCAGGCGATGATCAACACGGCTACGGCCGCCGTGAAGGCAGGCGCAAGGCCATCGTCGCTCAAGAAATAGTGGCCAAGGAAGGCAAGGACCGAGATGGCGATGACCACAGGAACGAAGATCTGGGAGATCTTATCCACGAGCTTTTGCACGGGTGCCTTGCGAGCCTGGGCGTCGGTGACCAGCTTGGCCATGTGGGCCAGAGTGGTTTCCTTGCCCACGCGGGTCGCCCGCACCACCAACTTGCCGGAGGTGTTTAGCGTTGCGCCGGTCACCGGATCCTCGGGATCCTTTTCCACCGGCACAGACTCGCCGGTGATCATGGATTCATCCACTGCGGAGTGCCCCTGGGCCACGATGCCATCGGTGGCGATCTTCTCACCGGGGCGCACGACAAACAGGTCGCCGACCTGTAAGGAATCCGCGGCGATACGAACCTCCTTGCCGTCACGCAGCACCGTCGCTTCCTTCGCCCCCATCGCCAACAGCGTCCGAAGTGCCGCCGAGGATTGCCCCTTGGCGCGGGTTTCGAACCAGCGGCCGAGCAGGAGGAAGGAGATGACCACCGAAGCGGATTCCAGGTAGAGCTCATCCATCGTGGAGTTGCCGGGCATAAGATGCATGCTCATCTTCATGCCGGGCATGCCGGCATTGCCGATAAACAGCGCCCACAAGCTCCACAGGTAGGCTGCGGAGGTGCCCATGGTCACCAGGGTGTCCATGGTAAAAGATCCGTGGCGCAGGTTGGTCACCGTTGCCTTATGGAACGGCGCCCCACCCCAGAAGAAGACCGGGGTGGCCAGCGTGAGGATCGCCCACTGCCAGTTGTTGAACTGCAGCGCCGGGATCATGCTGATGAGCAAAACCGGAACCGACAGCAGCGTGGAAATGATCAGGCGATGTTTGAGGTCTTCGGCCTCCGCGTCGCGGGCGGCGTCGATCGCCTCCTGCGCACTGGCAGGCTGCGCCCCACCGGCGCCCGCGTTGGCGTCCTTGTTCGGCGCCAGCGAGAAGGCATCATAGCCGGCGTTGCGCACGGTTTGGATGAGGGTGTCCTCATCGACGGTTTCGGGATCGTATTCCACGCTGGCAGACTCGGTGGAGAAGTTCACGCTAGCTTGAACGCCGTCAAGCTTGTTGAGCTTGCGCTCCACCCGAGCCGAGCAGCTCGTGCACGTCATGCCGGTAACCCCGAGGTCGATGTGGGCAAGTGGCTTTGACGTTTCAAAAGTCGGTGCAGTCATGGCCTAGACCACCTGGTATCCAGCCTCTGCGATCGCATCACGCACAGCCTGCTCAGAGATGTTCGCCCCTTCGACTACCACCTTGCCGGTGGCAGGGGTTGCAATGACGAGACTGACGCCTGCGACGTCACCCACTTCTTCCTCCACGGAGGCCTTGCAATGCCCGCAGGTCATCCCCGTAACGTCAAAAACCTTGGCATCAAAGGTTGCGGTTTCTTCAGCGGCGTTGCTCATGATGAGTCCTTCTTGCTTCGATTGTGAAAGCTGAATGCTTGTGGAGCCTTTCTCCACCCACAACCCAACTATACCCCCATGGGGTATATTGTCAACACCTAACTATGCCAGGGTCACAACCCGATCCGCGACGCGCTCGAGGATCACCTCGTCGTGGCTGACCAGTAACAATCCCACCTCATGGCGCCTGGTGTAGTCGATGAGAAAGCGCCAGATCTTCGCCTGGGTATGAAAGTCCAGCATGGTGGTGATCTCATCGGCAATCATAAAGCGAGGCTGTGCGGCAACAGTGCGCGCGATCGCTAGGCGCTGCAGCTGCCCGCCAGAAAGTTCATGGGGGAATCGGCTCAGCCACTCCTGCTCAATACCCAGGCCTGTGACGACGGTTCCCACGAGCGCGCCCGAGTGCCCGATGGAAGTGCCAACGCGCAGGTAGGGGTCGAAAGCCTGCTCCGGGTGTTGCCAGATAAGCTGCACCGGGTTCGGCTGGCCGGCCACAATCTGCGGCGGTGCGCCGTCGTAAAGCACCACGCCTGCGGTGGGGGCAAGGTAGCCGGAAAGGACCTGGCACAAGGTGGTCTTGCCGGTGCCACTGGGACTCGATAGCCCGACGCGCTCCTGCGTGGACAACTCAAGGTCGATGCCCGCTAAGGTGGGCGTTTTTGCGCCGGGGTAGCAATATTCAACCCCCCGCGCCTGAAGCGTGTGCATGGTTTCCTTAAACCTCCATCATCGCTTGTTGCCACGTTTCGAGCTTGCCGACGCCGAAGGTCGTGGCAATGCACCCCTGGTCGAAAATGGCCACCCGATCCGCGCAGGCCCGCGCGGCGGGAAGATCGTGGGTGATCAGCAGCACCGCCATGCCCTGGCCGGCGAGGTCCCTCAAATCGCCGACCACCTGTTGGGAAAGCGCCTGGTCTAGCCCGGGAGTGGGTTCATCGGCAAGGAGAAGCGCAGGCGAACCCATCAGCGCCATCACCAGCAATACCCGGCGCGCCATTCCCCCGGAAAGCTGCGTCGGATACATGCACTCGACCTCGGGACCAAGGTTGTAGCGCTGCATCAATGCACGGCGGCGGGCAGGCTCACCGCCGATGGCTTGGCCCACCCGCATCCGCGGATCAAGCGCGTCGATCGACTGCGGCACGTAGGCAATCTCGTGTCCACGCAGCCGGGCAAGCGAGAGTGCGCTTTGGGTTTCTCCGTCGAAACTCACGTGCCCGGTAACGAAGGAGTTCGGCTCATACAACCCCAGGATCGACTCGGCAAGCAGGGACTTTCCCGCCCCGGATGCACCCAGAACCGCCAACACCTCACCTGGGTAGATCCTTAAGCATAGGTCTTCGATGACGGGGGTCCGTTTCTTCTTCGCCCGCCAAAAAGCCCCCGACTCATACATCTCGAAACCCACCGTCAGGTGGGAAATCTCCATCAGCGGGCGCCGATTTCCTAACGCATCCACTCTCGTACCTACTTTTGTGATTGTTGGGGATCGAGCATGACCCGAAGGCGCGTACCTGTGGCGTCGATAAGCACGATGAATGCGATGAGCGCGCAACCGGGCAAGACCGCCTGCCACCAATTGCCCACGGCAATCTGACGGGAGGCCTCAGCGAGGATGATGCCGATGCTGGGCGTTTCCGGCGCAAGACCAAACCCCAGGAAGGTCACCGCTGCCTCGTGCAAAATGGCGTGTGGAAACATCAGCACCACCCCTACCAAAAACTGCGGAAACACCGCCCGCACCACGTGGCGGGTAAACACCTGCAGCCGGGTCGCACCCAATTGGCGCGACACAGCCACATATCTACTGCTGCGCACCTGCATGACCTCGGCGCGAATCACCCGCGCCAGGCTGGGCCAGTGGGTCAACGCAATGCCCACACTCACGCCGACGATGCCCTTGCCTAAGGCGAAGGCCACCAGAATCAGCGCGACAAGGTGTGGGATCGACAACATGAGATCGATTAACCATCCGAGGAAAGCATCCACTCGGCGACCACCGAGGCCCGCGGCCACCCCGACGATGACTGCGATGACCGACGAGACGACCGCCGCCCCACAACCGATGGCCACACCGATCGCCAAGCCCGAAATCGTGCGGGCGAACAGGTCGCGGCCGAGCTGATCGGTACCGAACACATGCCCGGCACCCGGCGCGGCATTTTTCGCACCCAAATCGCTGCTGATGGCCTCGGGCCACAATAACCACCCGGCGAGCGCGAGACCCACAACCACACACGCGCAAGCCACAAGCAGAACCAGGGTCGCGCGCCGATTGTTGCGGCCGTGGGCAACCGGCAGGTGAAACACTCCCTGGGTCACGTTCGTGCCGATCATCTATTCTCCTTCGCCAGCCTAGGCCCTGCGCCCTGCGGTCCCAGGCCCCGGCTGATGGCATCGGCAGCCGAGTTGCCCAGCATCACGATCACCGCGGAAACCACCGCGATGCCCACGAGGAGGTCGGCGTCGCCGCCAAGGCCCGCCACCACGGCCGCCTGCCCTAGACCCGGGTAGGAAAAGACCTGCTCCACCAGCACCGAACCCCCAAAGATCTCCGCAACCGACGCGCACTGCACAACCAATGCGGGAACGGCGACGTTGCGAACCCCATGGCGCCACGCCACCTGCGCGCGCGAATAGCCGCGGGCCTGCGCGAAACGCGCGTACGGACGTGCCATCACATCGATGGTCTTCTCCCGGGTATGCAGCACGATCTGGGGCATGCCCACCAGCGCCAGGGTGAGCGCAGGCAAGATGAGGTGGCGGAGGCGGTCAACGCCTTGAACATCGGCGGCCGCCACCCCGGCCGGGGCGGACAGCCCCGACGGCAGCCACCCCAGCCACCCGGAAAACACCGCGAGGATCACCAGGCCAAACCAAAACGCCGGCGCCGACGCCAGCACCAGCATCACGGCCTTGATCACCCGGTCGACTACCCGCCCCTGACACGTCCCGGCGACCATCCCTAGCGCGAACCCGACGAGGCCCGCAAGCAGCCATGCCACGAACATCAGCAGCACGGTATTCCCGGCGCGAGAGACGAGCACGTCTACCACGGGCTGATTAAACCTTAAGGACACGCCCAGATCGCCGCGCAGCGCATTCCGCAGCCACCCCATCCACGCGGTGCAAAAACTCTGGTTATCGCCCCAATAATCGGCAAGGCGCTGTCTTTGCTCCTGCCCGAGGCCCGCCATACCCACCTGGCCAACATTCGTGCTCAAAGGATCCACCAGCGAGGCCTTCACCAGCGCGATCGTCAGCGCGCTCAGGGCGATAAGCAGGGCGGCCATCCGCGCCAGATACCCGATCAGACCCCGCACCTGCACCATACTAGGCCGGTGGGTCACTGCCAGCCCCAGCGATCCACATTGTTCACCAACGACCAGCCGTGACCATGCGGATGCGGCTTTTGGGCGCCCACATCGAGGCCATCGCGCTTGAAGTAAAGATGATTGACATTGGCCAGCCAGATCCAGCTCGCCCCGCCCACCGGCGCCACCCCCTCGGCACCATCCCACTGGGCCAGCTTCCACTCGTTATAGGCCCCTTCAACCGTGGGCGCGGCCAGCGCTGCATTAAGGTGGGCATCGACGGTGGCATTGCGGTAGCTGGAGAAGTTAGAGGCGCTGGTGCTAAAGGTGAGGTCGTAGAGCTGGGTGGGGCTGTTGGAACCCCAACCCCACACGATTGGATCCGCATACTGGTGCGCATATAGCCCATCGCTGTCATACGTCCAGGTTGCACCGCTGGTGTGGACCTGGATGCCAAAATCTGTCAGCTGATTCTTGATTTCCTCGGCAATGGCCTGACGGGTGGAATCGTCGGTGGGATACATCAAGGTAAAACCGGCCAGCTCCCGACCACGGGCGTAGACCCCCTCATCGCTTTTCGCCCATCCTGCCTGCTCCATGAGGGCGGCTGCCTGTTTCCAATCGGTAACCACCTCCATAGCCGGGCTGGCCCACGGCAGCCCATCCGCGACACCATAGGCGATGCGCGCATGACCGGAGAAGACATGATCGATCAGCTGCTGGCGGTCCACCGCCAGGTTGAGGGCGCGACGCACAAGCACATCACTGCTAAATGCCGCGCCCACGGGAAATTCGTGGCCCTGGCCATCGGTGGTGGGTGCCTCCGGTTCCACACAGGGCAAGGAGATTCCTCGGCAATCATTCGTGGCGCACTCCAGCAAGCTATATCCGCTCATGCGAGCCTGCGCGAGGGTGGCGGAAGTATAGGCGATATCGACCTCCCCCGCCCTAGCGGCGGCGAGTGCGGCGTCCTCCTGCATAAACAACACCGTAACCTTCCTCATCGAGGGCGGCGTGCCGTAGTAGGTAGGGTTAGCCTCCAAGATGACCTGCTGCCCACGATCCCACTGCACCAAGCGATAACGCCCGGAGCCGATGGGGGCCTGGCCATAGGTGGCCGCATCATAGGAGGCCTCCGGGATGATTCCTACTACCGCGAGGGTGTACAGCAAGGCGTTATATGGCTTGGTGAGATAGATGACCGCCTTAAAATCAGTCTCGGCGACCGCCCGGTCCACGTAGCTAAGATCCAGTTGGGAGCCCGCCGAGGCCTTGACCGCGTTGATGCTAAAGGCAACGTCGCGCGCGGTAAGCGCGGTGCCGTCGGAGAACACGACATCGTCGCGGATGTCGAAGGTCCAGCTCATCGCGTCTTCGGCGACGGCATAGGAGGTGGCAAGATCGTTGACGAAGGCGAGGTTTTCATCAGTGGTGATCAGCGTGGACTGGATGAGCGGCTCATGGACATGCTCACCACAACCCCAGTTGAAACACGGATCAAAGCCGGCATCCGGCTCGCTGGTGGTGTTCATCACCACGATGACCTCATCGTCATTGCCGGACACACCTCCCGTACCAGTCATCGCGGAGTTAGCCCCCGAATCCCTGCTGCAAGAGGATAGGGCCCAAGCCCCGCCGGCAAGGCCTGCCACTTTGAGCAGCGATCGCCTCGTCAAAGCCCTCGAAGTCGCTGCCACGAATCAGTCCTTTCTCCTCACCATGCCGCGGATTGTCCTTGTTAGCGGGCCATCCCATCCACCATGCGCACGGTGGTGGTTGTCGGGTTCCATGCTAGGCCACCGAGAAATACCGTTCCTATTGCGCAGCAACGCAAAAAGTTGCACAGCGCAAAGCCCCGCCGGGTGCCCGCAGAAAAACACAAGCTTTGCTGCATGTTTTAGACACCCCGGCGGGGCTTAGCATTGACACTCTCGTGAAACTATCCAGGCAACGCAGGAGTAGCAAACTACGCTACCGCGCAGTCGGGCTACGCGTTGCCGGCGCTCCAGGTCTCCCACGGGATCATCCAGTCACCCAAACCGTCCAAACCGTTAAGCTCGCCGCCGACGGTGTTTTTCACCGTCACGAGATCGCCGCGCTTGACAAAATCCTGGAACCACTGGGCATTCTCGGTGCTGACGTTGATGCAGCCGTGCGAAACGTTGGCGACACCCTGCGATCCGACCGACCACGGCGCGGCATGGACATAGATACCCGAGTAGGACATCTGGGAGGCGTATTGAACGTTCGTACGGTAACCACCCGCATCCAAAGCTAGGCCGTAGGTGGTGGAGTCCATGAGCAAGCTTGGGTAAAGGTCACCGATGGTGTAGACACCGTTGGGGGTCGGGTTGGCGTTCGACCCCATCGAGATCGGCATGGTCTTCACCGCCTCGCCGTTTTTGTACACGGTCATCTGCTTCGTCGCATCATCGGCGACTGCCTCGACGCGGTCACCGATGGTGAAGTTGGTGGAGTTATCATCCGATCCGTACACCCCGCCGCCTAGATCAACACCGTACAGGTTGGCCTCGACGTTGACGGTTGTGCCCGGTTCCCAATAGTCCTTCGGACGCCAACGTAGTTCAGTCGCCGTGAGCCAGTAGAATGCACCGTCAACCTTTGGCTCGGTGGTAATCGTGATGGCGTCCTGGGCCGCCTGACGATCCTGGATGGCAGTGGAGAAGTGGAATTGGATTACTTGACCCACGCCCACAGTGGAGTCCGGGATCGGCGTCAGCGAGGCGGAATCCGTAGCCGCCGGCGTCATCGTGGAGAAGGCGGTGGTGGAGGATTCCCCGTTCTTGTCCTTGGCGACGATGGTGTAGTGGCGGTTGTATCCCAGCTGTTCGGTGGTGTGCCAGGTTCCATCGGCGCCGATCTCGGCTTGGATAACCTTGCCTTCCTCGTTGGTCATCGTGACCTCATCCAGCCCGTCGCCGAGGGATTTAACAACCACCTCGGTGGCAGGGCTGACGTCGGTTGCACCGTCGCTAACGCTTGCCACCGGTGCCAGCGCCTTCTCCACCACAGGGGACGTCTGGGTGTCCACGGTCTCCTGTGCCTGCTCGGCCCTGTCAATCGTGCATCCGGTCAACACGAGCGAGGCCGCCAGCACTGCCGATGCCACGGACATTCCCTTGAGTTTCAAAGACCTATTCACCGTCTTGTCCAACACTTAAAAGTTTCCTCTTCGCATTTCACAACGCATCAATAATTAAAACCACAGGGCGCAGTACCGAGTCCGCAACCTAATGGTGCAATCCTACGACCGATTTGCCCGAGTTCTCCCGACAGAAATCAACTCGTTGCCCAACTGTTATACGGGCGCCGAGATATCGCAGGCATCCACCGACGAGTCACACCAGTTAACAAGCGCCCCAGCAGTCCATTTCATGAATGGAAAGTGGAAATCACCACCATCCCTTCCATCGCATTTCATTCAGCGCCGTTACCCATACCCGGCCTTGACGCCTACACCCATCACCCCCCGGAATCACCCGTCCGTGTTCCACGCGCCCCACTCGGCCATTCATCCACATGGCAGAAACATTAAGACCTCATTGCGACATCACACTCCGATATTTCGTACATGTGTTCGATGTCTTTGCTTAACGACGAACGTCGCGCAGCACCACACAGGCGCCATTACGCCAGCACCGTTTCCATACCCAGTGCACCCTAGCGACACCCGCACCACCAGCACTCACCCAAAACAAGCGCTGAGCTGGGGATTTTACAAGCTTCACCCCGGTGGGTAATATTTCTCTTCGTTGAACGGCAGCCCGAAGGGTGGCCGGAAAGCGGATGCGCCATTAGCTCAATTGGTAGAGCAACTGACTCTTAATCAGTGGGTTCGGGGTTCGAGTCCCTGATGGCGCACTCATGAAAAGCCAGATGGTTTAACGCCGTCTGGGTTTTTTCTTTTCATGTTTCCACCATGCGCCATTAGCTCAATTGGTAGAGCAACTGACTCTTAATCAGTGGGTTCGGGGTTCGAGTCCCTGATGGCGCACAATAAGGCCAGGTCAAACGGTATTTTTACTGTTTTGAACCTGGTCTTTTTTGGTAGTCAGCCCTGCTTAGGACAGGAATTAGACTATCACAACCCCCGGCGCGTCTTCGCTGTCCGCGACGCGTTTGGAGGAAGGTTTTAGGGCACGCGTGGGCACAAATTGGGCACGCGGATTCGGGTCAGTACGTCAGCTTCGCTCTGGCAGATTCCAGGCGCGCTACACAGCACCCGATGGCAACCGATACAAGGCCGAAGACACATTCCCAGATGAACTAGCCGCCTTTGGATGGCTGGCAGATGTTCGCAGGAGCATCGACCTTGGTACATGGACACCGCCACAGGACAAGCCTGCTCCCCCGAAGATTCCCACCGTTGGGGAATTTGTTCGGCATTGGCTGGAGGTGCAAGCTCCCAACATTCGGGCATCGACGTTGAACACATACACCGAAGTACTTTCGAGCAGAGTGCTTTGCCACGAAGGCCTGTGCAAGACTCCTGTAGATACGCTCACCCCGAAGAAAGTCGCTTCGTGGTGGCAAGACACTGTTACCGCAAACGCTGGCACAGCTCACAGAAACACGAAGGCCTACCAGAAACTAAGGTCGGTGATGCAACTAGCCGTTGAGTACGGATACATCACGTATAACCCTGTCTACGTCAGAGCAGCAACGAAGCGAAGCAAGCCGCATCGCAAGGAGCTACCAGACACCGCAGAGCTTCGGGCAATCCTTGACGAAGTACCTCACAAATACCGCTTAATCACCGTTCTTTGCCTGTTTCACGGCCTTAGGATCGGCGAAGCACTTGCACTCAAGGGACAGGACATAAACCCGTCAAACGTGCGTGTACGCGGCACTTTGTCACGGGTTCCCAACGGAGTCGGTGGCATGAAAATGGCGTTGCATCCGCCGAAGACGATGGCAGGCTATCGCACCGTACCTGTCCTTCGTGAGTTCCGAAGCATCATCATCGACCACATCACCACCTACAACCCCGGCATGGATGAGTACGCCACCATAACAGACAAAGGCAGCGTTGTCTTCGATACCAGCTACCGAAGCATCTTCAACAGAGCGAAGGCGAAGGCAGGAGTTACTTCGGAGATCACGCCACATTACGGGCGTGTGTACCTCATCACCCGGCTTGCCGAAGCCGGTGCCACTCCATCGGAGATAGGCCGGATACTAGGACAGGAGGATACAGCCACCATCGTTGGCACGTACATGCGAGCAAGGGAACACAGGCCACAGGAGTTGATGGATCACCTCAACCTTGGAGACTGATCGCGCCGGGTTGTCCCCGTCGCTCATCTCGAGGGTACGAACGAACACCTGGGGCGGTGTGAGTGAGTAGAACGAGCCTTTTTTCGGTGGCCGACGAAGATCATCATTCTTCGGAGGCCTACTAGGTGACGGAGATGCTTAGTCATCGACGGAACCACTATTCTCCACTACCCCGCCGGGGCTTGGTGCCCGGCGAGGGAATATAACTTAGTTATCCTTGGTCGGCTGGAGCTTGATGGCTCCAGCCTTCCACTGTGGTTGGTCGTTCATACCCAAGGCCAATCCCCAATTGGCCGTTGGATATTCACTCTCCGATGAGACAAGAAAGAATTTTGACCAGGGGATACATAAGGGGAAACTTCGGTCAGAAGTCAAGCCTGTGACCAGCGGTTATATGACCACTTGACCGACTTGACCGAAGCCCCATCGGTCAACTTTCCTAGGTGAATCGCTTCGATTCGGCATCCCATCGCAAGGATGAGTCATCGGACTTCACCATCTGGTTGATGCGATTCTTCACCGTGTTTTCGCTGTATGGCGTGCCATTGGCGTTGTATACGCCTTGCCGGTCCAGCTGGGAGGTGACGTAGCGGAACACATCGGCTTTGGATGTACACGAAGCCGGGGCGCTTCGTGCCAACTCTGCCATTGCAGCCAATGCCTTGTTAGCTTCGGATGCTTCGGGCTTTGCATCCTCCACCCGTTCAGCCTTGCCGTTCTCGTCAAAGCGGATGCGTAGACTCCCACTGTCTCCTACATTGCCTTCGGTGGTCAGCTTCACCGCATCCTTTGACTTCACCACGCCCACGACGTGGCGCATCAATCCGACGATGCCGTTGTTACCCATCGACGCAGCCAACGGGTCACTACCACTTGCCTTGGCACTGTGGTGGATGAACACCACAGGCACCCCGGCGCGGTTAAACCGCTCTGCTACTTCGGTCAATGCCGTAATAGCTTCGGGCTTGTTGATGTCGATGCCACGGCAGACACCTAAGATGTTGTCGATTATGACCAGGCCGACGTTTCCAGCTTCGGCAGCTTCGTAGGACAGCTCTGGTACGCCTTCGATGCCAACGCGGTTGACGAAAGCGTGTTGCAGGTCAACACCCAGGGCTTGCAACCTTCTAACGTTCTCCTTCTCACCATTGGCTTCGGTGGTGACAATTAGGACGTTATTGCAGCTCAAGGCCTTCGCAGGCGAAACACCTATAAAAGGTTCACCGGAGATAAACGAAGCGGCAAGGTTCACTGCAAGTAGCGATTTACCTTGTTTGGGCTTGCCGACGAACATCGTGTAGCTATCGCAGACGAAGCCGGGATAAACCCACTCCTCAAGATCGCCGTTGAGTCTTTGGGCGATGTCATAAGCCGAAGGCGTTGGCAGAATCGAAGCAAAATGCTCATCTACCAGGCGTTGAATGTCCTGGTCGGTGTATGCATCGACGGTCATCGACCACCGCCCACGGTGTCATCTTCGGGCACGTAGAACGTGATGGCAGGGGAATCGCCGTCGCTCCACCCTTCGATTCGCGCCGGGGCGTTGGGGTTGCCGTAGCAGTCAGTGCCCGCCATGCCTTCGGCAAAACCTGCATAGCATTGGATGGGTTGGAGATGTTCCGGGGCGGTCATCACGGCTTCGATGGCACGCTTATCACGCTTGAAATTGTTAAACGCCTTGGTGGCGGGTACTACGTTGCCCACAGAGTGCGTGGAACGCGGAGCGCTCATCGGCTTAACATGGTCCAGCTCCATGAACGTGCTGGCATCGGACTTGTCATTGCTTTGCAACGGGGTTCCGGTGTAGTAGCAGCGATCAATGTCAGCATGGCGTTTCTTGACCATGTGCTCCTTCCATTCCCCAGGCGTGAACGGATAGACCCGCTTGCCGTTCCTTCGGAATCGCTTAACCGCAGAGTCAAGACGGCCTTGGACACCGTTGGCTTTTCGGGCACGGTTGCGCTGGCGCTCACTCTGGCATGGCTGGCACTCTCCCGCCTTGCCACGATTGCCCTTCTTATCGTTGGGGAATGCATCGAAGTCGATGACGTCGAAACAGGTCTTGCAAAGGCGCTTGCCTTGCAGTGCGTAGAACTCTCGGAGTTCAGAGAAAGACTTTTTGACTTTAGAAATAGGAATCTCCTTTGTTAGTTGGGTGATGCTGTCAACGTGATATTGGACAGCGTTGGGTGAGGGGGTGTAGTGTCGTGGCTACATGATTTTTCGTACCTCCTTGACTTTGTTGTGCTCGGGAAATTGTGGGCGCATGGCAGTGCGCCGCAACTGAAAAATGACAGACTTCTCCTGTGGGCATCGGGGTTCACTGTTCAGTTCTCACATAGCAAGCTAGAACAAGCGTTCGACAGAAACGCAGAGTCTAGCCCTCAACACTACAGCAACCCCTTTGGCAATATCAAGTCAGAGGGGCGTTTTGTGATGTAAATTACAGACTTTTCCCCCAAAATGTCGAAAACTCCAGGTAGTTCACAATGCAAAATAGTTGGTGAACACCAACCATAAACCTCAGACTCGTACACGAACTGACACCCGCATTACGCTTCGGTGGCACCCCCAGGGCAGGGGTATACCCCCCTGGGGTACGTAGGCCATGCAAGTCAAGACTGCCTTCCCGGAGTTGAGTATGTGCCACCCGCTCAGACATTCCCGATCAAACCTCACCAGAATTGGGACGGCTACAGCATCCCAACTGCAAACGCTCCCCAATACATCCCAAAGGCCACACAGGACAGCAAGCCCAATCCACGCCGCAGGCAAGGCCATCCATCCCACCATCCCGGCGCGAGGACACTATGCCACCCCGAAGCGATGCCATACCCAAACCTGTCCGTTGGACTATGCTTTTGGTTGCCAGTTGTGTCGGCACCGGGGGCTTAACTGTGAGAAGCGGGTCGAATAGCGGAGTTCTCCGCTAGGAGGTGTAAAAATTCCTCTGGGTCTTTAACCGTCAAGCGAATGGGTCTTCCGATATTGCGGTGTAGGAGGATATTTGCAGAACCGGCATGGAATGAAATAGTGCCATCCAGGAAGTGAACCCCAAACGTTTGGGATTCGAGTATGGGGCCCGAGGGAAGGATCTCCGCCCCCTTCAGAGATTCCAAACGAACGTTGCTAACTGGAATGCCAAGAACTGAAATCCGAAGGATTTCATCATTCAGCAACACCCCGACATTAAAGAAAATTGCCAGAGACACTAAAAGACCGCATGTGATAAAGGCGGTTTGATCTCTTCTGGTCAAGAAGTAGACACACAATAAGAGTACTGCGAAGATAAGTACGATCCGACTAAAATTATATCCAAATACTCTTGATCGATAACTTGAACCAGTCATGAATATCACTCAACTTCCTTCCAACTATCTTCATGGGTAGTAAGGCGAAAATCACCACTGTGAGCATCGTGAGGGAGAATGAGGTAATTCCCATGAATAAAGCAATTCCCCCGTGCAAAAACACAGCTGCCAAGATCGCCGTAGATTTCCATTTGTCGGATGCGAAAGTAGCTGCAGCTATGTACAGCTCAACCGCAATAGTGCCCCAAGTGAGAAACGTAATAAAAGCGGGGCTCGCTAAAATCGGAGCAAAGAGGATTTGCCTGAGCCCAGTGAGCCCGAAGAATGGAGAAATAAGGTCATAATAGACTTCAGTCCCATTTGCCCAGTTGTCTACTCTAATTTTTGCGATTGCCGCATTTGCATAAACAAATGCCACCTGAACTTTAAACAGTAAAAATGAATAGAAAGCTAGAAGGTAGCCAAGCCGACGTGTCGGGAATTGCTTGATGATCCATCTTGCCAAACCGAGGGTCAAGCAGAAGATACTCGCGATCAAGCCAATCTGATCGCCTCCGTCTGGAGTGATTGCCGTATTGTGTAGAGAGTAGAAGATCCACGCTACTCCAATAGAGGATGCCCCCAATATAGATGCTAAGCACAGTATCAGGCCTATAACTCTTGCAGCTTCGGGATGATCGCTGAGGATGAAGAACAAGGAAAGCTTGTTTATCCCTTCGAACACTGGATTGGGCACTTCGCCTATAAACCGCGGGGGAACTAGTTTATCCCCGGGCGTAAAAAGGAGTGTGGCACCGGCGCAAGCCGCGAGACCCGACCGAAAAACTGAGAAACTAGGGCCAATTACATTCGGCAAAAATACTTTAGATTTAAGGCCTGCTCGCGCAGTGTACGTCAATTCTTGCGAATCTGACGGCGATGATATCTTCATCAACATAGCTCCTATACATGAAATCAGCGGGCTTAGTTTCTAAGAGCATTATTTCTCCGCACAAACTGGGGCTTCTCGTAGTGGAATGCACGCTAAACTTGTCGCCACCTTCTACCTTTGCTTTCTGCAAGCATCTTGTAGGGGGGGCTAGGTCGGCACATGAAGTCCACTGTTCATCGGAAAGTTGGCTCTGGAGAGATCCAACTTCCACGCCTTGAGCCCGTCCCTCTCGATTTAGTCCAAAGAAATTCACCCAGCGAGAAGTCGGTAGGTGCGAGAGTGGCAAACCATCCTTGCTCCAAGGAGTTACCAAGGGCTCTTGGGCGCTTCTAGTGAAGAAACCCCACCCTTGGGGGAAAACATGGCCTTGTATACTTTCCCATTTCGTCCCCTTCCAGGGGGGATCGAACGCCAATGTAGGTAGTGCTGTAAACGTCATTGTTAAAAAGAGCACTGAAAACACGAAACTCAGGATGTAATGGGAACTCCTCCGCAGAGGCACTGCTGTCGATGATCTATTCCCTGAGATCACGGGGCGTAAGTCTCCAAGATCGCTGTAACAACTCGCTGACGCTCCAGACTTGCCTGCTCCTCGGAAATGACAGCCCTGGACTCAGCGAGCTTAACCTTATGATGGACAAGCGCATACGTCTCAATATTTACGGCCGCACCGTAGTTGACCAAAACAGCGACTGCCCAGGCAAAAACGAATGCGCATTGTGGGGATGCGTTTGCGCCTGAATTGTTTAGGTCATTTTCAAGGGACTGGGTAATGAGATCGCTTCCTCGTTCGAGCGCCCTTTCGATCCGATAAGGGTTTCCAGTCGCGATTTCATTGTTGAAGCCCTCTACAAAACCAGGCTCCATGGACTCAACCTGGGTCCTCACCTTTAGGTGAAGTTCATCATCCTCGCGGGATGCCTCCTTTTCTTTAGCTAATGAAGCGTAAATGGGATCTTTTAGGTTCTTTGCGAGGATCTTAGCGTTGGGGCCATTGCCGAAAAATATTTCATCAAAAGCATGGTCCGTTTTTGAAGTATTGGACGATTCTTGTGCTTGGTTTCCCAAACCTCTGGACATTTCTCCAGTGTGCCGCGTTGTTACCCTCCCTTCGTCGTCTTCCTTATTCCATACATCCTGGGCATTGGCTGTTGCCCCTGCGAAGACTGCGCTTGCAGTTACAAGGGCAAGACCGGTGAGACGTTTTCTGTTCTTCACTTAAAATCTTCCTTCATGAATGCGGTGTGAGAAAGGGAGGTGTAGCCTTGAAAAGTTTAAGGTGGTTCTACCACAATTAGGTTTGCAAAATGGATGATTTTTCAGAAAGGTTCTCAATTCGGATTGCTGCCTTAAGGTCCTAATGTGTGTATAGCGTACAGCCATACGTACATCACCACCCCAACCTGTTCCCGCTGTACGTTAGGGTCAAATCTCCCATTGTTTGACAGTTGTCCGGTTAGGTCTTAGACTTATCCGTACACACCACGGCAACGAAGGGACTAGGACAATGGCAGTGATCGGATACCAGCGCGTTAGCTCTGTAGGCCAAAACGAGCAGCGGCAATTAGAAGGCATCCACGTCGATGAGATGTTTACCGACAAGGCAAGCGGCAAGGATGCGAACCGTCCACAGCTGCAAGAAGCCATCCGCTACGCACGCAAAGGCGATACCTTCACCGTCCACAGCATGGACAGGCTGGCGCGTAACATCGTTGACCTTCGCACCATCGTCGAGGAACTGAACGGCAAGGGTGTCGCTGTCCGATTCATCAAAGAAAATTTGGAGTTCACCGGCGAAGACTCCCCTATGTCCAACTTGCTCCTGAACATGTTGGGAGCCGTAGCAGAGTTTGAACGTTCCATGATTAAGGAGCGACAAGCCGAAGGCATTGCCATCGCAAAGGCACAGGGCAAGTACAAGGGCCGCAAGCCATCGCTGTCTCCAGAGCAGATGCAGCAAGTGCGACAGCTCAAAGCCGAAGGCGAAAGCATCTCTGCCATCGCCAAACAGTTCGGAGTTTCTCGGCCATCCATCTACCGGGCGTTGGAAGACTAACCACGAACACGACGAAGCCCCCACAGCGCGAAGCTGTGAGGGCATTTTTCATGTCTTAGGCGAACCAGCGTACACGTTCCAATGTGGACAGGTATTGTTCAGATTCCCGCGTGATGTCGCTATCCGCCACCAACCCGGCGCGCCGGGCAAGGTCAATCACGGGGGAGATGATCGGGTGTTCGTCACTCAAGTTCTCATCATGGATGAGGAAAATGCGGCCGTCTTCAACGCCTGCGAAGGCGATTCGGTCAACATCAACTAGATCACACTCACCTTTGATGACGATGGCCTTCAAAGCTTTATCTAGCGTCAGCAAGTCTTGAAACAACTTCATGGTTTTACCTCTCTCTGGGCACGAATTGGGCACAAAGCCCGTGTATGGTTATTTTCCAGAGCAGAGCATCTACCAAAGTATGCCGTTGACCAGTGCAAACGCACTGTTATTCAGCTTCTAAAACCCTTCGGGGTTCGAGTCCCTGATGGCGCACTGTTTTCCCAGCACAAGACCCCCGCCAGGCAAGCGCAGCCTAATTTGGCGGGGGTCTCTTGGCGCCGCTTAGGGGTATTAGATGGGGGCAATGCCCAGGTTCTAGGTAAAATGTCGGAAGTATGCGAGCACTTGTCATCGTCGACGTTCAAAACGACTTCTGCCCCGGCGGTAGCCTAGCCACCGCCCGTGGTGACGCAGTGGCCGCTGACATTGCGGAATTCGTTGCCACGCACCGCGATGAGTATAACTTCGTTGTCACCACCCAGGACTGGCACATTCAGCCCGGCACCCACTTCAGCGCGGCGCCGGATTTTATCAGCACCTGGCCACCACATTGCGTGGCTGACTCCCACGGCGCCCAGCTGCACGAAGCGCTCGCCGGCACGCCCACCGACGCCGCCTTCTTCAAAGGCCAATACACCGCCGCATACTCAGGCTTCGAGGGCTTTACCAATGACGGGACGAGCTTTAGCAACTGGATGCGCAACCATCAGGTCGACGTCATCGACATCGTCGGCATCGCCACCGACTACTGTGTGCGCGCAACAACCTTGGACGGGCTCAAAGAAGGCCTCAAAGTGCGCGTATTCTCCAACCTGTGCTCCCCCGTTGCCGAAACGACCGGCGAGGCAGCCTTGGAGGAAATCGCCACCGCCGGCGCTGAAGTAGCCTAAGCCAACCACCTGCAGCGCAACAGGCAAAGAAAAGCTTGCCGACGCGCGGGCTGGCTACGTCGGCAAGCACAAACGCCATTAACGAGATGCCAACAGGCGCTGGATCTCCTTGAGCTCCTTGCGCTTGCGGGAGCTTCGAGCAAGCGAGAAAACTACCAGCGTAGCCACAGCTGCACCAACGCCGGCCAGGATCTTCTGAACCTGCGGATCCTGCAGCTTGGAGGTCACCTGCCCCTTCGCCTCATCGACCAAGTTCTGCGGCTTGGTGCGATCCGCGATCTCATCGAGGGTGCTCGCAAGCTGGCGGCGGGTGCGCTCAATATCGCGCTGAATATCATCAATATTGCGTGCCACTGGGTTTCTCCCTACGTTCCTTTTTTTAAAAGTCTTGTGTTTGCCGCGCCGGAGCGCGATCGAGCACTAAGTCTACTCTTTCCCATCTACAAGAGTGCCACAACCTGAGGCGAAAACACCGATCCGGCCAGCAAGATGCGCGCCTTTTTTGGCTATCCTTAAAGGTATGACTGTTTTCCCACGACTGGAAGTAGGCGCGATCGCACCCGCCTTTAGCCTTGCCAACGATTCGGGCTCGACCACCTCGCTGGCTGATTTCGCCGGGCGCAAAGTCGTAGTGTACTTCTACCCGCGCGCCAACACCCCAGGGTGCACCAAGGAGGCCTGCGACTTTCGCGATTCACTAGCTCAGCTCAACGACCTTGGCATCGATGTCGTCGGCATCTCCCCCGATACCCCGGACAAACTGGCCAAGTTTCGCGACGACCACGGCCTCAACTTCCCGCTTCTTTCCGATCCCGACAAACAGGTCATGCAAGCATACGGGGCGTTTGGTGAAAAGAAGAACTACGGCAAGATCGTCGAGGGCGTCATCCGCTCCACCTTCCTCGTCGACGCTGACGGAACCATCGAGCTTGCTCTGTACAATGTGCGCGCAACCGGGCATGTTGCTCGCGTGCTCAAGGAGCTGAACAAGGCCTAATGCCGAACAAGGCGGCGCCGGAGCGCGCGGGGCAGGAACCGGGGCAGGAGATCCTCCTACCCCGCCGCAGGCCTGCCCAACAACGCTCCCGCGAGCGCTTCTCCCGCATCCTTTCTGCTGCCCGCAGCGTGCTCGTTGACGTGGGTTTCGAGTCCTTCACCTTCGACGAGGTGGCCAAGCGCGCCGAGGTGCCGATCGGTACCTTGTATCAATTCTTCGCCAACAAGTACGTCCTCATTTGCGAACTCGACCGCGAGGACACTGCCGCCACCATTGCCGAACTGCGCCGCTTCGCCGAACTTGTCCCTGCCCTCCAGTGGCCAGATTTCCTCGACGAGCTGATCGACCACCTCGCTGGAATGTGGCGCGCCGACCCTTCCCGGCGGGCGGTGTGGCACGCCGTGCAATCCACACCCGCCACTCGCGCCACTGCTGCCGATACCGAGCGCCCCATGCTCGAAATGCTCGCAGAGGTACTCAAACCCTTGGCCCCGATGGTGACAGACGATGAACGCCGGGCCGTTGCAGGACTTTTGGTCCACACCGTGGTTTCCCTTTTGAACTATGCCGTGAACTCCTCGGCCGATGAGCAGGCCTTTGAGGCCACCGTTGCCGAGATCAAACGCATGATCATCGCGTATCTCTTCGCCGTCGCCACCGGCTAATTTTCGCTTGCCGACGACCACTGCGCCCAATAACTATCGCTCGATTATGCACGTCGCTGTTGCATAGTCCCCGTCGTGGCTAATGCTCAGCTGCACACGTTCCATTCCCGACGCCTCACGCACCTTCCCACGCGGCTCGACCACGACCCTTCCAAAGGAATCCGCAACAACCTCTATCTCAGAGAAGTCCACAGCGTCAGGGGCAAGTGGCGGCGGGAATCCGAACAACGACTGCGACCAAGCCTTGATAAAGGCTTCCTTCGCCGCCCACCGCCCAGCCAAATGTTCCTCGCGGCGTTGCTTGGTCGATGCAAGCCGTAGCTCCCGTGAGCTAAAAACCGCCTCGAAGCGCGAACCGGGGCGAGCTAGTTGTTCCGTAAAAGCGGGTACGTACACCAAATCGGTGCCCACAAAGTAGGTCATGACAACCAAGCATATCTACAGAAAACAGATGCAATGCCCACAGGCAGTGCAGCACTATTTGATGCGTGCCTTTTGCTTGGCAAAACCTCTTGCCCTTCCTATCTCCACAATTGGATGCGAAGCATTACCTTCCTCACGCCCTCATTTAAGCGACCGAACTCATTCGATCTGCGCCTGAAAGGGCTTCAAAGCGATTCCAAAAACCACGTGAAAATGTCTTCGAACATTGCGTTGCATAAACAATTTTTCCCCTCTACTACCTGGTAGTTTATCCTTTCTTGCCCCAAGGATAGCACATTTGTTCTAGACGCATGCCACATTTTCAATTATCGTGTGAACCATGACACTTCTACAAGCATTAGCGATGATGACCACCTCCCCGGTCGCGCTTCTGCGCGATGCCAGGGAATCGACCGTTGCTCTGGAGGAACTAGGCATCGAAGAATCTGAAGCCAATTGGCTTCGCTCGATGACAGAGACGTATTTCGTGTTAGGACACTACAAAAGCAAGGCCGCGCAGGTGCTTCGCCTTATTTCCGAAAACGGCCACACCCTTAATGGGCTGAAATTCGTCGAGGACTACGCGCGCAAGCTATCACGCAAGAAGGCTTGGCAGCTTCGGCTAGCCGTATTTTCACAGCACCCGAAGAACTTCGCAGACCTCAAATCCATCGCCAAAAGGGAGCATTCTCGCCTCAAGCCTCCACCGCGCAACCCAAAGAAGGGCGTCCGGATTACCCATCACAAAGGTGGCGCGTTTAGCCTCAACATCACCGGTGACCCCGAGCATGTCAACTCCATGCACGAAGCTCTCAAGGGGCTAGCTGATCCAGCAGCCACGATCGTCGAGAAGGGACACCAACCGCTGCACACCAACCAAGGCTCCGACCTGAGCTCCGATGAAAAACCGAGGATGAGCATTCCCCGAATCGGAGCTGACCTCGTCTTACACCCCATCATACAAATCCCATTGGATGTGGCCGACAAAGTTCTTACTCAACCCGACGGCACCGTGATGCTTGAACGCTCGGACGGCGTGCGAATGAGCGCAATGGATTTCATGGCTTCACAGATCTCACCGGAATGGGGAATCGCCCTTATTCACCCAGTTCTCGGTTCTGTCGAGCTTGGCCGTGCCTACCGCTTCGCTTCTGAAAAGCAGAGGGTTTTGGCCATGGCCGAAGCCAGCCATTGCATGTGGGGAGACTGCCCTGTACCGGCCGAGCATTGCCAAGTCCACCACATCAGGGCATGGAAACACGAAGGAAAAACCGACCAAGAAAACTTAGTTCTCCTGTGCCCAGGGCACAATCTCATCAATAACGACGACCCAGGACGCGCAAGCACGTTTGGCCACGTGATACGCACTGAATTCGGGTTCCGGAGAGTATACCGAGAATACCGCGAGGCCTCGAGCCCACAGTGGGAGGCCAAGGTTGCCTACGCCAGGGGCCACGCAGCATAGCGGAAGCGGTGACTTTCCTTCGAATGGGAAAATCACCGCTGAAGCTCAATGCTCACAATTAGGCTTGAGCCCCTGGGAGCAAAACGCCATCAATCAATCGTGCAGAGTCATCGAGCAGAATCGCTGCCTCGCGTTCCTTAGCTACCTTCCCGGTTCCACCAAGGTTACGGTCGACAGGGCGTTCGTACAAGGCGGCTCCGCCGTGCATTCCTTCGAGGATGCGGTCGAAACCAGCGGTCTCGCGGGCAACCGCGCGTCCTCGCCAAACATCCACTGCGCTTTCACCAGACTCGACTCGCAGCGCCTCGACGAAGGCCGCAGGGTGAACAATGGCGACCAGCGCGGAGACGTGTCCGAAACCGAGCGAGGTAACCAAGCCAGCCTTCGGCGCCCTGCTGGATAGATCTAGCGGCTCACGCAGCCACACGAAGTGCTCGTTCTCGGCCAACACCGGGTCGACGCAGTCCAGGCTTCGGTTCGCGGGAACAAGGCCAGTGCGCAGCACCTGGGTCATTCCGATGATCTGGAACGCAGCCGCGCCACCCTTCGCGTGACCGGTCAGCGTCTTTTGAGAGATGACGTAAAGCGGGTTGCCGTCCGTGCGTCCAATCGCCCGAGCAATGCGCTCGTGCAAGTCGGACTCGTTTGGATCGTTGGCGGTGGTAGAGGTGTCGTGCTTGGAGATCACCGCGATCTCGTCGGCACGCACACCCACCTTGCGCAACTGCTTCGCGAAACGGGACTCTACCCCGCCACGAGCGGCGCCCAAGGCTCCCAGACCAGGCGCTGGGATGGAGGTGTGGGCACCATCGGCGAAGGACTCGGCAAAGCCGACCACGCCCAGCACCGGTAGGCCCAGCTCAGCGGCCAGCGAGCCACGGGCCAGCAGGACGGTGCCACCGCCCGCGGACTCGACGAAGCCTCCGCGGCGGCGGTCGTTCGCGCGGGAGAAGTAACGGTCATCGATACCCTTTGCAGCCATCTCGCCGGAGTCTGCGGTGGCAGCCATGTCACCAAAGCCCGTGATTCCTTCGACCGAAAGGTCATCGTAGCCACCAGCGACTACGAAGTCGGACTTGCCCAGCTTGATCTTGTCGACGGCCTCCTCGACGGAGACGGCCGCGGTGGCACAAGCAGCCACGGGATGAATCATCTGGCCATAGCCACCGACGTAGGACTGCATGACGTGAGCTGCCATGACATTGGGCAGCGCTTCCTGCAGGATGTCGTTGGCACGAGGCTCCGCCAGCAGTCGATCAATGTAGAGCGATCGCATGGATTCCATGCCGCCGAGGCCGGTGCCCTGCGTGGAGGACACACGAGCCGGATGGATATGGGCGAGCAGCTCCGCAGGGTTAAATCCAGAGGAAAGGAAGGCATCGACGGTACACACAATGTTCCACAGTGCAACGCGATCCAGGTTGTCACACATGTCAGCGGGGATGCCATAGACCGAAGGATCGAAGCCTTCAGGGATCTGACCGCCCACGAAACGACTCATCGCCATGCGGCGCGGGACGCGCACTGCCGAACCGGCCTTGCGGGTGACGATCCACTCCCCGGTCGCCTCGTCGAAGGAGGCGGTGGTCAACTCCGGCTCGGAGTCAACAAAGGTCTTCGCCGCTTCCTTGGAAGAAACATTGAAGGACAGGTCCTTGTCGAGGTAGATGGTGGTCAGCTCCGGCGCGAGATTGTCGACCATGCCGAAGTCGTCGTGATAGCGGCGCACGCCGACGCGAGCGAGTACTTCATCGTGGAAGCGCTCGTAAATCTCTTCTTCGGCAATAGCCTCATCGTTGGCGTCGTACCAGCCCGGCTTCGGGTCCGTATCCCAATGGATCAGACCCATAGTCCAGGCAAGCTCTACCACGCCTGCTGCGGAAAGATCCCCGGTGAGCTCGGCGTCGAAGCGGGTACGCGCGCTACCCCACGGCCCAAGCTCACCAGCGCCGACGATGACGACCATCTCGTCCAAATCCTGCGAGACCTGACCGGTAAAATCGGGCGTCGTTTCGGCAACGGGGCGATACGGGCTCGGCAACGCCTGGACGGTAGCGGGGACGTCTTCTTCCCCACCGGCCGCGTCACGGGTCGCGGCGCGAGCAAGTTCGGCGAGGTTGATGTCATTGTCACCCAAGCCACCTGTGAAGTCAGCAATGACCGGAGCCTTCGCCGCAGCCGCTCTTACCTCCGCAGTAACCTGCTTGATGAGGTTTTCGGCCATCTCCTCGGTAGAGAAGGTCGTGACCCCTGCCGCCTCGACTGCGGCGACCAGTGGATCGTTGCCGCCCATCAGTCCCGTGCCCCGCACCCATCCGATGAGCACGTGGGCGAGTGAGGTGAGTGGCTTCCAGCTCAATTCCGCGTTCCAGCGAGTAACTAGTGCGTCCAGGGAGGCCTTGGCCTCGCCATAGGCGCCGTCGCCGCCGAAGCGTCCGCGGTTCGGGGAGCCTGGCAATACCACGTGCAGGCGCTGCCCGACGTGGGTGTCGGTGCCGATGGCGGACAGGCCAGCGATGAGTCGCTCGACGCTCCAGAGCAGCAGTCGCATCTGCATCTCCGTCTGAGGCCCGACCTCTTGGAGCGAGCCGGATACTCGAGGTGCGGCAAACGGGAACAGCAAGGTTGGCTTGAGCGCCGGCTTGATGAGCTTAGTCGCGCCATTGACGGTCGCGGTCTGCTCATTGCCGATCCAGTTAATGAGGGCATCCAGATCCGCAAACGAAGACAAGTTGGCCGGAACCACCCACAAGGCTGCGTTGCCGCGCGCCGACGTGCGGTAGGCGCGCTTGTAGTATTCGAGGCGAGAGTGCGAAAGCGAGGACGTCGTCACGATCACGGTCGCGCCTTCTGCCAGGAGCTTTTCGACGACCGCTGCCGCGATCGAGTTCGGGGAAGCACCAGTGACGACCGCGATGTCTGTGGCATACGCCAATGGCTGGGTGTCTCGTGCCTGCGCGGCAAGTTCGGGAAGACCAAGGTAATCGGCTTGGCGGGCCACGGATTCCCCGGCGCCGGTCAGGTCGAGTTCGCTGGCGTCTAGCACGCCTGCCGCAACGCGGCTGACGTCTTCGCGGGCGCTGGCCCAGCGATCGTCGATAAGCACCGCCTTATTCTCATCAAAGGATGGGGAGACCAGGCGTGGCCAGTCTGGGCCGAGCTCCGCGGAGACCAGCTCGAACAAAGCGGCATCAGCGTCCGCGTCATCGAGGTCCGCACCTGCTGCCTCGTCATTGAGCCCAAGGTTGTTGAGGATGGTTCGAGCCGTAGCCGCCAGCACGCCCTCCTTTCCTGTCACCGCCTCAAGCGCTGCGGAATCTACCATTGCCCCACCGGCGCTCGCCCCGCCGCCGGGCAGGGAGACGCTCACGCCGCGGGCTGCCGCCACGGATTGCACGGCGGCATCGATGAGAGCGTCAAGTTCGCTCGCGTTGGATGGCGCAGCTGGCTGCAGGGTCGCGAGGTCGCCGCCACGCAGGGAGGCTCCCTCGCGCGCACCGATGACCACCGCGGCGACCACGTGATCGGCCCAGCCACTTCCCAGTTCCCAGACCCCGGTTACTCGCTCGGCGATGTATGCGGGGCGCTTGCCCGTGGGGCCGGTGATGCGGCGCAGGGCGTCGGCCGCGGAGTCGGAAAGCACGGGGCCAAAGGCCTTGTATCCCTTCGCCATGCGGGACACGGTGGCCTTGAGGTCATCGAGCTCGGCATCGGCCGCGCCGTCGATGGCACCCAGCCCAAATTCCACGCCGAGGTCCAGCAAGAGCTGGTTGCAGCGGGAGGAGACTCCCTCGACCAGGGCTTCGATCGAGTCGCTGGAACTCATCTGGTCTGGTCGGACCTTCGTCCACAACGCGATGAGCATTTCGGTGGCGTCAGCCGGGGTGAAGGCGATATCGTCTGGACGTGGACCGCCGCTAGATGCGGCCACCGGCGCCGGCGCGGCTTCCACCGGGATTGGGGTAGATGCGGTTGCCACATTCTCTACCGCCTCGGCCTCTTGCTCGGGGTGGTCTACCTCGAAGGTGTATTCGTCGGCTGCAAAAACGACGGCGCGCTCGCGCTCGACGTTGAGGATTTCAAGTTCGCGGCCCGCGTACTGCGGCATCGCCACCGTCTGTGCCATCATGTTGGCCAGCGTCGGGGCGGCACCCACGCCTACTTCGACGAAGCGCTCCGCCCCCAGGCCGCCGTGCTCGGTGGAGCGCAGCAGCAAATCCTGAGTTTCAATCCAGCGTACCGGGGAGGCAAACTGCCAGGCCAGCAGCTCTACCAGCAGCGTTCGGCCAAGCTTGACCGGGTTTTCGGCATGGGCGGCGAAGTTGGAGACGATGTCCTTGACGATCGGGGCGTCTACGACCTCGAGGATGGAACGCGCGAATTCTTCCGTGAGCTCGAAAGGCCGAGCCACCAGATTCGGGATGTAGCGACCGACCAGGGTGTCTAGGTCGATGTTCTCCGGGATCAGGGAATCGAGGTGCTCGCGGAAGTCGTCCACCCCATTGAGCAAGTGAGTGGAGTGGAACGGCACGTCGATGCCCGGGATAATGACCAGGGCACGCTGGCCGGGTGCCTTGGATTCGGCGTCAGCGCCCAGGGCTTCCAGGCCCTTGGCGGTGCCTGCGACGGCGTACTGCTTGCCGGCAAGGTTGTAGTTGACGATCTCCAAGAACTCGCCGGATTCCTCGGCCACGCCCGAGACGTAGTCGAAGACAGTGTCGGCGTTAAGCCCCATCTTGTGCGGGCGCAGGGCAGCCAGACCATAGTTGGAGTTTCCGTATTCATCACGCTCGACGAGGCGATGCATGGTAAGGCCGCGGCGGTAGACGATCTCCACCACGTTTTCCAATGTAAGCACCGCAGCGTAGGCGGCCAGCGCGTTGTATTCGCCCACGGAGTGTCCAGCAAACCAGGCGCGCTGATTGAGCGCGTGCGCCTCTCGCATTTCGGCAATCTGAGCTACGCCGAGAGTGGCCATGGCAACCTGGGTGAACTGCGTCAGGAACAGCACACCCTTGGGGTGGTGGAACACCTCACCGTCGACGACAACCTCCTTGGGGTTGTTCTGAACGATTTCCAGCACAGAAAAGCCCAACTTGCTGCGGGTGTGGCGGTCGGCGCGGTCCCAGACCTCGCGCGCTGCGGCGGAGCGGGAACGCGCTTCCATGCCCATGCCCTGTGACTGGATGCCCTGTCCGGGGAATGCGTAGAACGTTGCCGGTGCGGCCATCACGGCGGTGGCGGTGAGCACAACCTCTCCATTGACGGTCGCGGTGACTTCTCGCACCTCGCCATGGTGGGCGCGGGTGTCGAGCCCGGAACGCTCCACGAGGAACTCCACCTGCTGCCCCGGCAAGACGGGGGCGAGCATGGTGGCGGTGTATTCCACGACGCGGGAGGCGGCCGTGGTGACGTTGTCGTCGGTGTAAGCAGCAGCGGCGATCAGCTCGGCGACGGCGGAGGTCCACATGCCATGGACGATGACGCCGTCGGGAAGACCCGCCAGCTTTGCCGCGATCTCAGAGACGTGGATCGGGTTGCGGTCACCGGAGACGATGGCGAACGGCTTCATCGACGTCGGCGCGGTGACGGTGGCGTGCGCCCGGAAGGAGCGCGGCGCATCGACATGGGTGGGCAGGGCGGAGGTATTGGTGCGCGCGGTGGACTGACCGCGGCGGCCGCGGATGGCCATGCGCTCGGACAGCTTTGCCAGCGGCTTGCCGTTGGCGCAAAGCTCTGCGCGAACAACCACGATGCGTCCGATTTCGGTGTCAACGACCTCTTCTGCGCGGGCGGTGACGTCGATGTTCGTGCCGTCAACCAGGGAGTCGGCAAGCGGTGCCTGCACGGTGAGGTGGTGTTCGAGGTGGACGAGGCTGAGCATTCCTTCGACGACGCTTGCGGAGTCTGTGCCGGGGATGGTGGCCGCGCGCACGGCGGCGAAGATCGCGGGCCAGGCGTAGCCGACGAGAACGTCCGGCGCCGTGCCTGCCGGGGTGATGGCCTGTGGCAGACATCCCGCGGTGACGTTGGTGTAGTCGGCGACTTGGGCGGCGTCGACGGTGGTGTGCCAGGTGATTTCGCCGTTTTCTTCCGTCCCCAACGTGCCACCGGCAGCGATGCGGGTGAGCTCGCCCATCGCTGCCTCCGCGTCGGCCTGGGTTACCTGTGGGACGGCACCGCCGGGCGCGTCGTTGTCCACGGTGAGGCGAATCCGCAGGCTGGCGTTGGTGCCGTGCGCGGTGGAACCTGCGAGCGGGACGGTGAGCACGGCGTGGGTGGCATCTTCTGCCACCAGGTTCGCACCTGTGGTCGCATGCGTTGCCACGCTGTGGTCGTCGGAAAGCTGCCATGCGTCGACATCGCCGAGGCGCTGGATGAGGGAGGTTTGGTTGCGGCCTGCCCAGTAGGTGCCTGCGGCCCCCAGGATGCGCGTGATGAGTCCGCGGTCGGTTTCGGTGACCTGTTCGCCGCTGGCGCTGAGGCGGTCGATGGTGGCCTGGTTGAAGCGCTCAAGAAGTTCTGCGACTGGCTCGTTGGCCTGAGTGATGCCAGCTACTGCGGCAATACCTGGGATGATGGCGACTTGATCGGCATCATAGCGCTCGTCGTGGGACTGCCACAGGGAGTCCGAGCGCCACCAGCGGCGCACGTCCTTGTCGATGACAGGCACGAAGTTCACGGGCTTGCCCGGGGTGCGGGCAAGAGAAAGGAACCAGGCGCGATCGGCCGGATGCAGCGTAACGGTGGCGTCGTAAAGGTCTGCAAGCTTACCGACGGCCACCTGCGGGTCTTCCTCCACGCCCAGCGTGACCTGCGGGGTGAATGCGCCGTGGTCGAGGTCGATGAGGCGAGCCTCGGCGCGCTCGAGCATAGAAACGAAGCGCTTGTACCAGGAGATGTCAGTCCAGGCCCCCCGATAAGGACCGGACAGCTCCAAGTAGCGGTTGAGCCACTCCAGGTAGGTCATGCCTTCGAGGTCACCGAAGTAGGGCTTTGCGGTCTTCGCGATAGCGGCAATAATCTCCTCGCGGCGGGCGGCCACGGCGGCCTCGTCGCCTGCGACCTCGTCGAGCAGGCGCCCGGCCTTGGCGAAGGAGTTGTCAATCTCGTGGATGTCGGCGCCGAGCTGGGAGCGCCCGGAGGCCATGCCGCCTGCGGCCTTGCCAGCACCTACCCACCCGTCGATGCCCGCGGTCTCCACGAGCAGCTGCTTGACGGACTCGGAGGTGGTTGCCTCCTTGGTGGCCATGGCTGCGGTGCCGATGAGGATGCCGTCGACGGGCATGGCGGGCAGGTCGTAGGCCGTCGCCCAGGAGCCGGTGAGGTAGTCGGCCGCTCGTTCCGGGGTGCCGATGCCGCCACCGACGCACAGGACCACGTTGTCTTGGGCACGGATGTGCTCATAGGTAGACATGAGCAGGTCGTCGAGGTCTTCCCAGGAGTGGTGGCCGCCGGCCTTGCCGCCTTCGAGGTGCATGATGATCGGGGTCTGCGGAACCTCAGCCGCGATGGCGAGTACGGCGCGCACCTGCTTGACCGCTCCCGGCTTGAATGCGATCCACGGGAACCCACCGGCGCGCAGCTCCTTGACCAGCGCCACGGCCTCGTCTTTTTCCGGGATACCCGCTGTGATGACGATGCCGTCGATCGGGGCGCCGGCCGCACGGGCCTTGGGTACGAGGCGTTTGCCGCCGATCTGCATCTTCCACAGATAGGGATCCAGGAACATGGAATTGAACTGGGCGTTGACGCCCGGGGCCAGCAGGGTGCCTAGCTCGGCAAGGTGGGCCTCGAGGATCTCCGGGGTGACCTGGCCACCACCGGCGAGCTCGGCCCAGTGGCCGGCGTTGGCTGCGGCGGCGACGATCTTGGGGTCGACGGTGGTCGGCGTCATACCAGCCAGCAACATGGGGCTGCGCCCCGTGAGCTCGGTGAACCTGGTGGCAACGCGCACCCGGCCGTTCTCGCGCACCAGCTTCGGAGCGAATGCCGAGTACGGGGTGGGCAGTGACGGGGCGCGCCCGGTGTCAAAGAGTGCGGATTGCCCCTCGTCGCCGTCCACGGCGAAGGTGGCGGCACCACTGCCTGCGATAAGCGGCGTGGTCAGCGAGGTAACGCCGCCGCCTGGGCCGACGTCGAGTAGCCAGAGCGCCCCTTTGTCGAGCGCGCGGTTGACCTCGGCCGGCCAATCGGTTTCGGTGACGAGCACCTCCTGGGCGTTGCGGCGCGCCAATTCGGTATCGAGGCCTGCGGCCTGAGCCCATTCGACGATCTGCTCAACGCCAGCCTGCATGGCCGGGTGGTGGAAGCCAACCTGGACCGGCAGCGGGGTGAAGGTGGGTGCGAAGGGCTTGCCGCCGCGCTCCTTGTTGTCGATTGCGCGGGCGTCCTTGGCTGCACGTGCTGCGAGGTAGTCGAGCACGCGCTGGTTATCGGCGGGGCGGCCGACGAGCACGTAGGCGGTGCGACCGTTGCGCAGTCCCACCACTGGCCGGATGGCCTCCTCCATCGCGCCGCAGGTCGCGGTGATGGCCTGCTCCAACTGCGCACGGGTGATGCCCTCGATGGCGATCATCGGCATGGCCTCCCCTTGTGCGATGAGACCCGTCTGGCGGGCTCGGCGGGTGATTCCCGCGCCGATGAGCTGGGCAATGGCGAGGACCTCTGCCGCACGGGTGAGGTCTTTCAAGGCGCTAACCCCCAAGCAGCCCTGCGAGTGGCCGATGGCGATGCTCGCGGCGTCTAGGTCCAGTCCCTGGGCTTCGAGCTGGTCAAGGACCGCGAGCTGGGCGACGAGGATTCCCGGCACGCTGATCGCTGCCTGACTGGTGTCCAGATTCAGCTGTGAGGCGTTGACCCACCCGATCGGATCGAAGCCCCATGGGCGGGTTCCTGCGAGCTGGTCAGCCACGGGCTCGAGCAAGACTGCTGCCTGTTCGACGAGGGGAGTGATCGTGCGTCCGGCACCGTGTGCGACGGCGGTGCGCAAGGTGGCTACCCAATCGAAGCCCTGGCCGGAAAAGATGAGGCCGAAGGGCTGCTCGTTGCCTGCGCCGAGGCGAGCTACGAGGCGGTCTGCTCCTTGAACCTGGATGCTGTGTTCGGTCACCTGGAAATACTCCTGTTTGACGTGTGTTCGACGATTCTTCGGTCTCGTGTGTCCGCGCATGCGAAAAATGGCATGGGTGGATCACGGAAAAACTTTTGCCCACCTAATATGCCACAAAAGGTGAGGGTTTTGTCATCTTTTGCAGGCCCGGTCGTGTCCTAAATCTCATTCTTGAGTAAATATGCACAACCTGACAATGCCGCAAAAACCGGCATTTAGCTGCGCATTATCAGCTCGATCGCACGCTGTGCCGATTCCAGCTCGGCGCCGGGCGCCTCGGCCACATAAATCTCGCAGGCCCCCGGCTGCTCAACTTCGGCGCTAATGGTGATTCCTTTGTCCGCAACGTAGTCATCGAATTCGCGGGAGATACTCATGAGCGCTCATTGTAGCCCCCGCATCTTTTCATTACGGCTGGCCAGACACGTTCGCGCGGCGTGACGTCATGCAGTGCGCTTTCCGACGACCACAGGCCGCCACCCCCATGAGCATCACAAAGACCCGAAAGCATGCAACGCGCACGATGCCGCAGAACGCGGCGCGGAAACGACCTCACCAACGTCGGCAAGCTCCCTGTTATTCAACGAGGGGACATTGAAGGCGACAGTGCCCAGCGCCACAATATTGACTACCTCGCCCATATAATCGTCGCGATCCCGAGTCCCTTCCACACTGGCGGACCGCAAGGCATAAGACCATGCCCCCTGAAGCCAAGGCCGGTTTAAATCGGCCGAGCGGATCCAATACGGAGTTTCGCAAGAAGGACGTTATGAGATACAGGTGCCCGTCACAGCGTTTTCAATGGGCGACAATAGGCGTGTACGACCTGCACCTTTGAGCGACGCTGGCAGGCCACGCCATGTCATGTCCGCTACCCTGTTCCGTTCTTATTGTTTTCCCAATTCTTGCGGGACAGCTGCGGGACGCGCCGATCCCACAGGAAACGAAAAAACAGCGTTTACAAATGTAAACGCTGTTGTGGTGCGCCTGGGGAGACTTGAACTCCCACGTCAAAAGACACTGGAACCTAAATCCAGCGCGTCTGCCAATTCCGCCACAGGCGCGGGCACGGTTTCCCAGTATAAAGGGTCAACGCGCGCTTAAGCCAAATCGGCCCCTTCCCATGCCGGCACCCTCCCCCTGCCAGGGGTTCTTTTTGCGGGTGAAGGACTCATACTTTGGTTGGACTAAGGTAAAGTGTCCCCTTGTGAGTTCCCAACCTTCCGGCGCACACGTCGACAAGTCAAGCGCAACGCCAGCAAAAAGATACAAGGTGCGTCTGTGGCACCTGCTGTTTCTCGCCGTGCTGGTGATCGCCACTTTCGGCCTGGCGTGGTGGCAGTGGACCCGCTATCAATCCGGCAGCGGCACCTTCCAGAATTTAGGCTACGCCTTCCAGTGGCCGATGTTCGGCGCTTTCTTTGTTTTCGCCTACAAGAAGATCTTGGAGTATGAAAACGAGAAATATGCCATCGAGCACGGGGAACTCAATGAGGGAGCTGGGGTCGCGGTGCCGGACACCGCCGAGGAGGAAGAAGCTGCACCGCACGCGCGGCCGTATGTGGCGCCCAAGCGCGACGCCGGCCCGGAGGAGATCAGCGAAGACTTCCTCCCCAAGCGTCCGCAGATGAGCGTCGAGGAATTCAACAGGCAGTTCGAACCGCGTCGTCGGAAAGCACAAGGCACCGAAAGCGACCGCGACGAGACTGCTCGCTAATTCACATAATAGTTAGGAACGAAATGACCAATCCGACCATTCACCCCGATCGCAAGCGCCGCGTTGCGCAGGCGTTGAAGTTGTACTCCGTGGCCGCCTGGGTCACCGGTATCTGGCTGCTCATCCTCGTGGGCCGCATGATCCTCGAGTACGGCTTCAACATGGATCTGCCAACGTGGGCGCGCTACATCGGCCAGGTCCACGGCCTGTTCTACATGCTGTATCTGGTTGCCACGCTGAACCTGGGCACCAAAGCCCGCTGGGATCCAACGAAGTGGGTCGTAACCGCACTGGCCGGTACCATCCCCTTCCTCTCCTTCTTCGTTGAGGCCTGGCGCCGCAAGGAGGTTACCCAGGCTTTCCAATTGGACAAGGCTTAGACTACGTCCACAACGACAATCGCCGCCCCATGACTATGCATAGTGCGGCGATTTGTTATTTCCCTGCTTCGCTTTTCTCGACGAGTTCGGCGATGATCGGCACCAACTGTGCCAACGCGCGGGCGCGGTGGGAGATGGCGTTCTTTTCTGCCGGGCTCATCTCGGCGGAGCTGCGTGCGGTTCCAGCGGCGTCCTCCTCGGCGGGGACGAACAACGGGTCGTAGCCAAAGCCGTTGACGCCGTGCTCCTCGCGCAGCAGGCGCCCCGGCCAGCGCCCCTCCACCACGTGCTCGTAGCCATCTGGGGTCACCAGCGCGCAGACGGACACGAAGGCCGCCTGGCGGCGCTCGTCGGGTACGTGCGCCATCTGCCCCAGCAGGAGATCGTTATTGGCCTGGTCATCGCCGTGCGACCCCGACCAGCGGGCGGAAAGCACCCCCGGCATGCCGGAGAGCTCGTCGACGGCCAACCCGGAGTCATCGGCGATGGTGACAAGACCCGTGTGCACCACTCCGGCGCGAGCCTTGATCAGCGCGTTGTCGGCGAAGGTACGGCCATCTTCCACAGGCTCGGGGTAGGCGTCGACGGCCGACAGCGGCACAACCTCCACCGAGCTAAGACCCGCATGGTCCAGGATGGTGGCCAGTTCCTTGAGCTTTTTTGCGTTATTGGAGGCAACCAGGATTTTCATCAGATCCCCAGCGCCGCCTTCTGCGCCTCGATGAGCTCGCGGCAGCCCTTGGTGGCGTAGTCGAGCAGCTCGCCGAGCTGGGCGCGGTTGAAGGTGGCGTGCTCGCCGGTGCCCTGGATCTCCACGAACTCGCCGGATTCGGTCATGATCACGTTCATGTCCACCTCGGCACGGGAGTCCTCCTCGTACGGCAGGTCCAGGCACACGTGGCCGTCGATAAGCCCCACGGAAACGGCCGCAACAGGCGGCAGCAGCGGCTCGCCGGGGACCACGCCGGCCTCCTTCAGGTGGGCGATGGCGTCTGCGAGCGCGACGTAGGCGCCGGTGATCGACGCGGTGCGGGTGCCGCCGTCGGCCTGAAGCACGTCGCAGTCAATGTTGATGGTGTTCTCACCGAGCTGGGACAGGTCCACTGCGGCGCGCAGGCTGCGGCCGACAAGGCGGGAAATCTCGTGCGTGCGCCCCTTGACCTTGCCCTTCATGGATTCGCGGGGCATGCGCTCGTGGGTGGCGGCGGGCAGCATGGCGTATTCGGCGGTCAGCCACCCCTCCCCGGAGTCCTTCTTGAAGCGGGGAACGCCGAACTCAACGGAGGCGGTACACATCACACGGGTGTTGCCGAACTCCACCAGCACGCTGCCGGCGGGGTTGGTGGTAAAGCCTCGGGTGATTTTGACGGTGCGCATCTGGTCGGTGGCGCGCCCGTCGGCGCGGCGAAACGTTGTAGCTGAAGTCATGTTCTTCACACTACCCTGCCCTGTTAGAGTTCCAACTCCAGCCCTTGGGCACCGTAGATGACTTCGCCGTCAAACTCGCGGCGGGCAGCGGCGATGGCCACCTCCGGATCCCCCCACGGCGGGATGTGGATCAAAACCAGCTTCTTCACCCCGGCCAGGCGGGCGATGCGCCCGGCCTCCTCCCCGGACATGTGCATGTTGGCTGGCTGCCCCTGGCCGTTATCGCCCCAGGTAGCCTCGCACAAGAACACATCCGCCCCGCGGGCGCACTCAATCAGCTGCGGGGTGTAGGCGCTGTCCCCGGAGTAGGCCAAGACCGCGCCGGAGTGGTTGTCGACCACGCGCAGCCCATAGGTCTCAATGGGGTGAATCATGGGATACGGCGTGATGCTGACGGCGTCGACGAGTTCGGTGCGCCCGGCCTCCCAGGCGGAGAAGGCAAAGGTATCAGACATGTCGTCGACCTCATCGATGTGATCGGCGCTCATGCGCCCGAGGTGGACGGGAGCATCCTTCGGCCCTAGGCACAGGTTGCGGCCCTTGGCGGGCGCGGAAGGATGGAATCGACGCCAGACCATAAGCCCGGGGAAATCGAGGCAGTGGTCGGCATGGAGATGGCTGAAGACAACGTGAGCGTCACAGGGGTCCTGGACTTCCTGCATGGCCGCGAGCACACCGGGGCCGATGTCCACCAGGACACTGGGGGCGTTGTCAAAGGACAGGAGGTAGCCGGAGGCGGGATTTCCGGGCTGGCCCATGGAGCCGGAGCTTCCGAGAATGGTCAGCTTCATGCGTTTTACTTTTTCATGCCATCGAAGGTTTTGGGGAATTTTTCACTATTTTTGCTTGGTACATTACACGCCACGCGCCTGCTCGACGTGCGTCACATGCGGACCGAGGAAACGGGTAGCAAGCTGGGCAAACACCTCGGGATCCCCGGTGGATTCGAAGATTTTGGTCGGCGTCGGGTTGTTTTCTTCGTCGGCAAGCAAATCCAGCTCGGTGAGTTTTCGCATCACGTCTTTTGTGGTCTCTTCCGAAGAAGACACCAGCGTGACATTATCCCCGATCGCCAGCTGAATGACACCGGTCAGCAGCGGATAGTGCGTACACCCCAAAACCAGGGTGTCCACGCCTGCTGCCTGCAGTGGCTCCACATACGCTTGGGCCACCCCGAGGATCTGACGTCCGGAGGTGATACCACGTTCGACGAAATCCACGAAGCGCGGGCAGGCCTGCGCATAGGCCTTAACGGTGGGATTGACGGAGAAAAGATCCTGGTAGGCACCGGAATTGATGGTGCCTTTCGTGCCGATCACGCCTATCTTGCCGTTACGAGTGGTGGCGATCGCGCGGCGGACGGCGGGCTGGATGACCTCGATGACGGGCACGTCGTAACGCTCGCGGGCATCGCGCAGACAGGCCGAGGAGGCGGTATTGCAGGCGATGACAATCATCTTGCAGCCGCGTTCGACCAGCTCGTCGGCAATCGCCAGGGAAAACTCGCGCACCTGCTGGATCGGGCGCGGACCGTAGGGGCCGTTTTTGGTGTCGCCGATGTAGATGACCGATTCGTTCGGCATCTGCTCGATGATCGTGCGCGCCACCGTCAGCCCGCCCACCCCAGAGTCGAAAATGCCGATCGGTGAGCCTGGGGTGATTGCCTGTTCCACAACGTTTCCTTCAATCGAAAGACGGGCGCTTTGCGCAGCGCGTTTACCTTAAGTTCTGCTTGTGCTTTCCGACGTCTACAGCGCGGACTACCTCAATCGCTTCTGCTCCCGCCGCGCCCGCAGCGCAGGGGGATCGTCGGAGGTAATGGTCGCCCCGGCGATAATGCCGCCGATGGCGCCGAAGAGGTGGCCTTGCCAGCTGACTCCCTCTTCGAGGGGAAGCACGCCCCAGATCAGACCGCCGTAGATAAAAGCCAATCCAATACCCACGAGCACCTGGGTAAGGGAGCGGTTGAAGATGCCGCGGATGATGAGGTAGGCCAACCAGCCGTAGATCAATCCGGACGCGCCGATGTGGGTGGTGCCCACCCCACCGGTAAACCACACGCCGATCCCTTCCACGATGAGCGCGATGAACGTGACTTCCCAAAACACCTTCGCCCCCGACAGTCCGATGAGGAAGCAGAAGATAGCCCCCGGCACCGAGTTGGCTGTGATGTGTTCCCAGGAGCCGTGCAGGAAGGGGGAGGTAAAGATGTGCAGCAGGCTGGCGGGGTCGAGGGGGTGAATGCCGAAGTAGTTCAGTGCCCCACCGAAAAACACCATGTTGAGGAGGTAGACCGACCAGATGGCCACCAGGTATCCCACGGCGCATCCAATGCCGGTACCGATCCTAGGCCCCGTCCAGGCACGCAAACCCCGCGGCGGATGCTGGTTGGGTAGGTAGCCGTTGCCCCCGGCGCCGCCCATTCCTTGCGGATAGTAGCTCATGGGGTCACCTTTCCGATCTTCATTCAGGCGTCTTTCATGCTGTGACGATGTCTTGCCATGCGGTGACCCCGAATTCTAGCCCAGCCGCGTGACGCACCGCGGTGGCGATGGCTCCTGCCACGACGTTTGCCGCAGCCGCGCTTAAATGCATCATGGCTTCGATGTCGACGCCGCCGTAGCCTTCTGGATTCGGCGCGGGGGCCGTCGATAAGCAAAAAAGCGTATCGCCGTCCAACGGCGAATGCGCCGGACGCACGGCAACGGCGATGCCATCATGGCCGGCCATCGCCAGGCGCTTGGCCTGCGCCTTGGTGATCGGAGCATCGGTGGCAATCACGCCGATGGTGGTGTTGAGCCGGGCTGCCAGCGGCACGAGCGCGGCGAAGGCCTCGGTGTCCACGCGCGGACCATGTGGCTGCGCCCATAACGCGCCGGTTGTCGGATCGATGACGCTGCCGACGGGGTTGGCAACCACGAAGGCCTCCATCGTCCACTGTCCCTTGGGCCCCACCTGTTGGCTCGCTCGCCCAAAGCCGCCGCGCAAAGCGCCGGCGGTAGCCCCAACTCCCGCGCCTACGCTGCCCACGGAAGACTCGAAGCTGGCATCCTCCGCATCCGAGAATGCCGCGCGCACCGCGGCGGCGCCATCGGTGGCACCCGGCCGGTGACTGGCCTCGCCGAAAAGAAGATCGAAAATTACCGCACCCGGCACGATCGGCACGATGGGCCCCGGCTTGCCCTCTCCCAGCACCGGGAATCCGATGCCGCGCGACTCCAGCTCGCTCATGACCCCGCCCGCAGCATCCAGCCCGAAGGCCGAGCCCCCGGTCAACAAGACGGCGTGGACGTTTTGGACGGTGTTGGAAGGATTGAGCAGGTCGGTCTCGCGCGTGCCCGGCCCGCCACCTCGCACATCGACCGAACAGACTGCGGAATCCGGAGCGACCAGCACGGTGCAGCCGGTATCGCCCATGCTGTGATGGCCCAGCAACAGGCCCGGAATTGTCGTTTTCATCTTTTCCCTACCGCCTTGTGGCTTGCTCTATCTAGTCCAGTGGCCCCATCATGGTCTGCAGCAGGCTGTCCTGGTTGAAGGCCAGCCACTCGACAACGCTGTCGCGGTCCGCGGCGAAACCGGGCGGGCCTGCAACATCGCTGGAGGCCAGGTAGAGGCGGATGTCATTGACCGCCGCTACCCAGGCCCGCGCCTGGGCTTCGTCCACGGTGACATTGACAGATCCATCCGGACCTAACTTTTCGACAATGACCTGTAGGTTTTCCAGCTTTGCGCGGAGAATATCATTTTCGTGCAGGGAGCGCAGCAGGGCATTATCGCCCTCGAATTCCTCGTCCCCTTCGCGCTCAAAGTTAGGCAAGAGGCGGGCTAGGCCAGGATCGGACGGGGGCTCCTTATGTCCGCTGCTGATCCCAGTGAGCTCGGCCAGCGGATCCTTGGGCGCAGATTGGGCGCGCGCGATAAGCGCCTCGCTGACCGCGGCGGCGAGATCGCCGAGTACCTCGCGCTCCATCGGCTCAAGCACGCACACGAACCTTGGCTTGCTCAACAGCCCTTTCTTCTTTTTCCACGCCTGCATAGCGTTGTGACATTCCCTTTCTTCTCATTCTTCTGCCGACCAGCCGACGCCAACTCCGTGAGGGTGAGGGGCTTAAGACGTGTTGCTAGCCCTGCTGCATGGTGGCCCACAGGCCCGCGGTGTGGAGCTTTTTCACGTCGGCTTCTACCTTGTCCCGCTCGCCGGAGGAGACCACCGCCTTGCCTTCGGTGTGGACCTGCATCATCAATTCCACGGCACGCTTTTTGGAATACCCGAGCACGGTCTGGAATACGTAAGTCACGTAGCTCATGAGGTTGACCGGATCATCCCAGACGATACACATCCAGGGCAGGTTCTCCGATGACTGCACCTCAACTTCGAGGCTTTCTTCCAACTCCGGGGTAGCCATCGGCATGGAGGCCACCGCGGGTTCCCAGCTATCCATCAAGCGTTTTTCCATGCGTTCGTTCATGCCGTTCATATTAGTGCCAATTGCACTGCCTTTGCGCCCCGGCAAGGATTTTTTAAGCCCGCTTGCTGCGTGACACATGAAAGCCGCGACCATCTTGTTTTGAAAAGCCTTGGCGAAAAACTGCTCATGTGGGCCGAGATTCAAGTATGAATGGAGTACAACAATTCCCTCATCGCCTCATCCCTTTATCGATTCTTCACCAGAGCCGGAAAGTGCAGCCTATGAACAACGCGATTGATCTTCTTGAAAGCTTCACCCACGCTGTCGGGTTGGACCGCTACCTGAACCAAGCACACATTCAGGCCTGGGTGAGCATCATCGCCACGGTTGCGCTCCTGCTTTTCGGCCTTGGCGCCTTCGGGTCTTCGCCGTCCACGAGCCCCTCGGCCCCCGGCGGATCCAGCGAAAGCGAGGTCCAGGATGCGCCGAAGGCCTACCCCATCGACGTCGATCGCTTGGTCGCCGACCAAGAGATACGCCCGACGATGCTGCTGTCACTATCGGAGGTACGCACCAACGCGGGGCTCGGCTCATTGGCTCTTTCGACCTCCAGCACCGCCCAGAAGGTGGCTGAGAATAACGCCCAGGCCGGTGCCTACACGGGCCGTGCTGTGGCCGGCCGGGGCCTGCTGCAGGCCAACCTTGAATCCCCGCCCGCCACCGCGGGCAGGTTTGTCACCGCCTGGGTCAAAGACCACGCCAGTAGTTCGGTGCTGGCGAATCCGTCCTACACCACGGTCGACATTGGAGTAGCCTCCGCCAACGGCCTGACCTGGGCCGTGATCATATTGTCATCCTAGGACCCGCGCGAGCCCTTTTTCGACGACACCTAGGTGCGGATACGGCGCTTGGCAAGACACATGCTTGCGTGGCCACTATGATTTCAGGAAGGCAAAATGCGCATGCGGCTACTGCACCATAACGAAAAGGTCTACAGTGGTAGGGGTGACTGCTAACACATCAACGGCCCTACTTACGGATATGTACGAGCTGACCATGCTGGAGTCAGCCCTCAAAGACGGCACCGCCTTTCGCCAGTGTTCCTTCGAGGTCTTTGCCAGGCGTCTGCAAAATGAGCGCCGCTATGGCGTCGTCGCAGGCATCCCGCGCGTGCTTGAGGCCGTTAGCAAATTCGTGTTCACCGAGCAGCAGCTGGCCTCGCTCGATTTCTTGAGCGATGAAACCATCAAATTCCTGCGCAACTACCGGTTTAGCGGCCAGATCGACGGCTACCGCGAGGGCGAGCTGTACTTCCCCAACTCCCCACTGTTGACGGTGCGCGGCACCTTCGCCGAGTGCGTGGTGTTGGAAACGGTCATTTTGTCGATCATGAACGCGGACTCCGCGATCGCGTCGGCCGCAGCCCGCATGGTGACCGCCGCCGATGGTCGCCCCATCATCGAGATGGGCTCGCGTCGCACCCATGAGGCGGCAGCTGTCACCGCCGCCCGCGCCGCCTACCTGGCTGGGTTCGTCGGCACCTCCAATCTGGAGGCCGTGTGCCGCTACGGCATCCCCGGCGCGGGTACCGCCGCCCACGCGTGGACCTTGTTGCACGTCAACGAGGACGGCACCCCCAACGAGGAGGCGGCCTTCCGCTCCCAGATTGAGACCCTCGGCGTGGACACCACCTTGTTGGTGGATACCTATGACATCACCAACGGCGTGCGCACCGCGATCAAGGTTGCCGGCACCGAGCTAGGTGCGGTGCGCATTGACTCCGGCGACCTGGGTGTGATGACCCGCAAGGTGCGCCAGGAGCTCGATGCGCTGGGCGCCTACAACACCCGCATCGTGGTGTCTTCGGATCTGGATGAGTACGCTATTGCCGGACTGCGCGGCGAGCCGGTGGACTCCTTCGGCGTGGGAACCTCCGTGGTGACCGGTTCCGGCGCACCGACCGCGGCGATGGTGTACAAGCTCGTCGAGGTCGATGGGCACCCAGTCTCCAAGCGTTCGCGTGGTAAGAATACCGTCGGCGGCGCCAAGCGCGCCCTGCGTACCCACCGCGCCACCGGCACCGCGGTCGAGGAGATCGTCTACCCCTTCGACAGCGAGGCGCCCACCTTCGCCAACCTGAAGTTCACCGAGCTCACGATCCCGCTCATGCGCGACGGCTTGGTCGTCGAGGGGCTGGCTACGCTCGAGCAGTCCCGCGACTACCTGGCTCAGCAGTTGGTCACCCTGCCGTGGGAGGGCCTGGCCCTGTCCAAGGACGAGCCGGTGCTGCAGACCCGCTTCGTGGGTTTTAACAAGTAGCCGTCGTCCGAATCTTCACAAAAAGGCTGCTCGTGTGCGTTCACGGGCAGCTTTATTGCTTGTGCTTGCCGACGCCCACCGCGCGCCGTTAGCATGTGTTATTCGTCGTATCCTTGTGGGAGTCTGTCGCGCAGGCGCGATCGTTTCCACTTTTCTTACCAGGCCAGGAAGGAATTGCCGTGCCCTCGCCCTCCCCTGACACCTCTCCACCAGGCACTGAGGTTTTCGAGGTCCCGGAGGTAACCACGCTGCTTGCCCAGGCCGTTGAGGCACTCGGCGGTGCCGAGCGGACAGGACAGGTTGCCATGGCCCAGGCGGTGGCCAAGGCTATGGAAAACGAGCGCCACCTCGCGGTGCAGGCTGGCACGGGCACCGGTAAGTCCCTCGCTTATCTCGTGCCCGCCATCGCGCATGCCCAGGAGACGGACTCCACGGTCATCGTTTCCACCGCGACCATCGCGCTGCAACGCCAGCTCGTTGACCGTGACCTGCCCCGGCTTGCGGACGCCCTCGAGCCGCTACTATCACGCCGTCCCACCTTCGCGATCATGAAGGGGCGCTCCAATTACTTGTGTCAGCACAAGGTCGCGGCGGCCGAGGAGCCGGAGGATAGCCTCATCGACGAGGAGGAGCTCTCGTGGCTGGGCAAGCACATTCTGCGGGTGCGCGAGTGGGCGAACGAGACCGAGACCGGCGACCGCGATCAACTCGAACCCGGCGTGCCCGACCTAGCCTGGCGCCAGGTCAGCGTCACCGCCCAGGAATGCATCGGGGCCACCCGGTGCCCGCACGGCGATTCCTGCTTCGCGGAGCTTGCACGGCGCGCCGCCCAGGATGTGGACGTGATCGTCACCAATCACGCGATGTTGGCCATCGACGCGCTTTCCGATGCCACGATCCTGCCCGAGCACGAGGTGGTCATCGTCGACGAGGCTCACGAATTAGACGGTCGCATCACCTCCGTGGCCACCACTGAGATCGGATCGAATGCGCTTACCCTGTCTGCCAAGCGCGCGGGAAAGATCGGCGCAGACGGTGCCGATACCAAACTCATCGAAACTGCCGAGGAGTTCGACCTCATGCTGCGCGGGCTTGAACCGGGCAGGCTCCTGGGGCTGCCGGATGAGCTGCGCTCGTTGCTGGTTGCCACCCGCGATGCGATTTGGCGCTGCCGTCAGGCGATAGCCACAGCACCGGCCGGCGAGGCGGCCAACGACCCCGAACGCAATGCCGAACGCCTCACGCTGGCCAATCACTTAGGCGACCAGGCCGACGGCATCATCCGCATTCTCGAGGTCTTCGACGAGGAAGACCCCGCCAAGCAGCTCGACGTCGTGTGGCTTGCCGACGACCGCGACCGCCTCACCCTCCGCGTTGCCCCCTTGTCCGTATCCGGCCTGCTAGCGAGCCGCCTTTTTGCGGAAAACACGGTGATTTTGACGTCTGCCACCTTGACCATCGGCGGCAACTTCAACGCCATGGCGGCCTCCTGGGGGCTTGCCAAAGGCTCGTGGGATTCGCTCGACGCAGGCACCCCCTTCGACCCAGCCCGCCACGGCATCCTTTACGTTCCCCGGCATTTACCCGACCCCGGACGCGAGGGCCCAAGTCCCGAGACCCTCGACGAGATCTATGAGCTCATCATGGCAGCTGGCGGGCGCACCCTCGGCTTGTTCGCCTCGCGGCGCGCGGCCGAACAGGCGACGGAAAAGCTGCGCCCGCGCCTTCCCTTCGACATCTTGTGCCAGGGCGAGGACTCCACCGGCGCGCTCGTGGACAAGTTTTCCAAAAACGAGAACACCTGCCTTTTTGGCACCTTGACCTTGTGGCAGGGCGTGGATGTGCCGGGGCGCTCGTGTTCGCTGGTGATCATGGACAAGATCCCCTTCCCGCGTCCCGACGATCCCCTGCTCCAGGCGCGCAAGGAGGCAGCCGACGCCGAAGGACGCTCTGGGTTCATGGAGGTCGCCGCCACCCATGCCGCCTTACTCATGGCCCAGGGCGCAGGACGGCTGCTGCGCCACGTCACCGACCGGGGCGTGGTGGCGGTCCTCGACAAGCGTCTGGTGGAAAAGCGTTACGGCAGTTTCCTGCTTTACTCCATGCCGGCCTTCTGGCAGACTGCAGAACCCGCGGTGGTGCGCGGCGCCCTCAAGCGCCTAGTCGCCCGCTAACCCACGGGGACGGCCTCGCCTATCATGGGCGGGTATGGCAATAGCCGAGGTTGTGCTTTACGACGTCCCCCCTGCCGATTCCCGAAGCGAAACCGGAACGCTCATGTTACGCCCGCTTAATGACGACGACATCGCGGACATCGTTGTCACCTCCCAAGATCCACTCACCCAGGCCTACACCACGGTCCCTTTTCCCTATACGGAGCAGGACGCGCGCTGCTTCCTCGAGGATCACTCCGCCGTGCGCTGGGCGTTATGCCTTCCCGACCAGGGCGGTCGCTACTTGGGCACCATCGAGCTCCGGGAGGTCAACCAGGCAGCCAGCTTTTATGACGTGGGCTACGTAAGCGCCCCTTCAGCCCGCGGCAAGGGGTTGATGACTAGGGCGCTCAAGCGGGTGATCGCCCACGCCATTGATAGCGGTGCCCACCGAATCGAGGTGCGGGTGCGCACCACCAATCAGGCCAGCAGGAAGGTGGCCGAGGCCGCCGGATGCCAGCTCGAGGGGATAGCCCGCGGCTGGGAATTCCACCGCGGGCAGTACCACGATCTGGCGATCTATTCCTTCCTGTCCGGCGACGTCCGCTAGGGCTTTTCCCACGGCACCGGGAGGGCACACACGGTGATGGAATCCGGTGCAACCTCGGTAAACCCGGCGTCTTGAACCGCAACGGCGCCGGGTTGCGCACAGATCTCCTTAAAGGTTGCGGCATCAACGCCACGCACCTGCAGATCGAAACCGGTCGCAGCCCACGCGCGGGCCTCTTCTAAGCTCATATGCGCGGCCAGCAGCATGGAGGCATGTCCCACCTGTGCTGCGGCCTTCCCCGCCGACATCGACAGCGCAACATCCACATACAGGGTAGGTACTTCACGCACGGGTATGTCCGCATAGTCCACCGCAGGCACGTCGGTGTTGCCGATCTGCAACTTGCCAATGAGCGGATCCACCGCCTCGACCGCGGAGGGAACAAACGCCCGAGCCGAGGCGGTTCCATGGCTTGCGGTCACCCCGGCCAAGACCTGAACATTATTCCAGCCACTGTTGCGAGCGCGGCGGGCGATCTTGCGGATCCGGTGCCCGTACCAGTTTCGGATCCCCTCCCAAAAGGCACCGTCTTGACCGGCCCGCTCATCAAGGCACACACCGACTACCGCCTGAGCGGCGGCGGCGAGCAGATCATGGCGCAGAGGCGGATTGTTCTTCGGGATGTGCAATGCGATTTGCATCGCCTGCACCGTCTCCGGGCGGGTGGGATCTTCCGGATCCTCCCGCCAGCTACGGTCAAGACAATAGGCCACGAGACGGGCGTGAGCACGAGCGAAGTCGTCCTCGTAGACCGCTGACTCGTCGAAGCGCTGCTTAGGCATGGACATCGAGCGGGACGCGGCGCAGGGTGCCCTCTTCCTGGTCAGCCGCGTCGATTTCCGCGCGGGTAATGCCCAGCATATGCAAGACCTCGTCGAGGAACGGGGAGTTCACGGAGGTATCGGCGACTTCGCGCAGGGCCGGCTTGGCATTGAAGGCAACGCCCAGGCCCGCGGCGGAGATCATGTCGATATCGTTGGCGCCATCGCCGACGGCCACGGTCTGGTGCATCTCCAAGCCGGAATCAGCGGCAAACTCCCGCAGAAAATCCGCCTTCGCGGCGCGATCGACGACCTTACCGATCACCTTTCCGGTGAGCTTGCCGTCGACGATTTCCAGGGTGTTGGCGCGCACGTAGTCCAACTCCAACTCCTCGGCCAGCCCCTCGAGCACCTGGATGAAGCCGCCGGAGACCACGGCCGTCTTATAGCCCAGGCGCTTGAGTGTGCGGATCGTCGTGCGCGCACCCGGGGTAAGCACGATATCGCGGGCGACCTCGTCGATGACGGAGGCATCCAGCCCCTCTAGGGCACGCACACGCTCGCGCAGGGACTGCTCGAAATCCAGCTCGCCGCGCATGGCGCATTCGGTGACGGCGGCAACCTCGGCCTCACGGCCGGCGTGGGCGGCAAGCATCTCAATGACCTCGCCGGTGATCAGAGTGGAGTCGCAATCGAAGCAGATCAGGCGCTTGGAGCGACGCATGAGGCCCGCGCGCTCCATTGCGATGTCCACTCCCAGCTCCGGGGTGAGCTTGGCCAATGCCTTGCGCAAAGGCTGAGCCGCACCAGGTGCCGCGTTGGCTACGGTGATCTTCAGTTCGAGGCCGGTGACCGGATAATCCGCGATGCCGCGAATGGTGTCGATATTGGCACCATAGTCTGCCAAGGTCTGGCCGATGCGCGAAACGGCCTGGGCGGACACGGGGTTGCCGAGGATGACCACCTCATGGGTGGAACGCGGGCGGGAGGATTCTGCAACTTCTTGGATCTCAACGGTGACTTTCTGGCCGTGGATCTTGAGGGTATCGTTCAGACCCTGCGTGAGGGTATCGACCGTATCGGGGTTAAGCCCGACGAAGGCGGCCAGCGACAAGAAGCCGCGGAATTGAGACTGCTCGACATCGAGGAGCTGGACGCCATTGGCGGCAAGCACGCGGAAAAAGGCTGCAGTCACGCCCTGACGATCGGGGCCGGAAGCGGTGACGACGGCGGGCACGAGCCCCTCGGCCAACGCCACAGTCAAGTTCGAAGATTGGTTCGTAGTCACCTTGAGAATTGTGTCATAAATTGCCCCCGACATGCCAAAATCCCCCCGTTCGTACAACGGACGGGGGGATTGTTCGCAAATTTAAGTCAGCCAGGAAGGAGGGTCTTCCTTAGACGTTGGCGGGTTGCTTGTTCACCGGCTCAGTGTGGTGGCCGACGTGTGCCTCACGGCGCATGGTTTCGACCATGTGCGGGTAGTGCAGCTCGAACGCAGGACGCTCGGAACGGATGCGAGGCAGGGAGGTGAAGTTGTGGCGTGGCGGCGGGCAGGAGGTAGCCCACTCGAGGGAGTTGCCGTAGCCCCATGGATCGTCAACGGTGACGATCTCGCCGTAGCGCCAGGACTTAAACACGTTCCAGATCAGCGGGATCACGGAGGCACCCAGCAGGAAGGAACCGATGGTGGAGATCTGGTTCAAGGTGGTGAAGCCGTCAGAGTCGAGGTAGTCGGCGTAACGACGTGGCATACCCTCGTTGCCCAGCCAGTGCTGAACCAGGAAGGTGGCGTGGAAGCCGAAGAAGGTGATCCAGAAGTGGATCTTGCCCAGGCGCTCGTCGAGCATGCGACCGGTCATCTTCGGGAACCAGAAATACACACCAGCGAAGGAGGCAAACACCACGGTACCGAAAAGGGTGTAGTGGAAGTGAGCGACCACGAAGTAGGTGTCGGAGATGTGGAAGTCCAGCGGCGGGGAGGCCAGCATAATACCGGTGAGGCCACCGAACAGGAAGGTCACCAGGAAGCCGAAGGCCCAAATCATGGGGGTCTCCCACGTGATGTGACCGCGCCACATCGTGCCCAGCCAGTTGAAGAACTTCACACCGGTAGGAACGGAGATGAGGAAGGTCATGAAGGAGAAGAACGGCAGCAGCACGGCGCCGGTGACGAACATGTGGTGAGCCCACACGGCCATGGACAGCGCACCGATCGACAGGGTAGCGAAAATCAGGCCGATGTAGCCGAACATTGGCTTGCGGGAGAACACCGGAAGAATCTCAGAGACGATGCCGAAGAATGGCAGTGCCAGAACGTAAACCTCGGGGTGGCCGAAGAACCAGAACAAGTGCTGCCACAGGATGGCACCGCCGTTGCCCGGATCGAAGATGTGGCCGCCGAGCTTACGGTCGTAGAGAACACCGAGGGCTGCCGCGGTCAGCAGCGGGAAGATCATCAAGACGATGATGGAAGCGACGAAGATGTTCCAAGTGAAGATCGGCATGCGGAACATGGTCATACCCGGTGCACGGAGGCAGATCAGGGTGGTGATCATGTTGATGGCGGAGGCGATGGTACCCACACCGGTGGCGCCAACGCCGACGATCCAGAACTCGGTGCCCACGCCTGGGGAGTGGATGGCATCGGCCAGCGGCAGGTACATGGTCCAGCCGTAGTCAGCTGCGCCACCTGGGGTCAGGAAGCCGCAGAGCATGGCGATGACGCCGACCTGGGTGACCCAGAAACCGAAGGCGTTCAGACGCGGGAAGGCCACGTCCGGAGCACCGATCTGCAGAGGCAGAATGTAGTTAGCAAAGCCCCACACGATTGGCGTACCAAACGCCAGCAGCATGATGGTGCCGTGCATGGTAAACAGCTGGTTGAACTGCTCGTTGGACAGGAACTGAAGTCCCGGGGAGAAAAGCTCTGCACGAATGAGTAGAGCCATCAAGCCACCGACAAAGAACCAGATGAACGACATCACGATGTACATGATGCCGAGCTGCTTGTGGTCGGTGGTGGTTAGCATTTTCCAGGCCAGCTCGCCCTTGCGGGCTCCGCCGGTCGGTGCGGGCCTGGTGGGCTCGGAGTAATTCTCCAGCCTCGGCGCCACAGCGGTCATACGATCCTCCTGACTAAGGGGTACCCTCACCCGCTAGCAAACCTTCGGCGAGAAACGAGTGAGTGCATCCAAAATTTACACTGCCTAATCCTAAGGCAGCATAAGCCTTGAAGCCAGCCACTTTCGGCTGGGATGGTCACTAGCTTAACCGGCCAAAACTGTTTTCCGAAACGTTTTGCCAGCATTACCTTTACGATGTGGGCGCCTCAGCTTCATTTTCCCTGAATTTAAGTGACTGGCACCACAAATGTGACGCCTGTGAAGGGTGCTAAACCCCCCGGTTTGTGCCCCCTCCTATGCCCCCAACAGTAATCAACCTAAAGGTTGACTGCGGTGTCGTTTGACGCCCCTCCCCCACTCTTGGTTTAGGCATCCCCCTTTTCCCACAATAGAAACGATGCCGATGCCAAGAACAAACGCTTGACATCGGCATCGTTTAACCACGCCAAGGGAGTAATTTTCACGTCGGATTCGGTGAAAATGCCCCCTCAATCCTTAACTTTTGACGGCTAGAAATCCCAGTCCTCATCGGTGGTGTTTTCCGCCTTGCCAATAACATAGGAGGATCCCGAGCCCGAGAAGAAGTCGTGGTTTTCGTCCGCATTGGGGCTGAGCGCGGATAGAATCGCCGGCGATACGCGGCACTCGTCAGCCGGGAACAATCCTTCGTAGCCCAGGTTATTCATGGCCTTATTGGCGTTGTAGCGCAAGAAGCGCTTGACGTCTTCCGTCCACCCCAGATCGTCGTAGAGATCCTCGGAGTACTGGGTCTCGTTGGCGTATAGATCAAAGAGCAGATCGAAGGTATATTCCTTGAGCTCATCGCGGCGCGCCTGCGTCTCCTCCTGGAGTCCGACCTGATACTTGTAGCCGATGTAGTAGCCATGGACTGCCTCATCACGGATGATCAGGCGGATAATGTCTGCGGTATTGGTGAGCTTGGCGTGGCTCGACCAGTACATCGGAAGATAGAAGCCGGAATAGAAGAGGAAGGACTCGAGCAGCGTGGAGGCCACCTTGCGTTTGAGGGGATCATCCCCCTCGTAGTAGCTCAGGATAATCTTTGCCTTGCGCTGGAGATTCTCGTTCTCTTCCGACCAGCGGAAGGCCTCGTTAATTTCCTTGGTGGAAGCCAGCGTCATAAAGATGTTGGAGTAGCTCTTGGCGTGCACAGACTCCATAAAAGCGATGTTGGTATACACCGCCTCTTCGTGCAGCGTCTTTGCGTCGGGAAGCATAGAAACCGCACCCACAGTGCCCTGGATGGTATCCAGCAAGGTCAGGCCGGTGAACACCCGCATAGTGGTCTGCTTCTCAAGGTCATTGAGAGTGTTCCAGCTCTTGATGTCATTAGACACCGGCACCTTCTCCGGCAGCCAGAAATTGCCCGTGAGGCGATCCCAGACTTCGAGGTCTTTTTCGTCAGGAATGGTGTTCCAGTTAATGGCACTAACCGGCTTGGGATGGTTGGAGATATAGGATTCGTAGTTTTCCATGGTTGCGGTTTCTTCCGATCTCTTCCTTGAATAGTTTTCTGCGCGAGGCGCTATACCTTTATATATATGTTCATTTAAGTCTGTGACAGGCCAAGGCTATGACAGCAGAGGTGGTTCGTGCGCACACTGCCCAACTCAGCACCTCAACGACTTTTCCCAACAATGATGACAAGGTCAGTGAACGGTCGTTGAACCGCGATAGGGCCCGCCTTGATGCTTGCCTACGAAACCCACCTTCCGCGCGGTGGATGCGAGCAATACGTATAAGGGTCTTCAGCGGCGCAGTACCAGCAGCACCCACGACACTAACGCCTCACAATACCGCAGTTTGAGGGCCAAAGCACCTTCCCTAAATGGACAGGCAGACTACCTTCCTTAGGGATGCCGGCGCGCATTTTCTTCAATTTTCACCCGTCCACAGGCCGCAGATTTTGTGTTTTTGGTCACATTTTTGAGCGCATTTTTCGTGAGGGCACCCTCAGTGGTTTCGTTACATCAACCCGTGTTCCAGCCACGCAACCTTTCATGAGAACCGTCGCAAGCACTCCATTTAGATAGTTATCTACTAACAATCAGACGCTATTTATTGGTAGCAAATGTAGGCTACCCTTGCTGCCACGAGGCAACTTATGGTGGGCTAACCATAGCTGACACCATGCCAATCCTCCCTTACCATGCAGGTATGGCTATCAACGAGAAACTTGCAGCAGCATTGAACAATCAGGTCACCGCCGAACTTGAGGCGTCCATCGTCTACCTCCAGCTCGCTTATGTCCTCGACGACCTCTCCCTGACGGGTATGGCTTCGTGGATGAAGAAGCAGTACAAGGAGGAGCAGGGCCACGCAGAGGCTTTCGCCACTCACCTGCTCGACCGCGACTACCTCCCACAGATCGGTGACATCAACCCGCCGAAGGTCGACGTCTCCTCCGCCATCGAAGCTTTCGAGGCATCCCTTGCCCACGAGCAGAAGATCACCGGCATGATCCGCGAGCTGGCAATCCTGTCCGACTCCGTCAAGGATTATGATTCCCGCGCCCTCATCGACGAGTTCCTCTCCGAGCAGATCGAAGAGGAGTCCACCGTCAAGACGATTCTCGACCGCCTGCGCCTGGCAGATACCGGTTCCGGCATCCTGCACATCGACGCCGAGCTCGGCGAGCGCTAAACCACAGCTCACACGCAGCAACCCGCCTGAGGCATCAGAATCCTGATTCCGCAGGCGGGTTTTTCTAACATGAGCGGTCTCGCTCTTCCCGCTTGGGTTGCTTTCCGACGCCTACGGTGCGCAAACCTTTAACCCCAACCATGCCCGCGGGCGGGTCGGGGTTAAGGTGCGCCAAGCGCCTAGAGCATGCAGGAGACGCAGCCCTCGACCTCGGTGCCCTCGAGGGCGACCTGACGCAGGCGAATGTAGTACAGGGTCTTAATTCCCTTGCGCCAGGCATAGATCTGTGCGCGGTTGATGTCGCGGGTCGTGACCGAATCCTTGAAGAACAAGGTCAACGAGAGGCCCTGGTCGACGTACTTGGTGGCCACGGCGTACGTGTCGATGACCTTCTCATAGCCGATCTCATAGGCATCCTGGTAGTACTCCAGATTGTCGTTGTCCATGTGCGGCGCCGGGTAGTAGACGCGGCCGATCTTGCCCTCCTTGCGAATCTCGATCTTGGAGGCGATCGGGTGAATCGACGAGGTGGAGTTGTTGATGTAGGAGATCGAACCGGTCGGCGGCACCGCCTGCAGGTAGCGGTTGAAAATGCCATCGGCCATCACTGCGGCCTTGAGCTCGGCCCACTCCTGCGCCGTGGGCGTGCTAATGCTCGAAGCCTCGAACAAGGCCTTGACCTTTTCGGTCTTGGGGGCGAAGTCCGCCGGGTCGAATCGATCGAAGTAGGAGCCGTTGGCGTAGTCGGAATCCTCGAAACCGGCGAAGGCGTGGCCGCGCTCCACTGCGAGCTTGTGGGAGGCGCGCAAGCACTGATAAAGCACCGCGGCGAAGTAGGCGTTGGTAAAGTCCAAGCCCTCCTCGGAACCATAGAAGATATGCTCGCGCCCAAGGTATCCGTGCAGGTTCATCTGACCTAGGCCGATGGCGTGGGCTGCCTCGTTACCCTTCTTGATGGAGGGCACGGACTCGATGGAGGTCTGCTCGGACACGGCGGTCAGGCCACGAATGGCGGTCTCGATGGTGCTGGCGAAGTCCGGGGAATCCATCGTCTTAGCGATGTTGAGCGAGCCCAGGTTACAGGAGATGTCCTCGCCGACCTCGGAGTAAGTCAGGTCCTCGTTGAAATGGGATGGGGTGTTGACCTGTAGGATCTCTGAGCACAGATTGGACATGTTCACGCGACCGGCAATCGGGTTGGCGTTGTTGACGGTGTCTTCGAACATGATGTACGGGTAGCCGGACTCGAACTGAATCTCGGCAATGGTCTGGAAGAACTCGCGCGCGTTGATCTTCTTCTTGCGGATCCGCGGATCCTCCACCATCTCCTCGTAATGCTCGGTGATGGACAGATCGGCAAAGGCCACGCCATACACGCGCTCGACATCGTACGGGGAAAACAGGTACATGTCGTCGTTGCGCTTGGCCAGCTCGAAGGTGATATCCGGGATGACCACGCCCAGCGACAGGGTCTTGATGCGCACCTTCTCGTCCGCGTTCTCGCGCTTGGTGTCGAGGAAGCTTAAGATGTCGGGGTGGTGGGCGTTGAGGTAGACCGCGCCAGCACCCTGGCGCGCGCCGAGCTGATTGGCGTAGGAGAACGAGTCCTCGAGCAGCTTCATCACGGGGATGACGCCGGAGGATTGGTTCTCAATGTGTTTAATAGGCGCGCCGGACTCACGCAGGTTCGACAGCAGCAAGGCCACGCCGCCGCCACGCTTGGACAGCTGCAAGGCGGAGTTGATGGAGCGACCGATGGACTCCATGTTGTCCTCGATGCGCAGCAGGAAGCAGGACACGGGCTCGCCGCGCTGGGCCTTGCCGGAGTTAAGGAAGGTCGGCGTGGCCGGCTGGAAGCGGCCGGTCATGATCTCCTCGACCATGTTGGAGGCCAGCTTCTCATCGCCGGCAGCCAGGGTCAGCGCGACCATGCACACGCGATCCTCGAAGCGCTCGAGGTATCGGCTGCCGTCGAAGGTCTTCAGCGTATAGGAAGTGTAGTACTTGTAGGCGCCGAGGAACGTCGGGAAGCGGAATTTGTGCGCATAGGCCTGCTTGAACAGGTCCTTGATGAACTCGAAGTCGTACTTTTCCACAACGGCGGGATCATAGTACTTGTTCTTGATCAGGTATTCGAACTTTTCTTCCAGGTCATGGAAGAACACGGTGTTCTGATTGACGTGCTGCAGGAAGTACTGGTTCGCGGCCTCGCGGTCCTTGTCGAACTGGATCTTGCCGTCGGCGTCATACAGGTTCAGCAGTGCATTCAGCGCGTGATAATCGAGCTGCTCGTTGATGCTCGCAGGCTCAGCCACCAGCCTACCGACGTTCATGCTTTTCTCCTTCACGTGTTCTAACGCACCTTTTCTGTCGTAATTTCTCTGTTGTTTTTTGAAGTCTTGTTTTACTTTGCTTGCCGACGTCTACAGCTGGCACGGCGTCATGTAAGAGACAAGCCTTGAAGCAAAGTCTAGTGACCCGCGGCCACTTCGGCAGAGCCCGCCGACATACGCTGGGCTTCTTCGCCGCCAGGCGGGGGCACTAGTCCCAACGCCGTGGCGTTCTCGATTAATCCGGCCTTCACAATAGCCACGTCCTCCTGTGTGCCTAATAGCTCGAAGCGATAGACATAGGGCACCTTGCACTTGGCCGCGATGACGTCGCCGGCCTTACCGAAGTCGGTTCCGAAGTTGGAATTACCCCCCGCGATCACCGCGCGTATCAGCGATCGATTGTGCTCATTATTGAGGAAGTGAATGACCTGGGTAGGCACCGGACGGGTATTTTGGTGGCTGATTGAGGCCCCTCCACCGTAGGTGGGACACACCAATACATAAGGCTCATCGACGATGAGCTCCGGGTCAGTTTTCCGCATCGGGATCCGCTTCGAGGGCAAACTCAGTTTTTTGACAAACCTGTGCGTGTTTCCCGTTGCGGAGGAGTAATAGACGACGAGCATGTGTGATGCTCACCTTCTTTCGACGACCGGGGGCCAGCCACGAGCAGGAACCACCCGCTCACAGCTTGCATAGCAGAGCCCCCCCAGCTGACGAACGTTTTCTCGACGAGGGAGGGCCTTGTTGATATAGCTGGCACCGTGGTTAGCGGCCCAGATGAGCGCGGGGCCTCTTAGGCAACCTGTGCGACAAGCGAGCTAATGCGCTCGGGGCGGAAGCCGGACCAGTGCTCGCCGTTAGCCTCAACGACCGGAGCCTGGAGGTAACCCAAGGCCATCACATAGTCGCGAGCCTCATCGTCGACGCTGATGTCAACTAGGTTGTAATCGAGGCCGGCGCGATCCAGAGCCTTCTTGGTTGCATTGCACTGGACGCAAGCGGGCTTGGTGTAAACGGTGATCGACATGGCGCTTCCCTTTGATAGAAATTACAGCTTTTCAAGTTTGTCGCTCCCCCGCCCGGCATCTTCCCGAAACGAGGAACTTCGCTCCCCGAACCCTCCGAGCCACACGGCAGGCAACCGCTCACTCTTTTTCAATGGCGATTGTCCACGAGCCGTGGCGACGACCCTTCCCGGAGCCGCATCAGGTGAGGCTTTCTATGATCCTCGCGGTTGATTTAGCAAGTCCTACAAAGCTTCACGCGGTGTTCGTGGCGACTGAGATAGACACTATACTTTGTGCCAATTTCCCGCAACCGACCCTATATATTGTGGCTCTCGCCCACATATCCCCAGCACACCTTTCATCCCAACCCTACATCTTGAGCCGAAGAACTCAGCCAAATCACAACTTTGTGACTCCTGGTTTTCCCCATCCTGCGGTTTTAGAATCACATCGCTGAAATCTGTGAATTACTCAACTTCAGCCACACTTTGTGACCACTTCCACCCTGAACCCCGCCCGGATGGCCAGACCCCCCAGACGTCAAGAGCGGACTCTTTACACCTACCTGACACGCACTAAACCCCACCGCCGAGCACGCGCTTGCCTTTTTATTCCCTCCCCCTCCGCCTCCCCCATTAATCAAGGCAGTCCGGCTCACCCCCACCAGCCCCAGTCCCGAGTGTGCACTCACAGCGATGCAGACACAGCCGGTTTCCGCCAATGCCAATTCCGACTGGGTCTTCATGCAACTTCCCCCAAAGCCCGCAACGACACTTGAAAAGTCCGGACATGCCAAGGCACCCGCCTCCCCTACATAAGGGAAACGGGTGCCTTAAAATCCAGCGAAAAATCTCAGGTAAAGAGATTAGCCCTGGCGAGCCTTGAAACGAGGCTCCTTCTTGTTGATCACGTAGACCTTGCCACGGCGACGCACGACCTGAGCGCCCGGCTTGTTCTTCAGCGACCGAAGGGACTTGCGGACCTTCATCGGGCGCTCCTTTCTTTAAAATCCCAGCAGCAAGGTGAAAAAGACCTTGCTGGTTTAAACAGTGGCGGCTATCCACCCGCCAAATGCGGCGAGGCAGCCAGCCACGACACGAAAAGCTATGTTATAACACAACGCATTCAAATGCCAAACCATTGTCCACACCGCTTGCTCATCATTTCCTACTCGCCACCTCATGCGGTACGAAGCGAGCGGGACGGATGACGGCGGATGGCAGTCCTTCCCGGTGGACGTCGGAAAGCAATGGCCGCCCCTCCTTGCGCGACCCTGTTGCCTAATAGAAATTCCATCTAGGATAGGTGCCATGACTACTACGTCCCACTTGCAAGCAAAAATCATCGAAGCGCTAGAAACCAAGCCCGCCATCGACCCAGCGGCCGAGGTGGCGGCACGCGTGGAATTCCTCGCCGACTACGTGCGTGCCACCGGCACCAAAGGCTTCGCCCTGGGCATTTCCGGCGGGCAGGATTCCACCCTGGCAGGCAGGCTCGCGCAACTGGCCGTAGAGAAGCTGCGCGCCGAGGGAATCAACGTCACCTTTTACGCCATCCGCCTTCCCTACGGCATCCAGGCCGATGAGGCCGATGCACAGACTTCGTTGCAGTTCATTCGCCCCGATCACAGCGTGGTGATCAACATCAAGGAAGCCTCCGATGCAGCCGAGAAGGCCACCGCGACGGCGCTAGGTGTGGACAAGCTCAGCGACTTCAACAAGGGCAATATCAAAGCCCGGCAGCGCATGGTCGCCCAATACGCGCTGGCCGGGGAGAAGGGTCTGCTCGTCATCGGCACCGACCACGCCGCCGAGAACGTCACCGGCTTCTTCACCAAGTTCGGCGACGGCGGCGCGGATATCCTTCCTTTGTTCGGCCTGTCCAAGCGCCAGGGAGCGGCACTGCTGGCACACCTTGGTGCACCGGAGTCCACATGGAAGAAGGTACCCACCGCCGACCTTGAGGAAGACCGCCCGGCGCTGCCCGACGAGGTTGCGCTCGGCGTGACCTACCCCGAGATCGACAACTACATCGAGGCAACCGGAGAGGTCACCCCAGCCGCCCGCGAACGCATCGAGCACCTGTGGAAAGTGGGACAGCACAAGCGGCATTTGCCCGTCACCCCGCAGGATACGTGGTGGAAGGCCTAGTCTTTTTGCCTTTTTGCCTTTTGTCTTTTTGCCTTTTAAGGCGCTCAACCGAGGAAGGTCCTTTCCACCCTGCGCGCACACGCAACCAGCTCGCGGGCATACCCCGGCCCATGCGTCACCGCATGTACCGCCAGCGGGTGCAATTGGTGCAGGGGTAGGTGGGCACGCCAGCCGCCGGGAAGCCCTGATTGCGCCTCGTATCCCGCAAAAACGGCCTCCTGGAATGGGCAGCCAAAAAGATCGAGCATGGCTAGATCGGTCAGGGGGTGCCCGCCGTGGGCCGCCGGATCGATAAATACCGCACCCTGGGTCGTAAACAGCAGGTTTCCTGCCCACAGGTCGCCGTGGATCCGGCTTGGCTGGTGGCTGAACCCGGAAGTAAAAGCCTGCTCGGCGGCCTGTTTTTCGCCGAGGCGGGAAAGAAGCTGGCTGAGCCGTGCCGCGTCATCGGGTAGGAGGTTTCCCACCGCAACTGCGCGCTCGAGGAACACCTCGACCCGCTGCGTGGCATAAAACTCCCACCAATCGGCGGTGGGCTCACAAGGTTGGGTCTGGGTTCCGATGTAATTCGGCCCCTCCCAACCAGCCGGTGGGCTGCCGTAGGCGGGCGCGCCCTGGGCATGGATCCGGGCCAGCTCGCGGCCTGCCTCGAACGCCGCCTCCCCCGTAGGATCGCACGGCTGCACCCGCTTCGTCGCCAGATATCCCTCGGCAACATCCACCACCTCGGCTACCGGCCCTCCGGACTCCCCGAGCCAGGCAAGCCCGGCCGCCTCACACTGGGCAGCCGATGGTCCAGTGGGGCGCTTGATAAACACCTCGATTGAGTTCACGTCTAACCAAAATAGTCCGCCTCAAGCGCGGCTCGCGGAAAAACTCCCACACGTGGCACCGTCGGCGGACTCCATTGTTATCTCTTCGTGGTTTAGTAGCGTTCCGGCTCATCACCCAGGTCGAAGTGGCGCCCCGACATGGTCTTCGGGCTCACGCGCACCCAGTTGTATTTCAAGGTAGGCACCCACGGCTTCAGCGGCAGTTCGTCTGCACGCTGAATTTCATCGAAATCAGTCACGGTGGCGGCATCGCCCTTGAGTACCACCGACCATGCCTCCTCCCCCGCAACGTGGTCGACCTCGAAAAGAACATCGGCATTGAGCGCGAGGCTAAACAGCTTGTTGCCCTCGCCCGTGCGGAAATAGACAGCCCCTTCGCTGACCACATAGTTCACGGGGAAAATATCCATGTCATCCTTGCGACGCACCACGATGCGCCCGAGCGACTGCGTTCCCAGAAACTCCCAGATCTGCTGCTCGTCAAGGATGGTGATTGGGTCGTTGCCTTCAACGTAAGTCATGGTTCAATTGTGACACTTGCTAGCCTGATTGTGTTTGCTTTGCCCGTTTTACGGGCATGCATTGCCCCTTTTAGGGTTAGCCCAAGCCGAGTATTCGCTTGCCGACGACCACTATCCCCGCATGAAGAAACGTTTAAGTGCCATTGCGGCCGCAGGCCCAGCCGTTCCACACATGTCACTGACATTCCCGGAGCCGGTGTCATTTTATGCGGGAGTGCGGCCTTGGCAAAGAAAATGACGAAACCCCCAGCCCGGTGGACTGAGGGTTTCTTCTTCGGTGGAGCTAACGGGATTCGAACCCGTGACCCCCACACTGCCAGTGTGATGCGCTACCAGCTGCGCCATAGCCCCGAAGTAATGCAGTGCGCTTTGCGCTTGCATGGGACATATTACGTGCCCCTCGGAAGAAAAACAAAACGGCAGGTCACCAACGTTTTGCGATGGTCGCCCCAAGCATCTAACGATGCGAATTCCAGCCGCTACAGATCGCAGAGCCGCAAGGAAAGCAAAAAAGCGCAGAACCCACCCTCCGGAAGGTTCTGCGCTGGGGTCAGCAAGAACAGCTACGGACCAATTAGGCCGTCGCCTGCTCAACCCACGTCTCAAGGCTCGAGGTGACCTCGGTGCCGTCGATGAAAACGCGCGGGGAGGAAACCTGGCCACCTACCTCGGTGAGGTGATCGGCATTCTTAGTTGCGTAGTCGCGGAAGGTCGCCATCTCGGAGCCGTCCTTAATCTTGTTAACGGTGTCCTCATTTGCGCCGTACACGCCCGCAATCTCGCCGAACTTGGCGTTGTCCCACTGTCCGTAGATCTCCTCCTGATCGGTCATGAGCAGGGAGCGGAAGTTCCAATAAGCCTTGGCATCGCCAGACTTGGCAACAAGAGTAGCTGCGGTGCCGGCACGGGTGGAGTTGCCCTCCTCAGCGCCACGATCGAGGAAGTTCAGCGGGTGGATGGTCACCACGATCGTGCCGTCCTCGAGGGCCGTCTTCATGTCAGCGTCGGTAGCGATGGCCAACTCAGAGCAGTGGGGGCAGGAGTAGTCCTCATACAGGTCGATCTTGGCCGCGTCGGCAGCAGCGTTGGCGGAAGCCAGGGTAATGGTGGAATCCTCGGCTGTTACCTCGAAGGAGACATCCTCCTTAGGCCGATCCGCATACTCGCTGTTGGCAGCCTCCTTGCCGTTGATCACAATGTAGGCGACCACCGCGGCGACGACGACCACCAGGGCCAGCAGCGCCCATAGGAAGCTATTGGACTTCTCATTTGGGTTTTTAATTTTGTTGCTCATCAATCCATCCTCTAGTGGGGACTTGGGTCGGGTGCCCATCCACGGCACATAATCTTATCGTTAATCGGTAGGACATCTGGGTCATGGATAAAGCGCAAACCTCCGGTAGGGGCGATAGGCCGTCCATATCGACATGAAGATGAGGACTACATCGCGCAAGATGGTGCGCAGATAGTCCATGCCTGCACCATCGGGCGTGGCCTTCTCGCCGAAGCAACCACAGTCAATGGTCAGCCCGCGCACCCAGGCTTGCGAGATGCCGATAATAAACAGCACCAGCACCACAGCCGAGAGCCAGCCGGACTTGCGCAGGAAAATCCCCGCTATAAGCAGGAATGCCCCGGCGATCTCCAGCGGACCTATCACCTGTGCGATAGCAAGCGAAAATTCCTTACCAAAGATCTCGTACGCCTCCACGGATTGTGCAGTATGTACGGTTCCCTGTTTGATTTTCTCAAACCCGGCAACCAGCCAAACCGCGGCCAACCCGTAGCGGGATAGGAAGCCAATGATCTCCCCTATCTGCCAACGCCTGATGCACGCGCGAGATTGAGAAGTATTGCCAGCCACGCCTTGCACTCTAGTAGACCCTGCTCCCTCAATAAAAGAGGGCGACATCAATCAACCGAAAGTTTGTGATGTTATATCAACATAAACTTTCGGTTGATTCAAGTTACCGCCCCAAGAGATTTCCTTTAACCTCGGCTTTAAGCGCCGCCACCTTGGAGAACCTCAGATACCAAGGCCTGAGCCGCAGCCTGAACCTCCTGTAGGTGATCTTCGCCACGGAAGGACTCCGCGTAGATCTTGTACTTGTCCTCCGTGCCGGAAGGACGAGCCGCGAACCAAGCATTTTCGGTGGTGACCTTGAGTCCACCGATCGCGGCGCCGTTGCCCGGCGCCTGCGTCAACTTGGCCACAATCGGCTCGCCGGCCAAGGTGGTGGCCGTGACCTGCTCCGGCGACAGCGCCTTCAAGATCGCCTTCTGCTCGCGATTAGCCTCGGCATCCGTACGCGCATAGGCTGGCGCGCCATAGGTGGCGGCCAGTTCCGCGTAGCGGGCGGACGGGGTCTTTCCGGTCACGGCTGTGATCTCGGAAGCCAGCAGGTCGAGGATAATGCCATCCTTGTCCGTCGACCAGACTGTGCCATCGTGACGAAGGAAGGAGGCGCCTGCGGATTCCTCGCCGCCAAAGCCGACGGAGCCGTCGATGAGGCCTGGCACGAACCACTTGAAGCCCACCGGCACCTCCACAAGCGTGCGGCCTAGGTTGGCCACCACGCGATCGATCATGGAGGAGGACACCAGGGTCTTGCCCACGGCCGTGTCCGCCGCCCATCCCGGGCGGTGGGCAAACAGGTAGTCGATGGCTACGGCGAGGTAGTGGTTCGGGTTCATCAGACCCGCGTCGGGGGTGACGATGCCATGGCGGTCAGCGTCGGCGTCGTTGCCGGTGGCGATGTCGTACTTGTCGCGATTGTGAACAAGTGAGGCCATGGAGTTTGGCGAGGAGCAGTCCATTCGGATCTTGCCATCGGTATCCAGCGTCATGAACCGCCAGGTGGCATCCACCAGCGGGTTGACCACGGTGAGGTTGAGCCCGTGGGTCTCCCCGATCGCGCCCCAATAGTCCACGGAGGCGCCACCCATGGGATCCGCGCCGATGGCCAGCCCGGAGTTGCGGATGGCCTCGATGTTGACCACATTCGGCAGGTCGGCCACGTAATTGCCGAGGTAGTTGTGCTTGACGGTGCGCGGGTCGAGGACGCCTGCGACGCTGGTGCGCTTCACACCGGCAAGCCCTGCGCGCAGGAGATCGTTGGCGCGGGCTGCGATCCAGTCGGTGGCGTCGGTGTCGGCGGGACCGCCGTTTGGCGGGTTGTACTTAAAGCCACCGTCGCGCGGCGGGTTGTGGGATGGGGTGATAACAATGCCGTCAGCACGCTTCGGGTCGGTGCCCGTCACGCCGCCGGCCAGTGTGGCATTGTGGGCGAGGATGGCATGGGAGACCGCCGGGGTTGGGGTGTAGCGCCCGCGGTCGTCGACAAGCACGGTGATGTCGTGCGCCAACAGCACCTCCAGCGCGGAGATCATCGCCGGCTCGGACAGGGCGTGGGTATCGCGGCCGATGTAGACGGGGCCGCCGATGTTGTTGGCCACGCGGTAGTCGACGATGGCTTGGGTGGTGGCGAGGATGTGCGCCTCATTGAAGGCCGTGTCGAGCGAGGATCCGCGGTGGCCGGAGGTGCCAAACACCACCTGCTGATCCGGGTTGTCAGCGTCCGGGGTGCGCGTGTAATAGGCCGTGACCAGCTCTGCAATGTCGATCAGATCCTCGGGAAGTGCCACCTGACCTGCGCGGGGGTGTGCCATAGAAGTCTCCTTCGCTTAGAGTACGTTGCCACCCTTTGTAAAAACACCCTCGCCCATGCGCATCGGCCCGTTGGAAGGTGCTGTGATTCTAAAGGGCATACCATCTTCTATTGTCACCCCTTTTGGCCACCGGCGCATGTCTTTGCAAAGAAAAACACCCCGTCACCATCAATCAGGCCGATTCATGGTCGGGGCGTTTGCAGCAGGTCATTGCGTCGCGGGGGTTAGGCGTACAAAGAGAACTTCTTGAAAGGACGGAAATAGGTCCACATCATGAGGACGATGTAAAAGACATCGCGTGCGATCGTCTTGGAGTAGTTCATGCCGACTTCGTCACTGAGCCCTTCGGCGCCGAAGCAGCCACAGTCGGTGACAATGCCCCGCGACCAGGCCTGGGCGATGCCAATAATGAACAAGGTGAGCACGATCGTGCCGATGATGGCGGAATGACGCAGGAAGATGCCCAGCAGCAAGAGGACTCCGCCTGCAATCTCTAGCGGGGCAACCAGTGGCGCAAGCCCGTTAGCCCAGGCATCCGTGAAGATGTCGTAGCCCTTGATCGATTGGGCGGTGTCCATGTTGTGTCCAAGTTTGGCCACACCCGCCTTAATCCAGATATAAGCCATGTAGAAACGGGCGATGAAGCTAATCACGTCCAAGACGGTGGTCTTGTTCAGGGCGAATCGACGTGCCGGCGTCGTCTGCGTACTCATGGAGATCACAATAATGCCCCACGGGTCCAGTGAAAAGTTGTAGGTTATGTCAACAATTGTGGCGCCTCGAAGCCGCCGCCCTTCGATCTCCCCTTCCTCGCCTATACCAGCAGTTTTATGCACGATCGGGCATCGTGTGAAGTTCCCCATTTGATTCTTCTCCCACGGCTTCAAAGCCCACTCGACCGCCGCGTATGCAGGCGCTCCTATACTTCTTTCTCATGGGACAAGCACTCATTGTTGGCGTCGGCGCAGGAATAGGCGCGCTTGCCCGCTTCGGCCTCGGGCTCATTGCTCCCGGTGCTCCAGGACTAGTCATTTTGTTGGTTATCAACGCCGTGGGCAGTTTCTTCATGGGTAGGCTGCGCCCGCCTGCGTTCTGGGGCACCGGCTTTCTTGGCGGTTTTACGAGTTTTTCCTCGTTTGGGTTGGCACTGACGCAGCCGCCCACAGCAGGCATTGTCGGCAGCGTCGTCTATGGTGTTGCCACCGTTGCTTCCTGCATCGCTTGTTGGTGGCTCGGGGACATGCTTGCCGACGCCAAGGTGGCCGCCGCATGACGGCGACCACGACCCTGGCTGCCATAGCGGCGGTCGCCACCGGCGGGATGATCGGCGGGATGACGCGCTATCTCCTAGCCCAGACGCTGCCCAGCAGGTGGGGCACGTTTACCGCCAACATGCTCGCTTGTCTCATCGTGGGCTTCGTGACCGAAAAGGCGAATACCCAGGCGCTGTCTCCCGGCCTTTATGCCTTCGCCGTAGCTGGGCTTGCCGGTGCCACCTCGACGTGGTCGACGCTGGCAAAGGAACTGGGTAATCTGCTCAAATCGAAGAAATATGCCCAGTGTGTGGGGTATCTGTTGGCAACCGTGTCGGCCGGGGTGGCCCTCGTTTATGTCGGCGCGCAACTGGGCTAGACACGCTGTTTCACAAGCTGCGGCTGGCGACGTCGGAAAGCACGAAGAGGCCCACCAGGGGCCTCTTCCTTGTTTGACATTAGTCGGCGATTGCTTCTAGTGGCGGGGTCTTAGCGGCCTGACGAGCAGGCCACACAGCCGCGATGATGCCGACCACGATGGAGCCAAGCAGCACCCAGCCGAGCATGGTCCACCCCACGGCGATCGTGTCGAGGCCTTGCTCGGAAAGGACCTTCAAGAAGGACCAGCCGAGTCCCAGACCCAACACGATGCCAGTGACCGCGCCGTAGAGGGCGATCTGGACCGACTCAATGGTGATCATCGTGCGAATCTGGCCACGCTGCGTACCGACGGCACGCAACATGCCTATTTCCTGGCGGCGCTCGATCACATTCAACGCCAGGGTATTGATGATACCGATCACGGCCACGATCACCGACAATGCGAGGAGCGCATACAAAATGTTGAGCATCTGAGTGATGCTTGCGACCTGCTCACCTGCGTATTCCTGGGCCGTGCGCACCTGAACGACCAGGTATTCGGACACAGTGCGCTCCAGGTTTTCCCGCAAGCTGGGATCGGAGCCACTAACCAAGAGCGCGATAATGTTCTCGCTGGCATCGCGGGCGGTCCCAGCAACCGTGGCATCGGACAGCTGCATATTGCCCAGCAACGCCGAGGCGCCATAGGTTCCGATCAACGTCGCCTGGCCCAGGTCTTCTCCTAGTAGACCGACCACCGGATAGGCCTGCCCGATGGACCACCCGTTGGCGGCCGCGAAGTCCTTATCCGCGATGAAAACACCCTCGGCAGAAAGATCGAAGGAACCCTCCGCGTCCTTGAGGTTGATCACCTGCGAAACATCGCCGGTGGCGACATTTGTGAACGCCGGTACCTGTGGCGCAGGCGACTCGCGGGAGTGCTTCCCGTCGATGGTGAGCTGGGAATAAGCCATTTGGGTCAACGACTCCACGCCCTCGGTGTGAAGGACTGCCTCGGGCACTGCAGTAGGCACCGGGAAGCTGCCATCGCCTGGACCCGAGAGCACGAAGTCGGCGGCCACCTCGGTGTCGACTATGTCATCGACGCTGGCGCGCATCGTTGCCGACAGCATGCCAATCGTGGCCACAAGAGCCACGCCCAACGTAAGCGCAAAGGCCGTCGTCGCCGTACGGCGCGGGTTGCGGCGGGAATTGGTGGCCGCCAACTGCCCCACCGCACCAAACGGCAGGCCGAGCACGCGGCCAAACAGGCCCACCACGGGAATCGAAATAGCAGGAGACGCCATAAAAAAGCCCACGATGCACAGGAATGCACCCACGCCGATTCCGATCGCGGCCTTCTTCGTCGACCAATCCTCCGCCCCAAGGGCAACAGCGACCACGACGATACCGGCGAGCATCCCCACGCACCCGATGACGGTACGAACCTTCAAAGAGCTGCCAGCGGCGGTCTCCGTCTGGCGCATAGCCTCCACTGGGCGTACGGCTCCGGCTCGCCGGGCCGGTGCCCAGGCGCTGACCACCGTGACGACAGTTCCCAGCACGATCGGGATCAGTACCGAACGGGTGTCGAGCCCGGTGGTGGCCGCATCCATCGGCATGCCCATGGTGCTCATCACCGCCTGGATAAGCTGCACCAGGCCAAGACCGGCCACCACACCCAGAGCCGAACCTATAATGCCGACGATCAGCGCCTCCACGACTACCGAGGCGGTCAGCTGGGTCTTCGACACGCCCAGGGCGCGCAGCAAGGCGAACTCGCGAAGCCGTTGCGCGACCAACATCGCGAAAGTGTTGGCGATGATAAAAGTACCCACCAGCAAGGCGATGAGGCCAAAGGCAACGAGGAAGTAATTCACAAAGCTCAAGGCTTGGCGGATTTGCTTGGTCAGCTCCTCCGACAGGCTGGCCGCTGACTTGAACACCACCGTTGGGTGGTTGGCGCCTAGAGCTTCCACCAAATCGGCGTCGTGCTTGGTTGCGCCCTCCACCAAAAGCGAGCGCACACCCCATTGCGAGGAATAGCGGGCTTGGTAGGCAGCCGCGTCCATGTATACGCCCACGCCATGCGTAGCCCCGGCTTCCTTCTCGATGATCCCGGCAACCCTATAGCGATGTTGTGCTGCAGGATCGACCACGATGAGCTCATCTCCGACCGTGATGCCATACTCCTGAGCCGACCCCTCATCGATGGCTACCTCTGCATCGCCCATTGGCGCCGCACCATCGATAATCGGCCGGGCCTGGCCCACAGCGTCTTCGACCGGGTACCACGGAAGCAGGACAGAGCTACCTGCCCCTACCTGAAGTGGCTCCTTTTCCCCCTTCGCCACAACCACGGTGGTTGATTCATAAAGATTGACCTTGGCAAGCTCGGGATCGGCTTTGATGGACTCCAGCTCTTCAGTGCGAATGAGCCCGGTGTCCGAGGACACCACGGCATCGACCCCGCCGAGGTTGTCAGCTACCGCGCTGTCGAATACAGCATTGAGCGAGTTGGTGAACATCATCGCGCCGGACACGAAGGCAGTACCGAGGACGACTGCGATGATGGTGAGGAAAAGTCTGATCTTATGAGCAAGCACTGAACGAATGCTCAACCGCGCCATGCTCACTGCTTGTCCTCGATTCCGGACATCGTCTGCAAAATACTATCCACGGTTGGGTTACGAAGCTCGGAAACGATGCGCCCGTCAGCCAGGAAGATGACCCGATCAGCATAGGAGGCCGCACGGGGATCATGGGTGACGATCACGACGGTTTGCTTGTCATGATCGACCGCCGTACGCAGGATGGAAAGTACCTCCGCCGATGAGTTGGAATCTAAGTTGCCAGTTGGCTCATCGCCGAAGATAATCGCGGGCTGCGCGACCAGCGCGCGGGCGCAAGCAACGCGTTGCTGCTGCCCACCAGAAAGTTCAGCCGGACGGTGCTTTAAGCGTGGAGTAAGGCCCAGACGCTGGGTGACCTCACCAAACCACTCCTGATCCACCTTCTTGCCCGCAATGTCTAGGGGCAAAGTGATGTTTTCAGCAGCTGTTAGCGTTGGCACGAGGTTGAAGCTTTGGAAAATGAAGCCCAACCGGTCACGCCGCAAACTGGTGAGCTGTTTATCGTTGAGGCGTGCGAGGTCCGTTTCCCCGATGTAGGCGGCTCCCTGGCTGATGCCATCCAGCCCAGCCATGCAATGCATGAGGGTTGACTTGCCGGATCCCGAAGGACCCATGATCGCGGTAAACTCCTGCGCTGCGAACTCCACATTGATTCCTTTGAGCGCCGTGACGGCGGTGTCACCGGAACCATATATTTTGAGCAAATCGACAGCGCGTGCGGCCGCGAGAGAATTCATAGAAAGACTCCTTGTACGTAGTTGTATACAGCGTACTTGGCCATACGTCGAAACGACGAACGGGGTGTCTGTGATGCGAAAAAACGGTGGGCACCGGGGAAGGGGGTTCTTCCTTGGTGCTCACCGTTTTGTTGTGAAGTTTTTGGTCGGCGGTGACTTACTCTCCCACACCCTCCCGGGTGCAGTACCATCAGCGTGATTGGGCTTAGCTTCCGGGTTCGGAATGGGACCGGGCGTGTCCCCAATGCTATGACCACCGACACGTGTTGTTGGAACTATAGGTTGTTTGTTGGTGTTGGTGTTGTGTTAGATACTGCATAGTGGACGCGATGATATTGTTGTTGTTTTGTTTTTAGCAGGATGTTTGTTGTTTGTTGGTTAATTAGTACCAGTCGTCTGCACATCTTGCGATGCTTCCAACTCTGGCCTATCAACCCCATAGTCTGTGGGGTACCTCGAATGAAACCTCATCTTAAAACAGGCTTCCCGCTTAGATGCTTTCAGCGGTTATCCCTTCCGTACGTAGCCAACCAGCGCTGCTACTGGCGTAACAACTGGCACACTAGAGGTACGTCCGTCCCGGTCCTCTCGTACTAGGGACAGCCTTCTTCAAGTTTCAACGCGCGCGGCGGATAGAGACCGAACTGTCTCACGACGTTCTAAACCCAGCTCGCGTGCCGCTTTAATGGGCGAACAGCCCAACCCTTGGGACCTACTCCAGCCCCAGGATGCGACGAGCCGACATCGAGGTGCCAAACCATCCCGTCGATATGGACTCTTGGGGAAGATCAGCCTGTTATCCCCGGGGTACCTTTTATCCGTTGAGCGACACCACTTCCACACGTAGGTGCCGGATCACTAGTCCCTACTTTCGTACCTGCTTGAGCTGTCACTCTCACAGTCAAGCTCCCTTGTGCACTTACACTCAACACCTGATTGCCAACCAGGCTGAGGGAACCTTTGGGCGCCTCCGTTACATTTTAGGAGGCAACCGCCCCAGTTAAACTACCCACCAGGCACTGTCCCCAACCCAGATCATGGGCCAAGGTTGAGGTGCTCAATCCGATCAGAGTGGTATTTCAACTTGCGACTCCACACCACCTAGCGATGATGCATCAACGTCTCCCACCTATCCTACACAAACCGAACCAAACACCAATACCAAGCTATAGTGAAGGTCCCGGGGTCTTTTCGTCCTGCCGCGCGTAACGAGCATCTTTACTCGTACTGCAATTTCACCGGGCCTGTGGTTGAGACAGCAGGGAAGTCGTTACGCCATTCGTGCAGGTCGGAACTTACCCGACAAGGAATTTCGCTACCTTAGGATGGTTATAGTTACCACCGCCGTTTACTGGGGCTTAAATTCTCCGCTTCGCGCACCGCAAGGGTGTGCTAACAGGTCCTCTTAACCTTCCAGCACCGGGCAGGCGTCAGTCCGTATACATCAACTTCCACGTTTTCGCACGGACCTGTGTTTTTAATAAACAGTCGCTTCCCTCTATTCTCTGCGACCACCACCAGCTCAATCAGTCTGTCACCAGCAGTGGTCCCCCTTCTCCCGAAGTTACGGGGGCATTTTGCCGAGTTCCTTAACCACAGTTCACCCGAACGCCTTAGTATTCTCTACCTGACCACCTGTGTCGGTTATGGGTACGGGCCATGTACACACTCGCTAGAGGCTTTTCTCGACAGTATAGGATCACCAACATCCCCAACAATGGGTACGCATCACGCCTTACCCTTATATGTGATACGGATTTACCTATATCACGGGCCACACGCTTACACCACAATCCAATAAGTGGCTTGGCTACCAACCTGTGTCACCCCATCACTTGGCTACTACCAGATCAGGTCCCACGCACGCCCACCACAGATACAACAAGTTGCATATTGTGATGCTTGTGGGTGGTTAGTATCCCCGATTCACCATTGGGCGCGTATACACGGGTACCAGAATATCAACTGGTTGTCCATCGACTACGCCTGTCGGCCTCGCCTTAGGTCCCGACTCACCCTGGGAAGATTAGCTTAACCCAGGAACCCTTAGTCATCCGGCGGATATGTTTTCCACATATCATTCGTTACTCATGCCTGCATTCTCACTCGCACACACTCCACACCATCAAGTTACCCAGGTGCTTCATCGTCGTGCACGACGCTCCCCTACCCAACCAACAAATGTTGATTGCCGCGGTTTCGGCGGTGTACTTGAGCCCCACTACATTGTCGGCGCAGAACCACTCGACCAGTGAGCTATTACGCACTCTTTCAAGGATGGCTGCTTCTAAGCCAACCTCCTGGCTGTCTTCGCGATCCCACATCCTTTCCCACTTAGTACACGCTTAGGGGCCTTAACCGGCGATCTGGGCTGTTTCCCTCTCGACCAACGGAGCTTATCCCCCGCAGTCTCACTGCCGTATTCTGACTTCACTGGCATTCGGAGTTTGGCTGACATTGCTAAGATTGTGGTCCCGCTCAACCAACCAGTAGCTCTACCTCCAGGAAGAAACACACGACGCTGCACCTAAATGCATTTCGGGGAGAACCAGCTATCACGGAGTTTGATTGGCCTTTCACCCCTACCCACAGCTCATCCCCTCAGTTTTCAACCTAAGTGGGTTCGCGCCTCCACAGCATCTTACTGCTGCTTCACACTGGCCATGGGTAGATCACCCCGCTTCGGGTCCAGAACATGCCACTAAAAACACCCTCGTTAGGATTCGCTTTCGCTACGACTACCCCACACGGGTTAACCTCGCGACATGCCGCTGACTCGCAGGCTCATTCTTCAAAAGGCACGCCATCACCCCACACAGAGGCTCTGACGGATTGTAAGCACACGGTTTCAGGTACTATTTCACTCCCCTCCCGGGGTACTTTTCACCATTCCCTCACGGTACTATTCCGCTATCGGTCAACTTGAGTATTTAGGCTTACCGGGTGGTCCCGGCAGATTCACAGCAGATTCCACGAGCCCGCTGCTACTCGGGGACACCAACAACACAACCAACACCACCTTCACGTACGGGACTCTCACCCTCTACGGCAGGTCATCCCAAACCACTTCCGCTAACAGCATTGACATTGCGCACCCAGCTGGCAGACCAGGAACAGTTGAACCCCACAACACCACACACACAACCCCTGCCAGGTATCACATGCACATGGTTTAGCCTCATCCACGTTCGCTCGCCACTACTAGCAGAATCACAATTGTTTTCTTCTCCTACGGGTACTGAGATGTTTCACTTCCCCGCGTAACCCCCACACCAGCTATGAATTCACCAGTGGGTAACCGCACATAACCACGGCCAGGTTTCCCCATTCGGACATCCTCGGATCAACGCTTTATTGGCAACTCCCCGAGGCTTAACGCAGCCTTACACGTCCTTCATCAGCTCAAGCTGCCAAGGCATCCACCGTGTGCCCTTAACCAAACAACACACACACAAAAAATTGCCAAAGACAAAAAATACTAAAAACAAAGAACAAGAAAAATAATAATTCTCACCCCACCCACACAACACACAGTCATGCAGGCACAATGAAATTACATCGCGTCCACTATACAGTTCTCACACAACACACCCCACCACCACCAACCACCCACACCCCACAAAAAAAGAGGCACAAAAAAAGGCAGCAGTAGCAGCAAGGCCACCAGAAACACACACATGCATGTTCCAGACACCCAACAGCACACCAACACACACAGTTTGAGAAACACAAAAAACCAGGACTGCAACACACAAGGTGGTGCGTATCATCCAGTCGATGCCACAAACCCCAACACCAGCCACACCCACCGTGTGGCACACATTCGTGTCGGGGTGGCGTGTTCCACCCGGATTAGAAAAAACAAATGGTGACTAACCAGCCACCAACACAAAAAAATATATGCTCCTTAGAAAGGAGGTGATCCAGCCGCACCTTCCGGTACGGCTACCTTGTTACGACTTCGTCCCAATCGCCGATCCCACCTTCGACCACTCCCTCCCCACAAAGGGGTTAGGCCATGGGCTTCGGGTGTTACCAACTTTCATGACGTGACGGGCGGTGTGTACAAGGCCCGGGAACGTATTCACCGCAGCGTTGCTGATCTGCGATTACTAGCGACTCCGACTTCATGGGGTCGAGTTGCAGACCCCAATCCGAACTGAGGCCGGCTTTCAGCGATTCGCTCACCCTCACAGGCTCGCAGCGCGTTGTACCGACCATTGTAGCATGTGTGAAGCCCTGGACATAAGGGGCATGATGATTTGACGTCATCCCCACCTTCCTCCGAGTTAACCCCGGCAGTCTCTCATGAGTCCCCGGCCGAACCGCTGGCAACATAAGACAAGGGTTGCGCTCGTTGCGGGACTTAACCCAACATCTCACGACACGAGCTGACGACAACCATGCACCACCTGTATACAAGCCACAAAGGGAAAGACCATCTCTGGCCCAGTCCTGTATATGTCAAGCCCAGGTAAGGTTCTTCGCGTTGCATCGAATTAATCCACATGCTCCGCCGCTTGTGCGGGCCCCCGTCAATTCCTTTGAGTTTTAGCCTTGCGGCCGTACTCCCCAGGCGGGGCGCTTAATGCGTTAGCTACGGCACAGAAGTCGTGGAAGACCCCTACACCTAGCGCCCACCGTTTACGGCATGGACTACCAGGGTATCTAATCCTGTTCGCTCCCCATGCTTTCGCTCCTCAGCGTCAGTTACTGCCCAGAGACCTGCCTTCGCCATCGGTGTTCCTCCTGATATCTGCGCATTCCACCGCTACACCAGGAATTCCAGTCTCCCCTACAGCACTCAAGTTATGCCCGTATCGCCTGCACGCCCGAAGTTAAGCCCCGGAATTTCACAGACGACGCGACAAACCACCTACGAGCTCTTTACGCCCAGTAATTCCGGACAACGCTCGCACCCTACGTATTACCGCGGCTGCTGGCACGTAGTTAGCCGGTGCTTCTTATACAGGTACCGTCACCAAAGCTTCGTCCCTGTCGAAAGAGGTTTACAACCCGAAGGCCGTCATCCCCCACGCGGCGTCGCTGCATCAGGCTTGCGCCCATTGTGCAATATTCCCCACTGCTGCCTCCCGTAGGAGTCTGGGCCGTATCTCAGTCCCAATGTGGCCGTCCACCCTCTCAGGCCGGCTACCCGTCGACGCCTTGGTAGGCCATTACCCCACCAACAAGCTGATAGGCCGCGGGCTCATCCCTAACCGAAAAAACTTTCCACAACCGACACTAAACGATTGTCCTATCCGGTATTAGACCCAGTTTCCCAAGCTTATCCCGAAGTTAGGGGCAGATCACCCACGTGTTACTCACCCGTTCGCCACTCGAGCACCCAGCAAGCTGGGCCTTTCCGTTCGACTTGCATGTGTTAAGCACGCCGCCAGCGTTCGTCCTGAGCCAGGATCAAACTCTCCACAAAAAACAAGAAAAAACATCTTGAATCAAAAAGGTCAGGAAAGCCTGAAACCAGACAAAAAACAAACAACCAGCCCACAACACAACAAAATGTGTCGCAAAAATGATTGTCCAAAAAAATAGATGAAAAAACATGTGTGCCGCCATCCGACGAGGAAAAACACGACACACAAACACGTCAAAGAAACAAAAACCATTCCCCAACATGCATCATCAACCAGCATTAATATTTCACAAGCAAGCAACTACTCGCCGGCCACACCAACACCAACCAACAACACACACCACAAGAAACAATCCCTGCTCCCCAAACAAAGCAAACCACAAAAAAGTGATTCACCAGTGCATTGGTACACTATTGAGTTCTCAAACAACATGAACACACGAATTAGACGCGAATTGTGAATCCACAACCTCAACGCGGTCCGAGAGATCAAGCTACCATCGAATCGAATTCAATGTCAAACCTGATGTTCATCTCGTTGCCACCAGCTTCTAACCACAATCCTTTAAACAAGGCTGTGTCAGCAGCGCCGGCGACTCGCACTAAGTTACACACAGCCTCCAACGAACACAAATTCCCAGCTCAGACGCCATAAAACGAAAAAGGCAGCCGACACAACAGCGACTGCCTGACGCGTAAACAACCTTTCAACGTCGGAAAGCGACTACCCGCTACTCGGATACGCGGGTGATCTCGGCGCCAAGTTTTTGCAGGATTTCCACGAAGTGCGGATACCCGCGGTCAATATGGAAGACGTCATGGACTTCAGTGATGCCATCGGCGCACAGGGCGGCCAGCACCAGTCCGGCACCCGCACGGATATCAGAGGACCACACCTTGGTCGAGGACAATTGCTCGACCCCACGCAGGACGACGTGATGCCCGTCGACGGTTGCATCGGCACCCAGGCGCGTCATCTCATCGACGAATCGGAAACGCGCTTCGAAGATGTTTTCAGTTATCACTGAAGAACCCTCGGCAATAGCGGAGATTCCAATAGCCATCGGCTGCAGGTCGGTTGGAAATCCTGGGAAAGGCAACGTCTGATAGTCCACCGCCGCCGGGCGATGATCCATCCGCACGCGGAAGCCGTTTTCATAGGTTTCGATGTCCGCGCCCGCGACTTTTAACTTTTCCAGCGGAAGGTGCAGGTGGCGCGGTGCGATGCCACCGACCGTGATGTCGCCACGAGTCATAGCGGCGGCATAGGCCCAGGTGCCGGCGACGATGCGATCCCCGATGACCTCATGGGTGGTGGGACTGAGCGTGTCCACCCCGTCGATGGTGATGGTCGACGTGCCCTCACCCTCAATCTTCGCCCCCATCTCCTTTAGCATCACACACAGGTCGACGATCTCAGGCTCACGGGCCGCATTGTCCAAGACCGTGCGCCCTGTCGCCAAAACCGCAGCGGTAAGGATGTTTTCCGTCGCGCCGACGGAAGGAAAGTCCAAGGTGATCTCGGCTCCGTGCAGCTCGCCCGCCTCGGCGACGACCGCTCCGTGGTGGATCCGGGTGGTGGCGCCGAGCTTTTCTAGGCCGGACTGATGCATATCCAGTGGGCGCGACCCGATGGCATCGCCGCCGGGTAGCGCCACCACCGCGCGGCCGCAGCGCGCGGTCAGTGGTCCTAGGACACACACGGAGGCGCGGAGTTGCCGCACGGCATCGAAGTCCGCGTCGGAAGAGACTTCATGCGGGGTGGTGATGCTCACCGTCTCCCCGTCAATGGTCACGGAACATCCCAGTCC